>CAYFPX010000014.1:0-32027 GCA_964344945.1 uncultured Enterobacterales bacterium
CCGGCGGCATCGCCGGGTGGTGCTGGCTGGTGGCCGGCTACCCCGACCACGTGCCGGGGGTGACGATCGACCGGCAGTGCGGCAGCTCCCAGCAGGCGGTGCACTTCGCCGCCCAGGCCGTCATGAGCGGCACCGCGGACCTGGTCGTGGCCGGCGGCGTGCAGAACATGACGCAGATTCCGATCGCCAGCGCGATGATCTGCGCCAGGGACCTGGGCCACGGCGACCCGTTCTCCGGCAGTCCGGGCTGGGTCGCGCGGTACGGCAAGCAGCCCGTGAACCAGTTCCTGAGTGCCGAGCGCATCGCCAAGCACTGGGAGCTGAGCCGCGCCGAGCTCGAGGCCTTCGCCTACGAGAGCCACCAGCGGGCGCTGCATGCCCAACAGGAGGGCCGCTTCGAGCGCGAGCTCGCACCCCTCGAGGGCGTGACCGCCGACGAGGGCCCCCGACCGGACACCACGCTGGAGAAGATGGCCACCCTGCGCACCCTGGTGGAGGACGGCCTGCTCACCGCCGCCGTCTCCAGCCAGATCAGTGACGGCTCGGCCGCCCTGCTGGTCGCCAGCGAGCAGGCGATCAGGGACCACGGCCTGACCCCGCGGGCCCGCGTACACCACCTCTCCGTGCGGGGCGACGACCCGGTCTGGATGCTGACGGCACCAATTCCTGCGACAGAGCACGCGCTCAAGAAGTCCGGCATGGCCCTGGACGACATCGACCTGTTCGAGTGCAACGAGGCCTTCGCCCCGGTGGTGATGGCCTGGATGAAGCAGCTGAGCATCCCCCACGAGAAGGTGAACGTCAACGGCGGCGCCATCGCCCTGGGACACCCCCTCGGTGCGACAGGCGCTCGGCTGATGACCACGCTGCTGCACGAGCTCGAGCGCACCGGCGGCCGCTACGGCCTGCAGACCATGTGCGAGGGCGGTGGCCAGGCGAACGTCACGATCCTGGAGCGGCTGTAGCAGCAATGCGCTTCGCGCTGACCGAGGAACAGGACCAGCTCCGGGACATCTCCCGGCGCTTCCTGGGCGAGACCCACGGCTCCACCAACCTCCGCAAGGCGATGGCGAGCGAGCTGGGCTTCGACCTTGAGGTCTGGGCCCGGGTCGGCGAGGAGCTGGGCTGGACCGCGCTGGCGATCCCCGAGGAGCGCGGCGGGTTCGGCTTCTCCTTCACCGATCAGGTCCCGATCCTCGAGGAGCTGGGCCGTCACCTGTCCGGACTGCCCTTCCTCAGCTCCGCGGTGCTCGGCACCCAGGCCCTGATCCAGGGCGCCTCCGACGCGCAGCAGGACACCTGGCTGCCCCGACTGGCAGCCGGTGAGGCCCGCGCCACCCTGGCCTGGGTCGGACCGAGCGGCGACTGGAGCGGCACCGATCCTGGAGTTGATGCGACACGCCAAGCGGGCGGCTGGCGACTGGATGGCACCGCCCGCTGGGTGATCGATGGCCACTCCGCCGACGTGCTGATCGTCGCGGCGCGGGTCGACGACACCACCGGGCTCTTCTGCGTGCCGGCCGACACGGCGGGTGTGCGGGCCGAAGCCATCTCCACCATGGACCAGACCCGCCGGCTGGCCCGACTGACCTGCACCGGCGTCGCCCTCGGGGAGCAGGACCGCATGCCTGGCGGCGCCGCCTCCCTGGCCCGGACCCTGGATCGGGGCCGCGCGGCCCTGGCCTGCGAGCAGGTCGGGATCGCCGAGGCCGCCATGGACCTTGCCGTGGACTACGCCAAGGTCCGCAAGCAGTTCGACCGCGCCATCGGCTCCTTCCAGGCCATCAAGCACACCTGTGCCGACATGCTGGTGCACGTGGAGTCCGCTCGCTCCGCCGCCTGGTACGCCGCCTGGGCCGCCGCCGAGGCGCCCGAGGAGCTGCCTCTGGCCGCAGCCGTCGCCCAGGCCACCGCCTCCGAGGCCGCGTTCCGCTGCGCCGCCGACGGCCTCCAGGTCCACGGCGGCATCGGCTTCACCTGGGAGTCCGACGTCCACCTGTTCCTCAAGCGGGCACGGGCCGCCCAGACCCTCTTCGGCGACGTGGCCGACCACCACGCCCGGGTGGCCGACCTGGTGAGGGTCTGATGGATCTCCGCTTCACGCCTGCGCAGGAGGCCTTTCGGGGCGAGGTGCGCGACTGGCTCGAGACCGCGCTCTCCGGCGACTTCGCGGACGTCCGCGGCCGCGGCGGCCCCGGCGACGAAGACGAGGTCATCGAGCCCCGCAGGGCCTGGGAGCGCCACCTGGGGGCGGCCGGCTGGACCTGCCTGGACTGGCCGGTCGAGCACGGTGGACGCGCCCTGCCCCTCATCGAGCAGGTCATCTTCCACGAGGAGTATGCCCGCGCACGCGGCCCAGGCCGGCTGGGCCACATCGGCGAGACCCTGCTCGGCCCGACCCTGATCCACTTCGGCGGCGTTGCCCAACAGGAGCGCTTCCTGCCCGGCATCCGCGAGGGCCGCGAGCTCTGGTGCCAGGGCTACAGCGAGCCCGAGGCCGGCTCGGACCTGGCCAACGTCCAGTGCAAGGCCGTGCGCGACGGCGATGAGTGGGTCATCACAGGCCAGAAGGTCTGGACCAGCCTGGCCCACATCGCCGACTGGTGCTTCGCCCTCTGCCGCACCGACCCCGACGCCCCGAAGCACAAGGGCATCAGCACGCTCCTCGTGCCGATGAACAGCGACGGCATCGAGATCCGGCCGATCGAGCAGATCACCGGCGGCGCGGAGTTCTGCGAGGTCTTCTTCGACGGCACCCGCACCCACGTCGACAACATCGTCGGCCCGATCGACGGCGGCTGGAAGGTCGCGATGGGGACGCTGGCCTTCGAGCGCGGCGCCAGCACCCTGGCTCAGCAGATGGAGTTCCGCAACGAACTCGATGCGGTCACCGAGGCGGCTCGGGCCAGCGGCGCCGCCACGGACCCGCGGATCCGCACCCGCCTGGGGCAGCTCGAGGCCCGGCTCCGGGTGATGCGCCTCAACGCCCTGCGGATCCTGACCCAGGCCCAGTCCGGCTCGCTCTCCCGGGAGGCGCTCATCACCAAGCTCTACTGGGCCAACTGGCACCGGGACCTCGGCGAGCTCGCGGTGGACGTGCTCGGGGCCGCCAGCGAGGAGCTGGCCCCCGGGACCTACCAGCTGGACCGGCTGCAGCGACTCTTCCTCTGGACCCGCTGCGACACCATCTACGCCGGATCCAACGAGATCCAGCGCAACATCATCGGCGAGCGGGCCCTGGGCCTGCCGCGGGAGCCGCGCTGATGGGACTGCTCGAACGCAAGACCGTGCTCGTGACAGCCGCTGCAGGCACCGGCATCGGCTTCGCTACCGCCGAGCGGTGCCAGGAGGAGGGCGCGACGGTGGTGATCTCCGACCGCCACGAGCGCCGGCTCGCCGAGGCCGCGGACCGGCTGGGCTGCGCCAGCATCCTCTGCGACGTGACCGACGAAGCCCAGGTCACCGCGATGATCGAGGGCGCGAGCCCCGACGTGCTCGTCAACAACGCCGGCCTCGGCGCCTACAGCCAGCTCGTCGACCTCGACGACGCCCTGTGGGACAAGGTCCTCGACGTCACCCTCACCGGCACGATGCGCTGCATGCGGGCGGCAATGCGGGTCATGATCCCCCGGGGCTCGGGGGTGATCGTCAACAACGCGAGCGTGCTCGGCTGGCGGGCCCAGGAGGGCCAGGGCGCCTACGCCGCCGCCAAGGCCGGGGTCATGGCGCTCACCCGCTGCGCCGCGATGGAGGCCGCCCCCCACGGCGTGCGCATCAACGCCGTCGCGCCCAGCCTGGCCATG
Organism: uncultured Enterobacterales bacterium; assembly: GCA_964344945.1. GTDB lineage: Bacteria > Myxococcota_A > UBA796 > UBA796 > CAJQPC01 > CAYFPX01. The sequence goes on from CAYFPX010000014.1 coordinate 3,804, forward strand.
CATCCCTTCCTGGAGAAGGTCACCCCGCCCGGCCTGCTCGAAGAGCTCTCCGCCAAGGAGGCCTTCGGCCGCCCGGCGACCCCTCGGCAGATGGCCGACGTGATCCTGTTCCTGGCGAGCGATCTGTCCAGCTACCTCACCGGCGAGGTCATCTCCGCCTCCAGCCAGCGAGCCTGACGTGGTCGACAAGAACAGCCTGGGCAACGAAGGCGCCCCCTACGTGCTCGACGTGGAGCGGGGCAAGGTGCACGAGTTCGCCCGGGCCGTGCGCAGCACCGATCCGGCCCACTTCCGCGGCGAGGACCCGGTGGTCCCGCCGACCTTCCTGGCGGTCCAGCTGCACTGGGAGCGGCTGGTCGACGGCGCCAACCCCTGGGAGACCATCCAGATGGATCCCAGCAAGGGCGTGCACGCGGAGCAGGAATACGTGTTTCACGGACCTCCGCCCCGTGCAGGCGAGCGCCTGCACGCGAAGTCCCGCATCGCCGAGATCTGGGAGAAGGAGGGCCGGGCCGGCACCCTGATCTTCGTGAAGATGGTCACGGAATTCCGCGACAGCGACGGCACTCTGCGGGCAGAGGCCATCCTCACCGGCGTGGAGCGCCCATGATCCCCGACGCCCCCGCCCCCTGGACCCACACCGTCACGCGCACCGACATCGTCCAGTACCAGGGCGCCAGCGGGGACTTCCAGCCCATCCACCACGACGAGCCCTACGCCAGGGCCGCCGGCTGGCCAGCGCCCCTCGGGGTCGGCATGTTCCACGCCGGGGTGCTGAGCTCCTGGGCCACCGAGTGGCTCGGGGCCGAGCGGATCCGCGGCGTGCGCTTTCGCTGGAAGGCCCCGGTCTTCCCGGGCGACGCACTGACCTTCACCGGCGCCGTCGACTCCCAGGAAGGCGACCGGATCGTGGTGAAGGGCCTGTGCACCAACCAGCGCGGCGAGGTCACGGTCACCGGCTGGTTCACCTTCGTCGTGGACTGAGAGCGGACCGCTATACTCGGCCGCCCTCGCCTCCGGGACCGCCATGGCAGACCAGAAGCCCGTGCGCCTGCACTGGGAGCTGGAGACCCCCGCGGGTCGCCAGACCACGTGGGAGCTCTTCAGCGACACGGACCGGTTCAACCACGCCGCGGACCTGGGCTACAGCTACGTCGACACGCCCCAGCCCGACGGCACCCTGAAGCGCATCGGCAGCATCACCCGCCTGGGCATCACCGTGACCTGGGACGAGCAGCCCTTCCACTACGCGAAGCCCGACTGGTTCCGCTCGGTCCGGAAGTTCCACGGGGGACCCGGCGAGAAGCTCGTCACCACCTGCCGCTTCCGGGATCTGCCCAACGGGGGCACCGGCGTGCGCTACACCGTCGAGGTCACCCCCCGCTCCGCCCTCTACCGGCCGGTGGTCGCCCTGGAGCTGAACACGGGCACGAAGCGGGCGCTGGACCGGACCTTCGCGGCCCTGCTCGCCACCCTCGAAGGCGGCGAGGCCGACTACGACCCCACACCGCCCCCGCTGGAGCAGGCGGCCCAGGCCCGGCTGGCCCGGGTCTGCGAGGTGCTGGAGCCGCCCGAGCTGGGCCAGAAGCTGTACGAATTCCTGTCTCACGCCGCGCTTCGCGATCAGGAGCGCATGCGCCCCCTGGGGCTGGCCCGGGAGTGGGGCGTGCCGCCCCAGGCCATGGTCGAGGCCTTCCTCACCGCGGCCCGGGAGGGCGTGCTGTCCGTGCGCTGGGACGTGATGTGTCCGAGCTGTCGCGGCCCCCAGGAGAGCCTGCCCGTCCTGAGCTTCCGCGGACAGCGCATCCACTGCTACGCCTGCAACATCGCCTTCGACGCCACCTTCGCCGACGCTCTGGAGGTGAGCTTCCGGCCCTCACCCCAGGTCCGGAGCTTCCAGCTGCCGGTGGCCTGCGCGGGCAGCCCCGGTCGCCAGCAGCACGTGGTCGCCCAGGGAGCGGTGGCGCCCGAGGGCCGGGACACCCTGGCCGTGAACCTGGAGGCCGGCCCGTACCGCCTCGCGACCCTCGCGGTGTCCCGCGAAGGCGCCTCCGCCGACGAGCGCCGGGAGCTCAACCCGGTCCTGATCGACGTCGAAGACGACGCCGCGGAGGACTCCGTCCTCATCCACGCCGACAGCTTCGGCCTCATGCCCGCCCGGGTTCAGGTGCGCACCGGCGACGTCCGGCTCACGGTGGCCAGCGAGAGCCGGGACGCCCTGGGCCTCAAGCTCGAGCTGCGCTGGCAGGCGGGAGACATCCTCACGGCCGGCGCCCTGCTGGAGCACCCCGGCGCGATGGAGCTCATCCCCAGCGACACCCTGGACCCGGCCTTCACCGCCGAGGTGCAGCAGCTGGGAGTGGTGGTGGTCGAGTCCAGCCGCAACCACCAGCGCACCCTCGACGCCGCCCACGTGGCCGTCGCCGGCCGGCCCAAGCAGAGCGTGCAGCGGGGCGAGCGCAAGCTCGTCGCGACCTTCGGCGACGCCACGGGCCTGGTCGACGCCGCCCTGACCATCGCCCGGACGGCCGAGGCCCAGGTGGCCGTGGGCTGGGGCCCGGTCGTGGTCGTGCGGGACGGCGACAAGACCGCCACCTGGGGCTCCGCGGTGCGCCACGCCCAGGCGGTGCTGCCCGCTGCCTCGCCGCACACCGTGGCCCTGTACAACGCCGCGGCGACCAGCGGTCCTCTGCGCGAGGCCCTCGACGCCCGGGGCCTGTTGGTGGTCCCGGTGCCCGGCCGCCTGCCGGGTGGGGTGCCCGTGCACCTGGTCCGCGAGACCTGACCTGGTGACACCCCTCGCGACGGTCCTGCGCCGCCTGCTCCAGGCCGCCGCCCTGCTGGTGTTCCTGGCCGGGGTGCAGCTCTTCGTGCTGAGCGACCACACGGAGACCCTGTTCGCGTGGACCGTGAACCCGCCCCTGACCGCCGCCTTCCTCGGGGCGCTCTACTGGGCCGCCGGCGTGCTCGAGGCCCTGGCAGCACGAGCCGGGTCCTGGGGCGCCGCCCGCATCGCGGTGCCGGGGGTGCTCGGCTTCACGATCCTGACCAATGGCCCCACCTGGTCGAACCTGGACCAGTACCACCTGGACTCGCCCGCGGCGTGGTCCTGGATCGCGGTCTACGCCGTGGTGCCTTGGCTCTTCGGCTGGGGGCTGCTGGCCCAGCGCAGGCACGGCTTCGCCGCGGCACCGCGAGCCCGGCGGCTGCCGACCACGCTCCGGGCCCTGCTGGGCCTGGCCGGCGCCACGCTGTTGCTCGGCGGCCTGGCGCTGATGATCGCGCCCGAGACCGCCGGCGCATGGTGGGCCTGGGACCTGTCGCCCCAGGTGGGCAGCTACACCCGCTTCTCCGAGCCCTACCTGGGCTGCTGGGGTGTCGGGCTGGGCCTGGTGGCCGGCCAGGCCACCTTCGAGGACGACCTGGCGCGGCTGCGGCCGCTGTGGCCCGCGATGATCGCCACCGGCGTCCTCTGCGGGCTCGCGCTGGCGCGCTACCACGACGCCGTCGCCTGGCGGCAGCCTGGCCTCGCGGTGCTGCTGGCGGGTCTGGCAGTCCTGGTGCTGGTCGGCGCCTGGGGCCAAGGACTGACGCACCGCCAGGCCGGATGACCACCCGGATCCTGGTCGTCGGCGGTCGCGGCGTGATGGGCGGCGAGGCCGTCGCGGCGCTGCGGGACCTGTCCGGGCTCGAGGTGGCGATCGGGGGCCGCTCGGGTGAGGTCCGCGTCGACCTCGGTGACCCGGAGACCTACCCGCTGCTGGGGGACTGGGACGTCGTGGTCAACGCGGCGGACTCCCTGGCCGCTCCGCCAGACGGCGCCCTGGCCTGGGTCTATGACCAGGGCGGCACCTGGCTGGAGACCTCGTCCGAGCCGGAGACGATCCAGCGGGCCCTGCGCCTGCGACCGGTGTCCCGGAGCGGAAGGGTCGTGCTGGGCGCCGGGGTCTTCACCGGCCTGTCCCAGCTGGTCGCGGCCCACGCCGCAGGTCGCCTCCAGCACGCCGCGAAGGTCGATCTCGCCGTCGGGCTCTCGCCCCTGTCCCGAGGGGGCCGCGGCATGGTCGACCTGATGGTGTCCCTGGCCGGCACACCGAGCAGCTGGTGGGAGGCCGGCCAGCAGGCGTGGGGGCCGCCGCTGGTGCCTGGGCCCCTGGTCCCCCTCGACGCCACCGGGACCCGCGCTCGCGGCTGGCGGGCACCCTTCGCCGAGGTGGACCTGCTGCGCGCCAGCCTGGGCACGCCGTCCCTGGGGGTCCACCTGGTGCCCCGACCCGCCTGGCTCGGCCCGGTCTTCGCCTTCACGCCGCCGGGCCTGTTCCGCTGGGCGCCGACCCGGGAGGCCGCACGGCTGTGGCTGCGGGTGCTCCGGACCGTGTTGCTCCGGGGTGTCACCAGCGGCGTCACCCTGGTGGCCGTGGCCCGCGGGAGCGAGCGGGCCCATGTCGTGCTCGAGACCGCGGACGGCCTGGCGGCGGGCGGCCAGATGATCGCCGCGGCGGCCTCCTTGCTGGCCGCTGCTCCACCGGCGCCGGGGGTGCACACGGTCGACGAGGTCCTCACCCTGCCCGACGTGCTCGGGGCCATGGCTCGCTGCGGCGGCGGCGAGCCGAGGGTGCAATTGACCGTCGACCAGGTCGGCCCCTGACAACACCAGGATGCTGTCGCAGGCGGGGCCACGCGGTGTACGCTCTCCAGCCTGACGCCCCAGCCCATGGAGTGACCCCATGACGTGGACCCCCGCAGCCCTCCTCCTGCTCGCCTGCGCCGGCGGCAGCAGCGGCGACTACGACGGAGACGGTGAGCTCACGGAGACCGACATGCTCACCACGGAGACATGGTCCGGCGAGAGCGACAGCAACGGCCTGCTCACCGTCGAGGTCGACGTGCACGAAGGTGCGGGCAGCTTCCTCATCACCGGCGTGAGCGACTGGTGGATGTCGCTGGAGACCCTCTACAACCCGGACGGCGACCTGGTCCTGGACTGGGAGGACTGGTACTACGCGAACTACTCGCTCACGAACGCCTTCTTCATCGAGGCCGGCGACAGCGAGCTGAACTGGCCGATCCGGGAAGAGGACGGCCCGCTGGAGTCCGGCACCTGGGTCGCCGAGTTCGCGATCACGGACAACGACACGAACTACGTCGGCAACTTCCCTGCGGACGTGACGGTCCAGCTGAAGGACGACGGCGACTTCGAGGACGGCACGGTGCGCTGCCGCATCGTCTACGCCAGCGGGGTGGAGCGCGACGACGAGGCCACCACCGGCACGGAGGACGCCGTGGAGCGCTGGCGTGAGATCTGGGCCGAGGTCGGGCTGACCCTCGAGGTCGACTACGCCCAGGGCAGCATCGGTCCGGACCTGCCCTGGCCCGACGGCATGACCACGGAGATCTCCGACGAGTCGGCGGAGTTCTGGGACAGCGACGTCACCGTCATCATCGGCGAGGAGATCGACGGCTCCCAGGACTACTACGGCGTCTCCGGCGGCATCCCCGGGACCCTCATCGCCGGTCCGCGCTCGGCGGTCGTGCTCTCGTGGCTGGCCAACGCCGGCGGCGACGGCGTGTTCAACGACGAGGACATCCGGCTCTACGGCGAGACCCTCGCCCACGAGGTCGGCCACTACATGGGCCTGTACCACCCCGTCGAGGACGGCTGGGAGTACTGGGACGCCATCGACGACACCACCGAGTGCAGCACGACCCAGGACTGCGAGAGCCAGCTCGGCGACAACCTGATGTTCCCCTACCCGGTCTGCGACTTCACCGAGTGCGTGCCCGCCGACCAGATCAGCGACGGCCAGGCCGGCGCCAGCCACCACTACACCGGCGCCCTGTAGGAGTCCCCGATGATCACGACCCTGTTCCTGCTCTCCAGCGCCCAGGCCGCCACGCTGTCCCCGACCCCGGGCCAGCAGGCGCTCTACGACGCCCTCGTGGTGCGCCACGACCCGCCGACCTGCGCCGCTCTCGACGCGATGAGCCCGGACCCGGTCACCGACCTGGCCTGGCTCGTGGACAACGCCACCGCTCCGGCCTGGGTGGGCATGCGGGCCGCCCAGTGCCTGCTGGTCGGGCACCCGGTCGAGGCACAGCCCCACTTCGAGGGCTGGCTGAGCACCCACGGCCACCGGGGCCTGGCGATCCTGTTCACCCAGCGGGTCGACGAGCTCCCGCTCCCCGTCGCCACCTCGCTCACCCGCACCGCCCTGGCCGGGCCCGAGCGCAGCGAGGTCCAGCCCCGCCTGGTACAGAGCGAAGTCCCCGAGATCCGGGCCCTGGCGACCGAGTGACCCCCCTGATCGGCGCTCTGGCCCTGCTCGCCTGCGCGGGCAAGGCCGACCCCGAGCCAGCCGCAGAGCCCGACCCGGTCGAGGAGGCGCCTGCAGAGGTGGTCGCCTCCGCGAGCCAGGACGCGATGTACACGGCGCTGTCCGCCAGAGACGACGGTCCGAGCTGCGCCGAGGTGGAGGCGCTCAGCGAGACCCCGGTCGAGGACCTGGTCTGGCTGACGGAGCACGCAACCTCGCCGCCCTGGGTGGGGACGCGCGCCGCCACGTGTCTGGTGGCGGGCCACGCCGACGAGGTCGCGGACCTGCTGCGCACCTGGGTCACCGACCCGGCCACCGCCGGGTTCGGCGCAGTGGTGCTCAACAACCTGGGCCTCATCGACATCGACCTCGCTGTCGAGCTGGCCACCCTGGCGCTCACCGAAGGTCCCGATCCGGACGGGGCCCGGGAGCGCATCGGCCAGCACGGCGATCCGGCGCTCCAGGCCCTGCTGGAAGACTGAAGTGAGTCCAGCTGTCCCCGACGGGTCACGCGGACCCCGGTCGGTCCGAAGTGCCGTCCTGGTCTGCGTCATCGGTGTCGCACCCCACGGTGGGAGGCCGATCCGCGGCCCCGATCCGGGGCACGGAATTTGCAAAGGAGATGTCACGGGACCGCCTCGTCCACGGTCCCCGGACAGGACGTCCGCACGCCCCGGGTACTCCCATGATCTCCGCCACCGTCCTCCTTCCGCTGTGGGCCGCCTGCGCCACTTCCGACTCCTCCCAGACCGAGCTCGAGCCCTGGGGAGAGCTCGCTGGCTTCGTCACCGACGTCCAGGGGGAGCCCCTGGCCGGTGTCGAGGTCACGGCCCAGGACCTCAGCGTCCTGACCGATGACCGGGGCTACTACCTGGTCCAAGGCCTGACCCCTGCCCAGGACATCCGCGTCACCTACGACAAGAGCGGGTACGCGAAGACCTACGGCGGCGCCGACCTGATCTCCTGGGAGACCGTCGCCGCCAACGCCACGATGAGCCTCATCGACGGCGTGGCCACCTTCGAGGCCAGCGTCGGCGGGCTCGTCCGGGTGGGCGAGGTCTCCATCGACTTCCCGGCGCACGGGGTCGTCGACAAGGCCACCGGCCAGCCCTACGACGGCGAGGTGACCGTCGAGGTCACCCACGTCAACCCCCGCACCGACGAGCTCGCGGCTGCGCCCGGCGACCTCAAGGCGCTGATCCGGGCCGGCTCCAGCCAGGGCAAGGACTTCTTCGAGGAGGCCCAGCTCGTCTCCTACGGCATGGTCGACGTCTCGATCTTCGACATCAGCGGCGATGCGCTCCAGCTGGCCGACGGTGCCGGCGCCTCGGTCGAGATGCCCATCGACCAGGATGGCCTGGCCAGCAACTACCAGCTCGAGCCCGGCGACGAGCAGAAGGTCTGGTCCTACGATCCGGACAACATCATCTGGCAGGACGAGGGCACCGGCACGGTCTTCGAGGACGAGGAGACCGGCGAGCTGCTCTTCGAGTTCAGGGCCACCCACTTCTCCTGGTGGAACTGCGACCAGCCCGCGACCCCCACCTGCGCCGAGGGCAAGGTCGTCGACGTGCTGAAGTTCCCGGTGCGCGGCGCGGAGGTGATCTGCCAGGGCGGCAGCTCGACCGCGATCACCTACACCGACGACGACGGCATGTACGAGTGCCCGGTCCTCGCCGGCGACACCGTCCAGTTCAAGGGCACGACCATCGTGGCCGAGCAGAGCTGGTCCGACGCCTCGGCCAGCATCTTCATCGACTGCCCCGACGGCGACCACTTCTGCGAGGTCGACGAGAACGGCATGGACGGTGCGTGCTACCCCGTGCCGGACATCGAGATCGACGTCTGCCGCGAAGCCGGCATCGTGATGGCCGACAACCTCGACGCGCTGGCCGCCGACGACAAGTTCATCGCCCTCGACGGCCTGCGGGCCTGGTTCTGGGATCCCCCCGGAGACCCCGAGGAGTGCGAAGACCCGTGGACCACCATCCCGCTCGGTGACTGCGCGACCGGGATCCCGTCCGAGTCGCCCCTGAGCCACCCGGACATCGGCCCCGACGGCGTGCCCGAGGACACCAAGAGCGTGGGTGCCTGGTTCGAGGTCGACAACGGTCGCGAGGCCTTCGTGATGCAGCGCAAGGTCCAGAACGGTCGCCCCATCTACGTGTGGGACACCCAGACCTTCGCCGACGCCGACGGCATCCCCAGCGAAGAGGATCTGTCCGTGGACCCGATGGACCTGCGGGGCGGTGACCCGCTGGCCGCCACCGCTCCCGGCGACACCACCGACGGCATGGGCGCCATCGATCAGCCGGACCTGCTGACCATCCCGGCGGATCTCTCGGTCGGCATGACCAACGACATGGAGGTCGTGCGCGGCAGCTCCGTGCCCCTGACCACCGACGCCGGCCAGCACCCCGACGGCCTGCGGGTCTTCATGATGACTCACAAGGACGAGACCGCCCTGATGTGCCGCTTCGAAGACGACGGCGGCTTCAGCATCCCGTCCACCGCCACCTCGGCCCTCGGTCCCTCGGACCAGGCCGGCCTGGGGGTCTTCCGCGCCGAGGTCGGCTGGGTCGCCGGGCCCGACGGCCTGCCCATCCGCATCCAGGCCTTCAGCGGCGCGGCCGCCCAGGTGATCGTCAAGTAGCTCCGGCGCCGTCCTTCCGCGGAGCCGCGTCCCTCCGGCATGGAGGGTCGCGGCTTCGTCGTCTCTGGGCGGTACACTGGCGCCGGAGGTCCCATGCGCCTGCTCCTGCTCGCGGCCCTCGTGCTCACCGGCTGTCGCAACAAAGACACCGTCGGCGAGTCCGGACCCACCGACACGGCCTCCGCCGTGACCGCGGACTCGGTGCCCCCGACCGACTCAGACACCGCAACGCCACCGGCCCCGGACAGCGACGAGGACGGCTGGAGCGACGACGAGGACTGTGCTCCCGAGGACCCGGCGATCCACCCCGGCGCCGAGGAGACCTGCAACGGGGTCGACGACGACTGCGACGGCCTGGTGGACGACGAGGACCCGGACAGCAGCGGGCTCGCCACCTGGTGGATCGACGCCGACGGCGACGGCCACGGCAGCACGGCCTACAGCGTCGAGGCCTGCGAGGAGCCCGAGGGCTTCAGCGCCCTCGACGACGACTGCGACGACGGCGACGGGCTCACCTTCCCCGGCGCCAACGAGCTCTGCGACGGTGGAGACAACGACTGCGACGAGGCGATCGACGAGAACGCCGACGACGCCGGCACCTGGTACCGAGACGCCGACGGCGACGGCTACGGCGACCCCGCGGACAGCGTGGCGGACTGTGACGGCACCAGCGACACCGTCGCCGATGCGACCGACTGCGACGACACCCAGGCCACGGTGAACCCCGGCGCAGACGAGCTGTGCAACGGCGTCGACGACGACTGCGACGCCCTGACCGACAGCGACGACGACAGCGTGGTCGACGCCGGCACCTGGTATGCCGACACCGACGGCGACGGCCACGGCGACCCCACGGCCGCCACCGTGGCCTGCGAGGCGCCGAGCCAGCACGTCGCCGACGCCACCGACTGCGATGACGGCGACGCCGGCGTGAGCCCCAGCGCGGCCGAGGTCTGCGACGGGGACGACGAAGACTGCGACGCCCTGGTCGACGACGACGACCCCGACGTCACGGGCACCACCACCTGGTACATCGACTACGACGGCGACGGTCACGGCAGCGCCGACTACACCGTCGACGCCTGCGAGGCCCCCAGCGGCTATGTGCGCACCGCCGACGACTGCGACGACGCCCATGCCGAGGCGAGCCCGACCGGCACCGAGGTCTGCGACGGGCTGGACAACGACTGCAACGGCACGGTCGACGACGACCCCACCGACGCCGCCAACTTCTACGACGACCTGGACGGCGATGGCTACGGCGATCCCGGCGCGACCTCGACGGGCTGTGAAGCCCCGAGCGGCACCGTGGAGAACGGCCGCGACTGCGACGACGGCGACGCCGCGGTCAATCCAGCCGCCACGGAGAGCTGCAACGGGGTCGACGACGACTGCAACGGCTGGACCGATGCCGACGACCCGGGGGTCACCGACGCCACCACCTGGTACCTGGACTACGACGGCGACGGCTTCGGCAGCGGGGCCGTGACGCGCACGGACTGCGACCAGCCGTCGGGCTACACGGACAACACCGACGACTGCAACGACCTGGTTGCAGGAATCAACCCCGACGCCGAGGAGACCTGCAACGGCGCCGACGACGACTGCGACGGCGTCACCGACGAGCACGACGCCGTCGACGCCCCGACCTGCGAGGCCGCCAGCGGCTTCGTCGACAACGCCGACGACTGCGACGACGGCGAGCCCCTGGCCTATCCAGGGGCGCCGGAGACCTGCGACGCCACCGCGGACCTGGACTGCGACGGCGCCACCAGCGACGGCTGCCAGACCTGCGCCGAGATCCTGGCGACCGGCGGTTCCTCGGGGGACGGCCTCTACGACATCGATCCCGACGGCACAGGTGGGCCCCTGCCCGAGAACAGCACCTGGTGCGACATGAGCACCGACGGCGGCGGCTGGACCCTCATCCAGCGCACGGTCTGGGACTGGACCGACAGCGGGCAGCTCTGGACGGGCTTCGCCGACTGGGAGGGCACCACCAGCGGGGATCCCGACACGGGCACCGCCTTCCGGTACGAGGGAGGCGCCTGGGACGACCTGGCCACCGGCGGCGAGATGATGATGCGCCACGAGCCCCGCCGGGACAGTGACGGCACCAGCTGTGACCCGCTCTACTACACCAGCAGCGGCGGCACGTTCACCGTCGACGCCACCGCCGGCACGGCCGAGCTGAGCGGGCTCTCCGGCGGAGTCACCATGGTCAACGCGACGGAGCTGAGCACCCTGGACTCGGGGCCCTCTTCCTGGTGCCCGTCGGACTACGGCGCGGTCCCCTGGTTCTACTCGTCGTGCTGCACCACCTGCCCGACCTTCAAGGGCGGCTACTGGACCGACGACCCCCACCCGATGGCCAGCTATCTCTACAGCACCCTGGACCTCAACGGCCAGGACGCCGACGACGTGTGCGGCGGGGACGCCGTGATCGAGTCCCTGGGCTACTACGGCATCAACGTGATGGAGATCTACCTGCGGTGATCGGGATCCTGCTGCTCGGCTGCGCCGGGGGCGTCGACCCCGATCCCCTGACCATGACGGCGTCCCCGATCGAGGGCCCGCTGCCGCTGTCGGTCACGTTCACCGCCGCCGGCCACGGCGCCGCGGAGGCGGCCTGGGACTTCGGCGACGGCCACTCGGCCAGCGGCGCCGAGGTCACCCACACCTACCTGGGCACCGGCGGCTTCTTCGCCACGCTCACCAGCCCCGGCGACCCCGAGGTCTCCGATCAGCAAGACATCACCGTCGGGTCGCAAGAGTGCCCGCTGAAGGACACGGACTGGGAGTCGGGCACGATCTCCGACGAGCGCATCAACGAGGCTTCGGGCCTGGTCGCCAGTCACATGAATCCGGGCGTGCTCTGGACCCACAACGACTCCGGCGACGACCCGCGGTTCTACGCCATCGACGAGAGCGGCAACCTGCTGGCCGTCGTGGACCTGCTCGACGTCTACCGGGGGGACTGGGAGGACATGGCGCTGGGTCGCAATCCGGAGACCGACGCCTGGCAGCTCATCGCCGGCAACGTGGGCGACAACAGCCACGAGCGCGACGACGTGCACATCCACTTCATCGACGAGCCGGTGGTCGCGGTGGGCCAGGCGCTGGTCGAGCTGGAGATCCCGGCCCTCACGATCCACGTGACCTACCCCGACGGCGAGATGCTCGACTGCGAGAGCCTGATGGTCGATCCGGTGACCCAGGATCTCTACCTGGTCAGCAAGGACTACGACGGGCGGGCCGGTGTCTACCGCAAGTCCCCGCCCCACGAGTGGGAGTCCACCACCGAGCTGGAGCTGATCCATGAATTGGACTTCAGCGTCGCGCCCCTGAGCGGCAGCGCGACCACCGGTGCCGACTGGTCGCCCCTGGGGGACCTGGCCGTGATCCGGACCTACGGCATCACCGCGTACCTGTGGCGAAGGGACCAGAGCGAGCCTGTGGAGGCGATGTGGGAGGACCCCGACCCGTGCTCGGTGCGTCTTCCGGGGGAGCAGCAGAGCGAGTCCATCGCCTTCGCGACCGACGCCTCGGGGCTCTGGAGCCTGTCCGAAGGGGACCTCCGACCCCTCAACTTCATCGCCTTCGAAGAGTGATCAGTGCTGTGAGCGGCGCTCGGACCGCAGCATCATCCGCCGCAACAGGGTGACGAGCTCGCCCCGGGTCCGGGCCCAGCGCGACTCCCCCTGCTCGAGGGCGACCTGCAGGTAGGTGCCGTACATCAACAGCCCCATGCCGGCGCCCGAGAGCCCCGCGACCAGCGCCGCGGGGCTGACAGCCGTGCCGCCACTGCGCTCCGCGGCTCGCACCATGCGGCCGATCACCGGGTAGTCCCGTCGCAGGTCCAGCGGGTGGTGCCCCTCGAGCAGGCACCACGTGAGGATGCGGTAGTAGCGGTCGTGGGCGGCGGTGGCCGCCAGGCACTTGGGCAGCAGGTCGCCGAGCTTCTCGTAGGAGCGCTCGGGTCCGAGATCGCCGGCGATGCGCTCGCCCAGGTAGTCCAGGACCGCACCGGCAGCGAAGGTGCTGTCGGGCCAGACGGCGGCGACGGTGCCTTCGCTCACGCCGGCCTGCTCGGCGATCGCGACCAGGGAGACCCGGTGGGGGCCGAGCTCGCTCAACAGATCGGCGGCCGACTCCAGCAGGTGGATGCTGGGGAGGGTGGGTGTGGACGCGAGGGGGGCGGCGCTCATGCGCGATCCACGGTGCCGGCCGTGACCGTACGGGACGGACCGTCAGGGGCCTGTGAGGGCTTCGTCAAGGTCGCGCGAAGGCCCGTTCAACCCCCCTCTCGGGGCGCCATAGGGTCGCCCATGGCACCGAAGACCGAACGCCGGAAGAAAGAGCGGTACTGGAGCAAGCGGGTCCCCCCAGACCGGGGGCCCGAGGCCCGCGGGCCCTTCGACACCATCGTGATCGGCAGTGGGATGGGGGGCATGACCGCCGCGGCCCTGCTCGCCAAGCTCGGCGACCGGGTGCTGGTGCTCGAGCAGCACTACGTGCCCGGGGGCTTCACCCACACCTTCACCCGCAAGGGCTACACCTGGGATGTGGGCGTGCACGCCGTCGGTGAGGTCACCCACCACTCGATGCCCGGGCGGCTGCTGAGCTGGCTCACCGACGGCCGCCTGGCCTGGAATTCCCTCGGTGGGGTCTACGACGAGTTCCACTACCCGGACGGCTTCCGCATCGACTTCCCCGACTCCCCGGAGCAATTCCGGGAGAACCTGGTCGCGCTGTTCCCCGAGGAGGCGGGCGCGATCGACGCCTACATCACCAAGGCCAAGGCCGTCGCGGCGAGCATGAAGGGCTACTACCTGAGCCGGGCGCTGCCCAAGAGCATCGGCTGGATCGGCGAGCCCCTGATGGCCCGCAAGGCCCAGCGCTTCCTCACCGAGCGCACCGCGGACGTGGTCGCGGAGCTCACCGACGACCCCAAGCTCCGAGCGTTGCTCGTCGCCCAGTGGGGCTACTACGGCTCCCCACCCAGCCGGTCCTCCTTCGCCATCCAGGCCCTGGTGGTGAAGCACTTCCTGCACGGTGGCTACTACCCGGTGGGCGGCTCGGACCGGATCGCCGTGGAGTTGCTGCGCACGGTGGCGGAGGCCGGCGGCTGGACCCGGATCGTGGCCGACGTGGACGAGATCCTGGTCGAAGGCGGCAAGGCGGTCGGCGTGCGCATGGCCGACGGCGAGGAGATCCGGGCCGCCCGGGTCATCAGCGCCGCCGGCGCGATGGCGACGACGAAGCGCCTGCTGCCCGCCGAGCAGGCGGCCCAGCCCTGGGCGGCCGACATCCAGGCCCTGGCTCCGGCGGCGGCGCACGTGTGCCTCTACATGGGCTTCGAGGGGGACATCACCCAGGCCGGCGCGAGTCCCGCCAACAAGTGGTTCTACGACACCTGGGATCCAGAAGACGAGACCTGGCAGGTGGCGCCGGATCAGCCCCTCGGCGATGCCCCGGTGCTCTACTGCAGCTTCCCGTCCCTGAAGGACCCGAGCCACGACCCCGGGCCCGAGGTGCGACACACCGGCGAGGTCGTGACGTTCGTGCCCTGGGAGGTCTTCGAGCCCTGGCGGGACACGGCCTGGCGCAAGCGCGGCCCGAGCTATGACGCCTTCAAGGCGGCCATGCAGGAGCGGATCACGGATCAATTCCTGCGACGCATGCCCGGGCTCCGGGACATGCTCGACTACGCCGAGCTGAGCACCCCGCTGAGCACCGACGTCTTCTGTCGCCCGATCAAGGGCTCCATCTACGGCATCGAGCCGACGGTCGAGCGCTTCGAGACCCCGTCGCTGAGGCCGCGAACGCCGATCAAGGGTCTGTTCCTGGCGGGCAGCGAGGTCGCGAGCGTCGGGGTGATCGGTGCATTCATGGGTGGTGTGCTGGCGGCCGCCGCGGCGGAGCCTCGGGAGATGTTCGGCGTGATCCGTGGCGCCTGAGGCTCCTCAACGCGCCACGCGCCACGCGCGCCAGGCGCCAGGCGGACGAACGTCCGTACTCCGGACGTTCGTCCGCCTACACGGCGTCTGAGGCCTGCAAGGTCCGGAGTACGGACGTTCCTACCCGTGGGGTCAGTCGCCGCGGGCGGCTGCGAGGAACGCGGGCGCCTCGCCGCCGCCGTGCACCAGCAGGCTGCCCCCGCTGACCCAGCTCGCGGCGTCGCTGCAGAGCCACAGCGCCGCCGAGGCGATGTCCTGGGGCACGCCGAGCCGGCCGGCCGGGATGGTCGCTGCGACCGCTGCCTGACCGGCTTCGTCGCCGTAGTGCAGCGCCGCCTGCTCGGTCAGGACGGGCCCGGCCGTGATGGCGTTCACGCGCACCTTCGGCGCCCACTCCACCGCCAGGCTCGCCGTGAGGTTCAACAGCCCCGCCTTGGCCGCCCCGTAGGCCGCCGTGCCCGGGCTGGCTCGCACCGCGCTCACGCTGGCGATGTTCAGGATCACCCCACCGGTGTCCTGGCCCTGCATGACCCGGTTCGCGGCCTGGGCACAGTGAAGCGGCGCCAGCAGGTTCAGCCGGATGATCGCCTCGGAGAAGCGGGGGCTGGCCGTCGCGGCCTCGGCCATCGGCGAGCCGCCGGCGTTGTTCACCAGCACATCCAGCCGCCCGTGGGCCGCGATCACGGCCCCGACCAGGGCCTCGACCTGGCTCGGGTCCCTCACGTCGCAGGCGTGGAAGCTGGCCGCCAGCTCGCCCTCGGGCGGGCGCCGCCCGCAGGTGGCCACGCGGTAGCCGGCGGCGTGGAAGGCCTCGACCAGGCCGCGGCCCACGCCGCGGCTCCCGCCAGTGATCAGCGCGACCCGCGCTCCCGGGGAATCAGACATGCGGGAGGACTAACCGCGGCTCCCGGGTAATCATCTGCACATGAGCCGCTCCCTGCCCGTCGCCCTGCTCCTCACCGGCTGCGCCGGCGACATCGACTGGTCCTGCGACGACCCCGAGGGCTCCGGCTGGGATCCCGGCTGGGAGGACCTGGACCTGGCGTTGTTCGACGCCACCAACGCGGCCCGCGCCGCCGGCGGGGACTGCCCCACCGGCACCTTCGAGCCCGCCCCGCCCCTGACCTTCAACAGCGACCTGGCCTGCGCCGCCCGGGGCCACGCCCTGAACATGGCCACCAATGACTTCTTCGAGCACGACAGCCTGGATGGTCGGGACCCCGGCCGGCGGATCGAGGAGGCCGGCTATGCCTGGACGAGCTGGGCCGAGAACATCGCCGCGGGCCGCGAGAGCGCCGCCGACACCGTGCAGGGCTGGCTGGACAGCGACACGGGGCACTGCGAGAACCTGCTGAATCCGGACATGGTCGACGGGGGCTTCGGCTATGCCTTCGGCGAAGACTCGACCTACCAGCACTACTGGGTCCAGGTGTTCGGAACGAAGTAGACCCCTCCGGCCGACCGGTTAGTCTCGTCGACGAACGTCAGCGAAAATACTCCGGAGGACGCGCATGGCCGGCAGCTGCGAGGGACGAGTCGTCATCATCACCGGCGCCGGACGAGGTCTCGGTCGCGCCCACGCCCTGCTCTTCGCCGCCGAAGGCGCGCGGGTCGTGGTGAACGACATCGGCGTCGCGGGCGACGGCAGTGGCGGCAGCACCAGCCCCGCCGAGCAGGTGACCGCCGAGATCCGGGGAGCAGGCGGCGAGGCGATCGCCGACACCCACGACATCGCCGACATGGACGGCGCCGGAGCCCTGATCCAAGCCGCCCTGGACACCTTCGGCGGCCTGGACACCCTGGTCTGCAACGCCGGCATCCTGCGGGACCGGATGTTCGTCAGCAGCACCGTGGACGAGTGGGACGCCGTGATGCGCGTGCACCTCCGAGGCCACTACTGCCCGGCCCGGCAGGCCACCGCCTACTGGCGGGCCCGGTCCAAGGCCGGCGAGCCGGTGGACGCCCGCATCCTCAACACCTCCAGCGGTGCGGGCCTGCAGGGCAGCATCGGCCAGTCCGCCTACGCCGCGGCCAAGGGCGGCATCGCCGCACTCACGCTGGTCCAGGCCGCCGAGCTCGCCCGCTACGGCGTCACCAGCAACGCCCTGGCGCCGGCGGCCCGCACCCGGATGACGGCAGGCCCCTTCGGCGCGCTGATGAAGAAGCCCGCCGACGGCTTCGACGCCTGGGACCCGGCCAACGTGAGTCCCCTGGTCGTGTGGCTCGGCAGCGGTGCGAGCCGGGCGGTGACCGGCCGGATCTTCGAGGCCCAGGGCGGGGTGATCTCCGTCGCCGACGGCTGGCGCACGGGGCCCTCCAGCGACGCCGGTCGCCGCTGGCGGGTCGGGGAGATCGGCGACGCCGTCGCCGCACTGCTGGCGCAGGCGACCCCGCCCCAGAAGGTCTACGGGACATAGTCGCTACACTGGGCCCCCGTGTGGCCGCTCCTCACCGCCTGCTCCTGGGTCGACCCCCCGGTCGTCGCAGACGTGGTGGGCCACGATCCCGGCGCCGAGCGGCACGTGTGGCTCTTCCGCGAGCAGGCGGACGGCAGCTTCGCAAGGGATCCCGCGCCCTTCGCCCACAGCCTGAGCAGCCTGGGGCTCGCCGTGGTCGACGACGCCCTGGTGCTCACCGCCGTCGGGGTCTGGCTCGGGAGCGTGAGCGAGTGGCGACGGGAGTGGCTCGGCGCACCACTGCACGCCCTGAGCACAGCGGACCTGGAGACCTGGGAGCCCCTGCTCTGGCGGCTCGGAGGCGATGAAGACAACCGGGTGCCCATCGATCCCCAGCTCCACTCGGGCCCGTCGGGGCTCGAGCTCTGGTACTACGCGGTGCCGCCGATGGAGCGCGGGGACCCCGCCCTCCACACCGCCGAGCGGGTCATCGCCCGGGCCCGCCTGGACGGCCGTGCCACCTGGGTGGAGGACGTGCTGACCGCGCCGAGCCTGGCCGACCCGAGCCCTGTCGAGTTCCAGGGCCGGACCCTGCTCTTCGCCACCACCCGGCCCGGCAGCGAGATCACGCTCTTCGCCGGCGAGCCCCTGGTCCGGGTGCGCACCTGGCCCGACGTCAGCGTGCCCCATGCCTTCGTGCACGAAGGGGTGCTCCAGCTGTGGGCCAGTCAGTGGGTCGGCAGCCAGCAGGTGGCGGTGCGCGCCACGAGCACCGACGGTCGCACCTTCACCCCCTGGGAGCGCCCCCTGCCGATGGCGGGCCTGCGGCACTGCGCCAGCCCGGTCGGCGCGAGCTGGCAGGGCCAGGTGGTGGTGGCGTGCGCCGACGAGGAGCCGGTGGTGCCGATGACGGGCCCACCGCCGCAGGGCCCACCCCGGCGATGAGGCGGCTGATCGACCTGGCCGTCGTCGGGGCTACCGCCGCCCTGCTGCTGGGCTGCACCCTGCCCCAGGGCCGGTGGCCCACCGGAGATGCAGCACACCTGTTGGGTATCGCCTCGCGCCTGGCCCGCGAGCTCGCCACCTTCTCCTGGGGAGACCTGGTCTTCCACTGGTCCAGCCTGCTCGCACCCCACCCCCCTGGCGGGTACCTCTTCCCCATGATCCCGGCGCTCCTCGGCGCAGGGCGGCACGCCGGGCCCATCGCCGGGGTCCTTGCGCTGGCCCTTGGGTGGCATGGCCTGAGGCTCCTGGTGGGCCGGGACCGCTTCCCACCGCTCGCAGCCTGGGGCCTGGTGCTCTCCACACCGTTGATCTGGCTGGCCGTCGAGCACACCTGGTGGGACACCCTCGCGGCGGGCTGCGCAGCGGCGACCCTGGGCCACCTGCACGCCTCCGACGGCCTGACCCGGCGCGGCCACAGCCTGGCCTTCGGCGCCTTCATGGGCCTGGGCTTCCTCACCAAGTACACGTTCCCGATGTTCGTGGTCCTGCCGACCCTGTGGGTCGGGCTCGGGCTGCTGGCACGCCGACACGGCCTCCGTGGCCTGGGGCAGTCCCTGGTGGCCTTCCTCGTGCTCGCGGGGCCCTGGTACGCCTCGCGGTTCACCAAGGTGAAGCGGTACGTCCTGGACTCGACCGATCCGAACAGCGCGATGGTGGACGCCGCCAGCACGCCTCTGACCCAGGCCGAGCTGCTGAGCCCCGAGCACCTGGCGTACTACCCCGCGGTCCTGGTCGAAGGGCTGGGGTGGCCGGGGGTCGCCCTGGTCGCGGTGGGACTGGTGCTGGGACTGCGCCACCCCGGCGGACGCCTGGCGATCTTCGGCGCGGTGGGCGGGCTCCTGATCCTGAGCCTCACCGGCCAGCGCCAGCCCCGGTACCTGATCCCTGCCCTGCCGCTGCTGGGCCTGGCCCTGGACGCCGGGCTGCGCTTCCGCCACAACGCCCTGAAGGCCACCGGGGCCCTCGTGGTGCTCGGGGTGTGCGTGCCCGCCACCTGGTGCACGGCGCGCATGTGGACCTGGATCGAGCGCCCTCCTCTGAACCGACCCCACGATCCGGGGCTGGCGAGCTTCCAGGGCTGGGGGGCCTGGCCGTGGCCCGCCGAGGGCCTCAGACCTGTCACATCTGATCCCGGCGCATGGTTGCTCGATCAGGCTCTGGACAGCCTCGGCGAGCTGGTCGGCGACACCCCACAGACCATCGGCGTGTTCCTGGACGAAGCCAGCGGCGGACCGGAGACGGGCTTCTACATCTGGTGGGCCGAGGCTCTGGGCCACCCCTGGGACGTGGCGACGGTGATGATCAAGGGCCGCGGCGGCGAGCCCCTGGCCTTCGTGGGACCCTTCGCCGGCGAGGACTGGCCCCCCAAGGAGTTCGCCGGGCTCTACAGCGTGCGCCGGCCCGGCTACAACGGACTGCGCCAGCTGGTGGCCCTGCTCGACGCGAGCGAGGTCTCGACCCTGCCTCTGCCCAACGGCTATGTCGGCACCCTGTGGTCGGTGCCGGACACCACCTGGCAGCGCCCGAACAAGCCCCTGGTGCCACCGCCACCGCCCCCGGGACAGGCCCCATGAGGCTGCCACCCGCCTTGATCCACCTGCTGCTCGCCGTCGCTGCGACCTGGCCGACTGCCCTGCACCCGCTGACCCGACTGGCCGGCCACCCGGATGCCGACGTCTGGAACCACGCCTGGGGTCCCTGGTGGTTCTGGCAGTCCCTGTCGGACAGCCAGCTGCCCTGGCACACCGACCTGCTCTTCGGGCCCGAGGGCGGCACCCTCTGGTTCATCGACCCCCTCGGCGCGGCAGCTGGCTGCCTCCTGGTGCCGGTGCTCGGCCTGGCCGGCGCCTGGAACGCGGTCGTGGTGGGCGGCGTGGCGCTCACCTCGTGGGCTGCCCGGCTCCTGGCCACCCGCGTGACCGGTGCCGGTGCCCACACCTGGATCGCCTCGGTGGTGCTGGTCTTCAGCCCCTACCTGAACGGAGAGCTCCACAACGGCATCTCCGAGGCCGCGCTGCTGGCGCCCGGCCTGGTCAGCCTGGCCCTGGCCTGGTCGGCCTTCCAGCACGGCGGGCTCGGGCGCTGGCTGGTCACCGGCCTGGCCCTCGGTGTCACCTTCCTCGGCTCGCCCTACCAGGCGCTGGCCGCTGGCCTGGCCGTCGCGGCCTGGGCCGTGCCCTGGTGGTGGCGAAGGCCTGGCTGGGCGGGCTGGGCCCAGGCCGGCGCCGGCGCCGCGCTCTGCGCCGCCCTGGTGGTGCCCGTCGCGGCGGTCATCCGGGCCTCGGTCGAGGTGGGCGACGCCCTCGTGCACCGCGCGGATCCCGGCGTCGCAGGGCTGGTGCTGGCCCACAACCGGGTGGACCCGCGGACCTTCATCGCCCCCCTGGGCTTCCAGTCCGTGGACTACGCCGCTCTCGGCGAGGCCTTCCGCCACAGCGGATACCTGGGGTGGATCGCCCTGGCCCTGGCCACCTGGGGCTTCCGCCAGGCCCGGCCCTGGACGCTGCTGCTCGGCGGCCTCACGGCCCTGGCCTTCTCCCTCGGCCCGGTGCTCATGTGGGGCGACGGCCCCCTGCAGCTCGGTGGCCGGCGCCTGCTCCTGCCCTTCGCGGCCCTGCAGGCGGTGGTGCCGGTCCAGGCCGTCACCCACACCCTGCGCCTGGCGGTGCCCGGCCTGGCGGTGGTGGCGGTGCTGGCCGCAGCCGGGGTGAAGGCACGGCCGGCGTGGCTGCGGCCAGCGCTGGTCCTGATCCCGCTGGAGCTGGTCTTCTGGGGCGGCAGCGCCTGGCCCCTGGCGACCACCCCGCCCCTGGACACCAGCGCCCAGGAGGCGCTGCCGCCGGCTCCCGACGGGCAGCCCCTGGTGCTCGACCTGCCGGGCGCCGTCGGCAACACCATGGCCACCAGTCGCTACCTGGTGCTCCAGGCGGCCCACGGCCGCCCCATCCCCTACCGCCCCGATGCCCGAGCCTCGTCGGCCTCGCTGCTGGGCGTGCCGGTGTTCCAGCTCTTCGCCCTGGCGTCGGAGCCCCGGGAGGAACACCGCGCGATGCTCCAGCAGCCCGCCGGCTCGATCCAGACCGTGGACCGCGAGGACCTGGCCCGGGCGGGGGTGGGCCACGTGCTCCTCCACCGGGACCTGGAGCGCGGCGCCGAGACCGCCGCCATCCTCGAGGCCCTCTACGGGCCCCCGTCAGTGCACGGCAACACCCTGGTCTTCGAGGTGACGGGCACCGGCCGGATCGGGCTGGACCCGGCGCTCAAGACCGAGCTCCTCGGGGGTCCCGGGGAGGCCGCACCCCGGTGATGCCGCCATCCGCGGTCAGAACCGCAGTCCCAGCCGCAGCCCAAGCCCGCATGTGAGTGGCAGCGTCGGGGTCCGAGTGACCGCGGGACGCTGGAGGCGGAAGCCGGGGACTGCGCTGAGCTGTGAGATCGACTGCGTGGCCGTGGGGAGCACGGCGGAGCCATCGAGCACCAGTGGTGTCGCGAAAGGCTCGATCTGACGACCGCCTGCCTGGGCCGGGGAGGCCACCACCACAGAAGCCAGCAAGGCGACCAGGCAGGTCAGGTCTGTCAGGGTCATCCGCATGTATGCACGGAAGCGGCCCGGTCATCCCCTCACCCCAGCCTTCCTGACCACCCGGGACCCGCCGTGACATCCCGTGACAAGTCCGCGCCGCGGGCAGATCCGGGGATCTTCGACCTCGGCCCGCCTTGACAACGAACTAGAACGTGTTCCATTCTGCGCACAGCTAGAACACGTTCTACTTTTCTCTCCGAGGCCTCCATGTCCGCCTTCGCCAACGTCCACGAGTACTTCAACGACCTCGACGCGTACTTCGTGCCCGCGAAGGCCAAGAACGCGGACTTCACGTACTGGTTCGAGATCACCGGCGACGGCGGCGGTGACTACACGGTCCAGGTGAAGGACGGCGCCATGACCGTCACCGAGGGCAAGGCCGAGGAGGCCCACACCCACTACCGGGTAGCCGCCGAGCACTACATCAAGATCATCAACGGCAAGATGAACGGCCGCATGGCGGTGCTCACCGGCAAGATGAAGGTGAACGGGAACATCAAGGCCGCGATGGCGATGCAGAAGTTCCTGCCTCCCGGTCAGAAGAAGAAGTAGCGACGCGACCCGCTCCAGCACCGGAAGGCACCGTGGACCTGCCCCGCGAGGGCTTCACCCTCGCCTACAGCTACAAGCGCAGCCTGGGGCCCATCCTGGGGGCGTTCTTCACCGCCCTGGCGGAGCACCGGGTGCTGGGCGCCCGGACGGCCTCTGGCCGGGTGCTGGTGCCGCCAGACGAAGCGGACCCCGAGACCGGCCACGACATCGGCGAGCTGGTCGAGGTCGGCCCCGAAGGCACGATCACCTCCTGGACCTGGGTGCCCGAGCCGGGCGAGCGCCACCCGCTGGCGACGCCCTTCGCCTGGGCGCTGGTTCAGCTCGACGGCGCCGACACGGCGTGGCTCCAGGCCGTCGACGCCCCCCGCGACACGATCCGGACCGGCCTGCGGGTGCGCCCGCGGTGGCCCGAAGGGCCCGCCCAGGCGGTGCGCGACCTGGTCTACGAGCCGGCCTGATGCCCGCTCCCGTCACCCGCATCAGGACCCCCACGCGGCTGGACTTCACCCACACGGCGGACCCGGCCACCGCCGCGTACATCCAGGGACTCGCCGAGCGTCGCCTGGTCGGCGGGCGCTGTCCCGACTGCGGCAAGGTGCTGGTCCCGCTCAAGAGCATCTGCGCCACCTGCGCCACCGGGCCCCTGGAGGTCCTCGACCTGCCGCCCACGGGCGAGGTCACGACCTTCTGCGTGATCAACATCCCCTTCGAGGGCCAGGTGCTCACGCCGCCCTACGCCTGCGCCCACGTCACCCTGGACGGTGCCGACGTGCCCCTGTTCCACCTGATCGGCGACTGCCCGCCCGACCAGGTGCACACGGGCATGCGGGTCGAGGCGGTCTGGAACGACGACCCGGGGGCTGTCGGCCACCGGCAGCTCAAGTGCTTCCGCCCGGTGGAACGGTCCTGATGCGCCCGGTCTCCATCGTCGGAATCGCCGCCTCGAAGCCGGTGCCCCAGCTCGTCGACGACGTCGCCCTGGTGGTGGCGAAGATCACCGCCGCCGCGCTGGCCGACGCCGGTCTGAGCCGCGACGACGTGCAGTTCACCTGCTCCGGCTCCTGCGACTACATCCAGGGCCGGCCCTTCTCCTTCGTGCAGGCCGTGGACGGGCTGGGCGCGTGGCCCCCGATCTGCGAGTCCCACGTGGAGATGGACGGGGCCTGGGCGATGCAGGAGGCCTGGGTGCACATGCAGACCGGCCACGTCGACGTGGCCCTGGTCTACTGCTGGGGTCACGGGACCCGCGGCGACAGCGACGGGATCCTGGCCCAGGGACTCGACCCGTACACCCTGGCGCCCCTAGGCGCCGACCTGACGGATCTCGCGGCGCTCCAGGCAAGGCAGCTCATCGAAGGCGGCCACTGCAGCGAGCGGGACCTGGCGGGGATCGCCGCCCGGAACCTGGGGAACCTGCGGGGCGAGGCCCCGAGCGTCGACCGCCTGCTCGAAGCGCCCCACACCCGGGACCCGCTCCGGGCCCACGACGCGCCGCGCTGGTCCAACGGCGCCGCCGCGGTGGTGCTCGCAGCCGGCGACGCCCTCGCAGACCGCCCCCACCGCCACGCCTGGGTTCGCCACCTGGACCACCGGATCGACACCCACCACCCCGGCCACCGGGACCTCACCACCGCGCCTTCGGCGACGGCGGCAGCGGCTGGATCCGGGCCGGTGACTGTCGCAGAATTGTCCACGGGCTGGACCCCTCACGAGGTCGTGTTGTGCCGCGCCCTGGGCCTCGAGGACTCCGTGTCCATCAACCCCTCGGGCGGCCCGGGGCCCGCGTCCATCCCCATGGTCGACGGTCTCCGGGCCTTCGTGCACGGGGTGGAACACCTGCGGGCCGACCGGGCCGACCGGGTCCTGGCCCATGCCGCGGCCGGACCCTGCCTCCAGCAGAACCTGGTCGGCGTCCTGGAGGGCTCCTGATGGCCAACCGCATCGCCATCGCCGGCTTCGGCCAGACCGCACACGCCGCCAAGCGGCCGGATGTCTCCATGCCCGGCCTGGCGCGGGAGGCGGCAGTCGAGGCCCTCGCCGACGCCGGCCTGGACTGGACCGACATCGACGCGGTCGTGGTGGGCAAGGCGCCGGACCTCTTCGAAGGCGTCGTGCAGCCGGAGCTCTTCATGGCCTCGGCTCTGGGGGCCATCGGCAAGCCGCTGCTGCGGGTCCACACCGCCGGCAGCGTGGGCGGCAGCACCGGCGTGGTGGCTTCGAACCTGATCGCCGCGGGCCGCCACGAGCGGGTGCTGGCGGTCGCCTGGGAGAAGCAGTCCGAGTCGAACGCCATGTGGGCGTTGTCCCAGTCATTCCCCTTCCAGCCGCCGGTGAACGGCGGTGCCGGCGGCTACTTCGCCCCCCTGATTCGCGAGTACATCGAGCGGTCCGGAGCGCCGGAGCACATCGGCTGGGAGGTCGCGGCCAAGGATCGCCGCATGGGCGCCCGCAACGAGAAGGCCCACCTGCGCCTGCCGGACCTGACCGCCGCCATGGTGGCCGAGTCGCCGATGCTCTGGGACCCGATCCGGTACCTGGAGACCTGTCCGAGCTCCGACGGTGCCGCGGCCATCGTGCTCACGAGCGACGAAGCCGCACCGCCGGAGTCCGCCTGGGTCCACGGCATGTCCATGCGCTCCGAGCCGCTGATCTTCCCGGGCCGGGACCAGGTCACCCCCGCGGCCGGCGCGGACTGCATGCAGGACAGCTGCGCCCAGGCGGGGGTGACGGACCCACTCAGGCAGCTGGACTGCGCCGAGATCTACGTGCCCTTCTCCTGGTTCGAGCCCATGTGGCTCGAGAACCTGGGCCTCGCGGCGCCTGGGCAGGGCTGGCGCCTGGTCGACAGCGGCACCACCGACTTCGACGGCGCCTGCCCGATCAACCCCTCAGGGGGGGTGATGTGCAGCAACCCGATCGGTGCATCCGGTCTGTTGCGCTTCGGCGAGGCCGCCCAGCAGGTGCGGGGTCGCGCCGGCGCCCACCAGGTCGACGGTGCCCGCCTGGCCCTTGGCCACGCCTACGGCGGCGGCTCCCAATTCTTCGCCACGTGGATCGTCGGGGCGGATCGCCCCTGAGAGGCCCTCCATGCACATGACCTACAACCTCGCGGACCTCTTCGAGTCCCTCGCCGACGCGAAGCCCGGCAACCTCGCCCTGGTCTCCGGCGCCAGCCGCCAGACCTTTGCGGAGCTGGACCGACGAGCCACGAAGCTCGCCCACGCCCTCGCAGCCCGGGGGATCGGTGCGGGCCAGCACGTGGGCCTCCAGACCTACAACGGCCACGAGTACCTCGAAGCGATGATCGCCTGCTTCAAGCTCCGCGCGGTGCCGATCAACATCAACTACCGGTACGTCGCCCACGAGCTGACCTACCTCTACGACAACGCGGATCTGGTCGGGCTGGTCTACCAGCAGGAGCTCGCCAGCGAGGTGGAGAAGGCCCTGGCCGACTCCCCGGCCATCACCTGCGTGCTCCAGGTCGCCGACGACAGCGGCGTGACCCACGGCATCCCGGCCGACGACTACGAGGAGGCCCTGGCTGGCGGCGGCGAAGAGCGGGACTTCGGCCAGCGCTCGGGCCAGGACCTGTTCATCGTCTACACCGGCGGCACCACCGGCATGCCCCGTGGCGTGATGTGGCACCACGAAGACCTGTTCTTCGCCGGCCTGCAGGGCGGGGCACCGGGCGGCGACCCCGTCGAGACCCCGGAGACTGTCGCAGAAAATGCCGAGGACGAGGGCCTTGTCATCCACCCGGCAGCCCCCCTCATCCACGGCTCGTCGATGTTCGCCAGCTGGATCTGCTGGTTCACCGCCGGCAAGGTGGTGCTGGTGCCGGGCCGCAGCTTCGACGCCGTGCGCAGCGCCGCGCTCATCGACGAAGAGGAGGTCAACGTCATCAACCTGGTCGGGGACGCCATGGCCCTGCCGCTCCTGGATGCCCTCGAGGACAACGGCACCGAGGCGGACAGCATGGTGACCATCTCCAGCGCTGGGGCCATCCTCAGCGGGGCCATTCGCGCCCGGCTGGTCCAGCGCCTGCCCTGCTGCATGATCATGAACAACTTCGGCGCCTCGGAGACCGGGCACCAGGGCACGGCCTTCTACGAGGACGAGGAGGACGAGGACGCCAAGCCCATCTGGGTCATGGGTGAGCACACCCACGTGATCGACGACGACGGCCACCCGGTGGAGCCCGGCAGCGGCCAGGTCGGCTGGATGGCCCGCAGCGGGTACATGCCCCAGGGCTACTACGGCGATCCCGAGAAGACCGCCCGCACCTTCAAGACCGTCGGCGGCACCCGCTACGTCATCCCCGGCGATCGGGCGGTGGTCAACGAGGACATGACCATCACCTTCCTCGGCCGCGGCGCGGTCTGCATCAACTCCGGCGGCGAGAAGGTCTACCCGGAGGAGGTCGAGGAGGCGCTGAAGGCCCACACCGCCGTCGCCGATGCCATCGTGGTCGGGGTGCCCGACCAGCGCTGGGGAGAGCGGGTCGAGGCCCTGGTCCAGCTGCGCAGCGGGGCCGACACCGACACCGCCTCGCTGGAGGCCCACGTGCGCACGAAGGTCGCCGGGTACAAGACCCCGCGGGCCTTCCACCTGCTGCCGAACCTCCAGCGGCAGCCGAGCGGCAAGCCGGACTACACCTGGGCCAAGGAGAAGGCCCGGTCGCTGAACCCGTGACGGCCCGATGAGGATCGCCTACACCGAGGCGCAGCTCGCCCTGCGCGACCGGCTCCGGGCCCTGATGGCCGAGCTGATGACCCCCGAGCTGGTCGAGGAGCTCACCCACAGCGACGGCGGCGGCCCGCTGTACCCCCAGGCCCTCCAGCGCCTGGCCGACGACGGCTGGCTCGGGCTCGGCTGGCCCAAGGAGTACGGCGGCGGCGGCGCCACCCCCATCGAGGAATTCGTGTTCTTCGACGAGGTCCACCGCTCGGGCTTCCCCATTCCCCTGCTGACCCTCAACACCGTCGGCCCGGCCCTGATGGCCCACGGCTCCGAGGCCCAGAAGCAGCGCTTCCTGCCTGCGATCCTGCGGGGCGAGGTCCACTTCGCCATCGGCTACACGGAGCCCTCGGCGGGCACCGACCTGGCCAGCCTGGAGACCCGGGCCGTCCGCGACGGCGACGACTGGGTGCTCACGGGCCAGAAGATCTTCATCAGCCTGGCGAGCTTCGCCGACTACCTGTGGTGCGCGGCCCGGACCAACCCGAACACCTCGAAGCACAAGGGCCTGAGCGTGTTCATCGTGCCGATGGACGCCCCAGGGGTCGAGATCACCCGGATCCAGAACCTGGCCGACGCGGACCTCAACACCGTCTACCTGCAGGACGTGCGCGTCTCCGCTGAGAACCTGGTCGGACCGATCGACGGCGGCTGGCGACTGATCACCAGCCAGCTCAACCACGAGCGCGTCGCGCTGATGATGGTCGGCCCCCTGGTCCGCAATTCACGCGACCTCCGTGACTGGGCCCGGACGGTGCCCTCCGGCGAAGGCACCCTGCTCGACGAACCCTGGGTCCAGCGCAACCTGGCCCGGGTCGAGGTGGGACTGGAGGTGCTCAAGCTCATGAACTGGCGCCAGGCCTGGAACCTGGGCCGGGGAGCCATCCGCATGGAGGAGGCGTCGGCGATCAAGGTCTTCGGCTCCGAGCTCTACATCGAGGTGAACCGGTTGCTGCTCGAGGTGGCGGGGGCCGTCGGGGCGCTCCAGCGGGGCAGCCCGGGTGCGGTCCTGGAGGGCCGCCTG
>CAYFPX010000014.1:32037-66547 GCA_964344945.1 uncultured Enterobacterales bacterium
CCATGCGTGTGTTGACCTTCGGCGGTGGCACCAACGAGGTCCAGCGGGAGATCATCGCCGGGGCCGCGCTGCACCTGCCGAGGCACCGAGGCTGACATGGACTGGGCACGCACCGAGCTGCAGACGATGGTTCGCGACCTCTCCCGGGAGGTCCTGAAGGCGGTCGACCTGACCCCGGACGACACCGGGCTCGCCCGGGGAGCCTGGCAGGCCCTGGGCCAGGCCGGCGTGCTCGCCGCGCCCCTGCCGGAGGCCCTGGGCGGCCTGGACGGCGGCCTGCTGGCGGCCTGCACCCTCGCGGTGGAGGTCGGCAAGGCCGCCGCACCGGTCCCGGTCCTGCCCAGCCTCTTCGGCGGCACGCTGGTGCTGGCCGAAGGCGGGGGCGAGGACCTGCTCGACGGTCTGGCCAGCGGCGACCAGCACGCGGCCGCGGCCTGGACCCCCACCGACGCCTGCGTCCTCGACGGGGACCGGCTCACGGGGCGCTGGACCGGTGTCCCGGCCTTCGCCGGCGCCGCCGCCGTGATCATCCCGCTGCGAGGGGCCCTCGTCCGGGTGGATCCGGCCCACCTCGCCGCCGAGCCCCAGAGCGCCACCAACGGCGAGACCCTGCACCAGCTCGACGCCGCCCGCGTGCCTTGCACCGTGCTGGGGGACGCCGCTCGCTCGGCCCGGGCCCGCCAGCTCGCGGAGGTGGGCCTGGCCGCCGTGAGCCTGGGGCTGGCCAAGGGCGGGCTGGACCTGACCAGCGCCTACGCCCGCGAGCGCCAGCAATTCGGTCGCCCGATCGGCACCTTCCAGGCCGTGCAGCAGCGGGCTGCGGACATGTTCATCCAGGTCCAGGCGATGGAGGTCACACTGTGGCAGGCCGCCTGGCGCGTGAGCGAGGGGCTCGAAGCGGCTCGCGAGCTGGCCATCGCTCGCCAGGTCGCGAGCCTGGGCGCCCACCAGGTGCTGAGCGCCGCCCACCACCTCCACGGCGGCATGGGCTTCGACTGCGACTACCCGCTCTACCGCTACACCCAGTGGTCGCGACAGCTGGAGTGCGTGCTGGGCGGACCGGAGCAGCAGCTGGCCCGGATCGGGCGCCGGATCGCCGCTGGGGAGAGCGCCTGACAGGCCGATCGGCGGGGTTCACAAGCCCCTGTCTGCACATCTCCTCGACACGCGCAGTGAGCCGGGGGCGTACGTTCTCGCCCGCACCGCCCCTCCTTCGCCTCCAGCCCAGAGCCCGCCATGGCCACCGCCACGGTCACCCGCTCGCAGACGGCCCTCCACCTGCACTTCGATCACCACACCGTGCTCGAGGCCTGCAGCGAGGCCACCCGAAGCTGGCTGGACAGCCTGGGCTGCGCGGTCGGACGCCGCGCTCCCGCAGCGCTGCTGGATCTGACCGACCAGGCTGCGGGATGCGGGGTGGTGGCCGGGCGCATCCCCTGCGGAAGCGGCCAGCTCGACGTGGTCGTCGTGCGGAGCGGGGACGGCTGGGACGTCTACGGCACCGATCGCCAGGTGGACCCGGACCCCTTCCAGGTGACCTGGGCCAACCCGAACCCGGTGCTGCGGGTGTCGCGGGACGGCGAGGTCCTCTACGCCAACCCGGCCGCGGACCCGCTGCTGCGCAGCTGGGGCGTGCTCACCGGGGACCGGCTACCCGACGCCTGGGTCAACGCCCTGCGCCAGATCGCCCCGGGGGACCGCAGGGAGCTCGTGGCCGGTGGCGGCTTCGCGGTCACGGTCTGCCCCCAGCGGGAGGCGCCGACCATCCACCTCTACGGGCGCAAGCTGGGGTGAACGCGTAGACTGCGGGCGACGTCGAGAGACCGTTGTGCCCGTCCTGTACCTGCTCTCCGTGGCCTTCAAGATCTGGATGGTCGTCGACGCCATCCAGCGACGTGCCGGCTACATCTGGCTGATGGTCATCTTCTTGTTGCCCTTCGGGGAGTGGGTGTACTTCTTCATGGTCCGGCACAAGGCCGGGCCCCCGCGCGCGGCGGGTCGCGCGACCCGGATGGACGTGCCCCGGGTGGTCCCGCGCCAGGACCTGGCCGCCCTGCGCTTCCACTACGACGAGACCCCCAGCATCCAGAACCAGGTGGCGCTGGCCCAGGGCCTGCACGACCACGGGGAGCTCGACGAGGCCGCGGAGCTGTTCGAGGACGTGCTGCGCAAGCGCGGCAAGGAGCGGGCGGCGCGCTATGGACTGGCCCGCTGCCGCCTGGGCCGGGGACAGCACCCAGAGGCGATCCAGCTGCTCCGCCAACTCCTCGAGCAGGACAAGTCCTACCTGGACTTCGCGCCCTGGGCGGATCTCGCCGAGGCCCAGCAGGCCGCCGGTGACACAACAGCGACGCTTCAGACCCTCGAGGACCTGGTCCGGGCCAGCCCACGCATCGGTCACAAGGTGCTGCTGGCGCAGCAGCTGGTGCGCCTGGATCAGCCGGGCCCGGCCCGAGAGGTGCTGGTCGAAGCCCTCGAGGCCTACCGGGTCGCGCCGAAGCACGTCCAGAAGACCGGCCGACAGGCCGCGAGCGCTGCCCAGGAGCTGCTGGGCACGCTGGGCAGCCCGGCCTGACCCGCCTCCACCAGGAGGGCGTGACCCTGCGGCGGACTCGCCGCGGCCTACACGACATCACCTCGAGGGTGGCCGAGGTGGTCGCCCGCAGTGGGGTCGGCACCGGCCTGTGCCACGTGTTCGTGCGGCACACCTCGGCTTCCTTGCTGATCCAGGAGAACGCCGACCCGAGCGTGCGACGGGATCTCGACGCCTTCTTCGCCCGGCTCGTGCCCGACGGAGACCCGCTCTTCACCCACACCGCCGAGGGCCCTGACGACATGTCGGCCCACGTCCGCTCGTCGCTCACCGCCGTGTCCCTGACCGTCCCGGTGGTCGAGGGCCGGCTGGGGCTCGGCACCTGGCAGGGCATCTACCTGTGGGAGCACCGCGCCCACCCGCACCAGCGCCGGCTGGTGGTCACGGTGACAGGCGGTCCCTGAGAGCGGGCCGGGTCAGCTCAGCGTGGCCTGGAGCTCCCCGCGCAGCAGGTTGTCGACCCGCCGGAAGTCCTTGGTGAGCTGGGCGGCGATGGCCCCTTGGATGGGCCGCAGCACGGCCGGCCGGTGGCGGAGGCTCTGGTAGGCCTGGCGCTGCAGGCAGGCGACCCGGACCGGTCCGACCGCCACGCAGCTCGCCGAGCGGGGCTGGTGATCCAGGAGCGCCAGGAGACCGAAGAGGTCTCCACGACCGTGCCGGGCGACCTCTTCCTCGACGTCGTCGTGCTTGCGCACCACCGCCACCTCGCCCTCGAGGACCAGGTAGGCCGTGTCGGTGCGGCGGCCCTGGGTCACGAAGCGGTGGCCGTCGGGTCGCTCCTGGACCCACATCGCGTGGTCCAGCACCGCCCGCTCGTGGCTGGTGAGCTCCGAGAAGCCGGGCAACAGTGCCAGGGCGCTGGCGACTTCGCTCTCGGCCCGGGGCATGCCCAGCAGCACCCGCACGGCGTCGAGCAGCGACGACGAGGACTGCCCGTCCGGGGATGGGGGGCGCTGGAGCTGTTCGAGCTGCCCCACGGCCATCCGGAGCCGCTCCGCCAGCACCTGGCAGGCAGCGTGCACCAGGTTTGCGGCCGCGACCGGATCCTGGACCCGCAGCTGCTCCATGCCCGCGTGGGACAGCCGAAAGGCGGTGCAGGGGCCCTCGGCCACCACCTGGGCGGTGTGCAGCTGGTGATCCAGGAAGGAGACCTCGCCGATCACGCTACCCGCGTGCAGCTCGCCCACCTCGATGAGCCCGGTCGGACCCGGCAGCTGCACGCTGACGTCGCCCTGGCTCATGAAGTGCAGGATCCAGTCTCCGCCCCCCAGATCGACGATCACCTCGCCGGACTGGAAGTGCTCCACCTCCAGCACGTCGCAGAGACTCTGGGTGCCGGTGCGGCCGAGCTCGGCGGCGAGCGAACGGAATTGCCTGCGAAACGCCGCGGGATCGATGGACATGGAGGCTCTCCGGCCGGCGGTGGGATCAGCCGCCGCAGCCGAGGGTACTCCCTTCCTCCCCCTGGAGCGACACGGTCTCGCCCTCGTACGGGCTCACGCCGGCGCCACCACCGCCGCCTCCGAGGCTCGCGTCGTCGTCTTCGTCGCTGGAACCGGTGCTCGCGCCCGAGCCGGTGCCGGTCACCAGGTCCAGGGCCGCGACCGGATCGAGCAGACCGGCTCCGTAGGTGCTGTCGGTGCCCGTGGCGCCCAGGTCGGTCGCGGAGTCTCGCAAGGCATCCCGGACCTCGGCCGGGGTGAGCTCAGCCGTCGCCAGGAGCAGCCCCGCGGCGGCGGCCACATGGGGCGCTGCGATCGAGGTGCCCTCGGCCACGATGTAGCTCCAGTCGCCGTCGTACCAGGCCTCTTGGAGGACCGCGTCGGGCAGGCCGTCGCCGTCGGTGTCCTCGCTGACCGTGCCGGCCGGAGCCACCAGGTCCAGGCCCTCGCCCTGGTTGCTGTAGGAGGCGATGGAGGCATCGAGCAGGGTGGCGCCGACCGCGAGCACGGTCGGCTCGCTCGCCGGGAACTGGACGAAGTCGGTGTAGCCGTCGTTGCCGGAGGCCGCGACGACCACCACGCCCCGCTCTTCAGCGTAGGAGAGGGCTTCCGCGACGACCTCGGAGTCGCCACTGGTGCCGAGACTGAGGTTGATGACGTCGGCGCCCTCGTCGACGGCCCAGAGGATGCCTTCGGCCAGGTCGGCGGTGTTGCCGCCGTTGTCCCCGAGCACCCTCACCGGCAGGATGGCAGCCTTGGGGGCCACGCTGGCCACGCCCTCGCCGTTGTCGGTGACCTGGGCGATCACGCCCGCGACGTGGGTGCCGTGCCAGCCGCTGTCCGAGGGATCCGGGTCGTCGTCGACGAAGTCGTAGCCGTCGAGCAGGAGGCTCAGGCCGTCGGGGCCGGGAGAGACCCCGGTGTCCAGCACGGCAACGACCACGCCGCGGCCCCGTGACTGGTCCCAGCCGTCGGGCACCGCGAGGGTGCTGAGGTTCCACTGGAAGCCGTAGTACGGGTCATTGGGCGCTGCCGCGGCCCGGGTCCGGTAGAGGGGCTCGACGAAGCGCACCCCAGGCGTGGCCGCGAGGCGCTCGCGCACTTCGTCGCCCCCCTCGAGGGTCCAGGTGCGTCCGAGGGATGCGGGCCGGTCCGAGGCCTGGGCCCGGTCCAGCTCTCGGGAGTCCCGGACCAGGGTGCCGAGCCCGGCGACGATGGCCTCCGGGTCCTCGACGTCCTCCTCGAAGGAGACAACCCAGGCGTCGGCGATGCGGTCGGCCTCGAAGTCGGCGGGGTGGGCCAGGCCAAGGCCAGCGCCGACCGCGGAGGTGATCACAAGACTCGGGGGCGGCTCCAGGAGCGCCGGTGTGCCGCAGCCCAGTTCATCGACACCGCCCGTGGCAGCACCGGTGGGGTGGGCGCCCGCCCGCCGACCGGCCTCGAGCCCCATCGTGAGCAGCAGCGTGCCCGTCACGAGGATCAGCGGGACGCCAAGCCTGCGGTTCATACCCCTCTCCCCCGTGGACGCGACGGTGGTGGTCGGACCTGTCGCATTCTTCCCGAGGGATCGGGCGTCAGAGCCGCCAGGACCGTCACGTTTCGTCACACGCTCGCATACGATGGCGACCCACCTGGAGGCGTGATGCTCGCTGGACTCGCGACCGCGATGACCCTGATCGTGGCGGTGAGCCACTTTGGCTTCATGTTCCTGGAGAGCGTGCTGTGGACGAAGCCCCAGGGCCGCAAGGTCTTCGGCACCACCCCCGAGCAGGCGGAGCAGACCCGGGTGCTCGCGGCGAACCAAGGCATCTACAACGGCTGTCTGGCGGCCTCGATCGTGTGGTCCGTGGCCGCCGGCGACACCGCCGCGACCCTGGTGCTGCTGGGCTTCGTGGTGGTGGTCGGGCTCTATGGCGCCGCCACCGTGAGCAGGTCCATTCTCTTCGTCCAGAGCACGCCGGCTCTCATCGCCGCTGTGCTGGTCGCGCTGGCCTGAGATGTCCGCCGCCACCGATGTCCTGTCGCCGGAGGAGATTCGTCTGCTCACGCGGAAGTCCACGGGGCGCGGACTGACAGCGGTGGCGTTCACCTGGACCGTGGTGCTCGGCAGCCTGTGGCTCGCGGGCACCTGGACCTCGACGTGGACCCTGGCCCTGGCCTGGGTCCTGGTCGGCGGCCGCCAGGTGGCGCTGGCTGTGCTGATGCACGAGGCGGCCCACGGCACTCTGGTCGAGGACCGGCGGCTGAACGACCGCCTGGGGCAGTGGCTGTGCGGCGCCCCGGTCTGGCTCACCCTGCCACGCTACAGGGCCCACCACCTGAAGCACCACCGCTTCACCGGAACCGATGACGACCCGGATCTG
This sequence comes from uncultured Enterobacterales bacterium, assembly GCA_964344945.1. Lineage (GTDB taxonomy): Bacteria > Myxococcota_A > UBA796 > UBA796 > CAJQPC01 > CAYFPX01. Next base: position 38,436 of record CAYFPX010000014.1, read on the forward strand.
CCGCTGATCCTGCCGTTTCCGGTGAGTCGCTGGGGCCTGGTCCGGAAGCTCTCTCGAGACTTCCTCGGCCTCAGCGGGCTGCGCCGGCTGGTCGGGCAGGTGCTGATCGACGCCGGCTGGGTCGCCTACACCCTGTCCGGCGCAGCGGTCTGGCTGGATCAGACGGACCGGACCTGGGCAGACAGGGCGAGGGACCTGCGGATCCGGCTCCTGCCCGTCCTGCTCGCCAACCTGGCGCTCGCCGCAGTGCTCGGCGCCCTCAGCATCGGCTGGACCTGGTGGATCTGGGCCGTGGCCTGGCTCACGACCAACCAGGCCTTCCTGCGGCTGCGGGGCCTCGGTGAGCACGCCTGCACTGAGGTGAGTGGCGACCGCCTGCGCAACACGCGCACCACCTACGCGGGCTGGCTGGCCCGGGCGACCGTGGCCCCCCACGAAGTCGCCTACCACCTGGAGCACCACCTGCTGATGACCGTGCCCTTCCACCAGCTGCCGCGGCTGCACAGGATGCTCCGGGACCGGGGGGCCCTGGGCGGGGCGCCAGTGGACCGCTCCTACGCCGACGTGCTGCGGGCGATCAGCGCGGCCTGACCGCGGTCAGCCAGCCGCCTGCTCCGGTGGCCGCTCCCTGAACCGCACCGTGGTGGGCATGCCGTGCACGGGACGCAGCGCCAGCTGCGGGTTCAGGCCCAGGACGTAGTCCGCGGGTACGTTCGGCTCGAGCCTCTGGACCAGCCGAGCCAGGATCAGCCGGGCCTCCATCAGCGCGAACTGCTTGCCCAGGCACACCCGGGGCCCCATCGAGAAGGGGATGTAGGCGCCCTTGGGCAGGTCCTTGATGAAGGCCTTCGTCCACCGCTCGGGCTTGAAGGCCAGCGGATCCGGGTACCAGCGCGGGTCCCGGTGGGTGATGAACGGGCTGATGAAGAGGTTGTCGCCCCTGCGCATCGGGAAGCCGCCCACTTCGAGGTCCTCGACAGGCATGCGCATGAAGGTCCAGACCGAGGGCAGGATCCGCATGCCCTCCTTGATCACCTGGTCCAGATACGCCAGGTGGCGCAGGTCATCGAGGCCCGGAGCGCGGTCGCCGAGCACGGCGTCCAGCTCCGCCCGCAGCTTGCCCAGCACCCTGGGGTGGTCCGCCACGAGGTACCAGAGCCAGGTGAGGGTGAGCGCCGTGGTCTCGTGGCCGGCGAAGAACAAGGTCATCGCCTCGTCTTCGAGCTGCTGAGGGGGCAGGCCGTGGCCGTCTTCGTCCTCGGCGAACACCAGCATGCTCAGCAGGTCTCCCCGGTCCTCGCCGCTGGCCCGGCGCTCGGCGATGATCCGCCGGATCACCCCGCGCATGTCGTCGATGGCCTTGACCTTGCGCCTGTTGGCGCTGGTGGGCCACCAGCGGGGCACCGGAATCGGCGCGTGGATGTGCTCCACCAGGACGTCGTTGATGGTGACCATGTACTCGCCCACGTCCCGGGCGTCGCCGCGCACGTCGGCGTCGAACAGGCACTTGGCGACGATGGCCAGGGTGAGCTCCGTCATGTGGTGGAACATGTCGGTCTGCTCGCCCTCTTCGAAGCCGTCGATGAGCCCCTCGGTCAGCGAGACCATCGACCGGGCGTAGGCGTCGATGCGCTCCTTGTGGAAGCCCGGTCGGACCATCTTCTGGTTGTGCTTCCAGGTCTCACCGTCGGCACTCAGGATCCCATTGCCCAGGAACTTGCCGAAGATCCGCTTGTTGAGCTTGGCCTTCCAGAACTTCTCGTGGCGGCCCTGGAGCACGTCGTAGATGTGGTCCGGGTGGCACAGCAGGAACCAGTCCATGAACCCCACCCGGAAGTGCACCACGTCGCCGTGCTCGGCCTGGGCCTGCTCGCAGAACGCGATCGGGTTCTCGCGGAAGGGCACCGTCGAGCCCAGGAGCCAGTGACCCTTGGGGCCGGGGGCAGGCGTCGAAGTGGCCATGGGCAGTCCGGGTCGGGGGGCGCCACCACCACCCTACCCGATTCACTGACAATCGCCAGTGAATGCCGTCAGCGAATGGATCAGGCGGCCTCGGACCGGGCAGCGAAGAGCTCTTCCCGGCGCGCGGCCTCGGGGCCGCGGACCAGGCAGTGGGCCGTCCGGGTCAGCCGGTGAGCCAGGTTCGTGCGGTCCCCAGGCTCCGGGCAGGTCCACGCCAGCCGAGCCTCGATGAGGTGGGCCATGAGCTCGCGGCCATGGGGGCTGCCCCCCATGGCGTCCATGAGCTCGTTCGCCGCCTGGAACTGCAGCCGCTGGCCCAGGTGGAAGGTCTCCCTCATCGTGAAACCCAGGGCCTTCACGTCGTCCTCGAGCTCGAGCACGCCGTCGATCTGGCGCATGTACATGCGGACCTGCCAGGCGAAGAGCCGCAGGAGCTCCACCCGGCTCATGCCGGCCATCAGCCGGGGCAGGTGGACCACGCCCAGGGCCACGTGGCGCGCCTCGTCGCGCTCGTAGAACGGCATCAGGTGGCTGAGCACCGGGTCGACGTCGGCCTTGCGCACCAGCTGGAAGATGGTCAGGGCGATCGGCTCGATCATGAGCTGCATGCCCAGGAGCTTGCGGGTCAGGTCGCCTGTCTCCATGACCTCGTGCAGGATGCTCTCAGCCACCGGCGGGATGCGCCCCGGGGGCTGACCCAAGGCCTCGAGGTACTGGCCCATCACCGTGAAGTGGCGGGCCTCGTCGTGGGCCTGGGCGGTCGCGGCCATCGCGGCGGCGGGACAGTCCAGCTGCTCTGCGAGGGCGGCGCTGACCTTCCAGGCGGCCAGCTCCCCCCAGTAGATGATCGAGAAGATGTTGCCGAGGGCGCGGGCCTTCTCCGGTGCCATGTGCACGGGCCCGTGCTCCTCGAGCAACCGCCCGAAGACCTCGCGGCCGTCCCAGACCTTGCGCTGGCCGCGGTGGTAGAGCTCGGCGAGCTTGCGCTCGATGGCCGCCTCCTGATCGGTGCGGGGGGCTTCGAGCTGGGAGTAGGGCAGGACCTCACGGGACTTGAAGATCACGTGTCCTCCGGGCGGAAGGCGAATTCCGCGAACTGCTCCCGCAGGTCGCGGTAGGTGCGATCGACGGCCTCGCGCTCGGAGGCGCCGCGGGCGAGGGCCAGGTCGACGACCAGGCCCTGGAACATCGTGCGGATGACGCGGGCCATGCGGCGGGGCGGCAGCACCAAGCTCTCGGTGTCGCCCTCGAAGGCGTCCATCAGACCCTGCTCGAGCATCGGCATCACCTCGTCGAAGAACTCGTCCAGCTGGGGACGGACCCGCTGGCCCTGGGCGGCGAGGGCCAGGGTCTCCAGCAGGAAGGGCGACCAGTCCTCGAGCTCACGCATCGTCGCCCACAGGGCGTCGAGGCCCTCGAGCGCCGTCTCCATGCCGCGCTCACCGCGCTCGAAGCGGGCGCGGAAGCGGTGGTGGACCTGGCGCAGGGTCGCCCGGTGGGCAGCGATGAGCAGGTCCTCCTTGGACCGGAAGTGGTAGTGCAGCAGGCCCTTGCTCACGCCCGCAGCCCTGGCCACTGCGCTCATCGAGGCGCCTTGGTAGCCCTCGCGGCCGAAGGCGCGAGCGGCGGAGTCCAGGATGCGCTGGACGGTCCGGGACCCCCTGGAGGAGGCGGTGCGCGGGAACAAGGTGGTCGCCATCGAGACCTCACTGGCCGAGCGGCCAGTACCCATTGAACCCCGAGCGAGGCCGATTCACAAGCACATCCTGGCCGCTTGGCCAGTTTCCGTGAGGTCGGCGACGTGGGGCACGCGCGCCCCGCTGGCGCGCCCCAACTCTGGGACCTGGAGCCCCCACCCGGCGCACAGCCAGGCCGATCCACAGCTGACTTGCCTCACACCCCCGTGGGGGGAAATCGAAGATGTTCTGCATGACGTGCCTGGCGGCCGCCTCGCCGCAGGGTCCTGACTGCTCCGCCTGTGGGGGCCGGCCCCTGCTCGCGGAGCGCTTCCAGCTCGATGGGGTCTGCGACGGCCGTCCTCCTCATCGGGTCCTGACCGGCCTCGACCTGGGCACGATGTCGCCTGTGGTCGTCCACCTCATGACCCCGGACCTGGTCCGGGATCGGCAGGCCTTCGGCCAGCTACGGCGCGAGCTGCAGGTGCGCGAGCGCAGCCCGATGCCAGGCGTGCCTCTGCTGATCACGCGGGTGCCGATGATCCGTCACGGGGAATTCGCCCTGGCGGTGGTCGAAGAGCCGGTCCTCGGCCGGACCCTGGCGGCAGAGGCCCGCATCCGGCCCTTCGACGAGCTGGAGTTCCTGCTGGACCTGCGCGGCCTGGCGGTCTGCCTGGCGTGGATGCACGGCCAGCCGCACCCGCTGGTGGCGGGCCCACTGCGGCCGGAGGCCATCACGCGGACCTGGACGGGCCGGCTCGTGCTCCAGCGCTTCGGCGTGCTCGCCGGCACCCACAACGGCCACCGATCCTGGGGGATGGCGGACGATCTCCGGGCACTGGGACGCCTGGTGTCTTCGCTGCTCCGCCTGCGGCCACCCTGCGGCGTGCACGCCGGTCCCGTGGGCCAGGCCGATCAGGCGATCAGCGCTGGCACCCTGGGTCTGGTGCGCACCCTGGATGTCGGCACCCGCCCCAAGCCCCCGGTCGCCGCCCGGGCGATGGTGCGCCGGCTCGACAGCCTGCTCGTCGGGGTGCCACAGCCCCGGGTGCAGCAGTCGATGGCGGCGCCCCTGCGCGGCAAGTGACCGTGGGGCGGTGAGCGGGAGGCCGGGGGTCTCGCGGCCTCCCGCTCCAGGGCGCGTCTCCTCCGGCTGGTCCGGGCCGCGGTCACCCGCACTAGATGGGGTCCCCTGACCTCGGGATTGAGGACGGGCACCCAAGAGATCGCGGCTCGAACCCTCCGAAGTGCTGCCCCCTCAGCCTGCGCGCTGGGCCAGCGCGACACAAGACGGAACTGCACAAACCATGGGGCATTTTCGCGCTGATGCGTGCAGATTTGACGTAGTCTGGCCCCAATTGTCCAAACACTGCAAACCGGCGAAGGGCTCAGGAGTCGGCCACACGCAACCTCCAGGCCCCTGGCCTGTGTTCCTCGCTCGCCTCCTCCCCGTTGGACCCCTCTCCAGAGGTCTCCATGATGGTCTGGTCCGTCCTCCTCCAGTCCGCTCTTGCCGCCCCCGTGCCCCCCACCGTGGTCGACCACGGACTGCTCCTGGAGGCCCCCGAGACGGGGCTGTTTCAGGAGGGCGTGAACTCGCCCTCGGTGGCCTTCGACGACGACACCAGCACGTGGCACCTCTACTTCGAGGCGGCCGTGCCGGAGGACGAAGTCCTGGAAGGCTGTGACCAGGGGACCCGCCTGGGTCACGCGACCAGCACCGACGGCGTGACCTGGTCGATGTCCCCCGACGCCGTCATCGAGCCTGTCACCGGCACCGACTGGGGCTGCGGCGCCGCCCACCCGTCGGTGCTCTACGACGGCGCCTTCTTCCACCTGTTCTTCTCCGCCAGCGACGTGCCCGACACGGAGGGCGGCGCCAACGCCCAGCTGGGCATCGGCTACGGGATCTCCCGGGACGGTCACAACTTCATGGTCGAGGGCCTGATCGCCGACAACCCCGCCGACGCGTCGGGAAGCCGGACCGGCATCGGCTTCCCGACGGCGGTGCTGGTGGACGACACCCTGGTGCTGCTCTACGTCCGCTCCCCCGACGTGTACCGGATGTGGTCGACGGACACCGGCGCGACCTGGACGGCGGACCCCGACCCGGTGCTGGCGCCCGATGGCTCGCTGGGCTGGGCGTCGTCCAAGCTCAACGGCCCGTCGATGATCTGCCACGACGACGGCCCCAAGGGCCTCTCCGCCCTCATCGGCGGCAAGGACTCCGCTGGGCTGCTCACCCTGGGCACCGCCCGCTCCCTGCCTGGCTCCGACACCTGGACCCTGGTGCCAGATCCGCTCTTCGCCGTCGACCCCGGCTGGACGCACTGGAAGCTGCTGCGGACCGACACCGGCCGGCTGGTCTACTACTCGACCGACGCCGACGACGGCCGGAAGGCCATCGGCCTCGCCGCCACCGACCTGGGCTTCACGACGCCCCAGGGCAAGCGGTGTCAGCGCCCCTGAGCGGGTAGAGTGTGGGGCCCGGAGGAGGCCCCATGCTCGGCTGGCTCGCGGCAGGCCTGGCCTGCACCGCCACCACCTCCGGCGACTCCGCGACCACCGACCCGGCCACGCCCTTCGCCTGCCCGGCGAGCGCGGCCAGCCAGGTCCAAGCCACCTGGGAGCAGCTGCCCTTCGCCCCGGCCGGCGACGTGCTGGACCTCGCCACCAGTGCGGCCGACCCGGACCGGGTCTACGCCGTCTCGAGCGTCAACGGGGTCTACCGCTCCGACGACGGCGGAGCGTCCTGGTCCCCCCTGGACACCGAGATCACCCACGTGCTGGCCCAGGCGCTCGCCCTGCGGGACGACCCGGACGTGGTGCTGCACAGCAGCGGCCCCCTCTACCGGAGCGACAACGGCGGCTATCGCTGGGAGCCCACCGGGCTCGGGACGACTGAGACCAGCGGGTACGTGCGCGGCCTGGTCGAGCTCGACGACGGGGTGCTGGCGGTGGACGGCAGCAGCGTGATCTACCGCTCGACCGATGGCGGCCTGAGCTGGTCCACCTGGTCCCGGCCGGACTTCGGCCGCCACAGCAACCCCTACGAGCTGGACGAGGACCACTTCTTCCTGCAGGCCAGCGGCGATGTGGTCCTGGTGGCCCGCCAGGGCCGTGGGGTCTGGCGGTCCGCGGACCGTGGCCTCACCTGGGATCCGGTGACCGCGGACCCGGTCCAGGTGAACAGCCTGGGTGTGGCCGACGAGCGGGTCTGGTTCGCGACCGAGGCGTCGGTCTGGTGGTCGGAGGACCGGGGGGAGAGCTGGACCGAGCTGTCCGCCGAGGACCAGCTCTTCGTCGCCGGGGCGGCCCACCCCGACGGCGCCCTGCTCTTCACCACCCGCACGGCCTGGCTGCTCGCCGACGGGACCCTGGCGCCCTGGGCGGTCCCAGAGCTGGAGCTGGGCGCGATCCGGACCGCCGAGGCGGTGGGCGACGCGTTGATCCTGGGACTGGAGCGGGGCATGGCGCGCTCGAACGACCGAGGCATCACCTGGACCGACGCCAGCAGCGGCCTGGTCGACGACGACCTGGCGGTGCTGACCGCACACAGCACCTGCCCGGACTGGCTCTTCGTGGGGACCCAGTGCGAGAGCGGCGGGTACGTGAGCGCGGCCGGTGGCGAAGACCTGGCCCAGGCGTCGGCCTACATGCACTACGTGATGGTCGCCCGGGAGGCGCCCGACGATCCCGCCTCCTGGTGGGTGACCAGCGACGACCGGGTCCTGGTCAGCCGTGACCTGGGCGAGAGCTGGGCGATCGCCGTGCCGGACACCATGGCGGTGCACTTCCACGGCCTCGAGGTCGACCCCTGGCAGCCAGGACGGGTGTGGGTGGGCTCGGTGGGGTCCGGGCTCTTCGCCGACGACCGACCCCGGGTCTACCGGACCGACGACGACGGCGAGCGCTGGCAGGACAGCTCCGAAGGGCTGCCCGATGGCGACTGGTCGGCTCACGCCCTGCACGCGAGCCGCACCGACGAGGACGTGGTCCTGCTGGGCAGCTTCCGCGGCGGTGACATCCGCCACGACGGCGCCCCCGGCGTGGGCCTGTTCCGGTCCACCGACGGCGGCCACAGCTGGTCCGTCCTCCCGGCGGACGGCGTGCTGGATGTCGCACAATTCACCGAGTGCGACGGCCGGATCTACGCCGCGACAGACGCCGGCGTGGCGGTGAGCGACGACGCCGGAGATGACTGGGACTTGATCCGGAGCGGAAGCGAGCCGTACCTGGCCGTCGCATGTCGCGGAGACACGGTGCTCGCCTTGGACCAGGGCACCGGCATCTATCGCAGCGACGACCGGGGCGAGAGCTGGGTGGCCTGGAGCGACGGGGAGACCGCCCACCGAGTACCCGCGGGCGACTACCTGGCGGGCCTGGCGATCAGCGCCGACGGGCTGACGGCCTGGGTCGCGATCCGAGGCCAGGGACTCTGGCGCAAGGGGCTCTGAAGACGGGTCAGAACCGGTACGCGTCGTGGTCCGGATCGAAGTCTGCGTCGGTCAGCGGCGCCGCGAGCTGCAGGTCCGCCCAGACATAGTCCTCGACCAGCTGCAGGGTTCCTTCGACCGTGTCCCAGGCCTTCACGGAGACCATCACCCCGGTGCGGTCCGCCACGCAGACCTCGACCCGCTCCGCGTAGAGCTGGGGGACCTCGGCCTTGGGGAGCGCGACGTCGAAGCAGCGGGCGGCTTCTCCGGCGACCCGGCGACGGCCCAGATCCTCGACGATCAGGCCCCGGTGATCCCGCGCGGCCAGCAGCTGGCCGTCGCGCTCGAAGTTGCCGGCGGTGCGATGGAGCGAGAGGTTGTCGACGGTGTAGCGCTCGCCGTCGGTGGCCACCTTTCCCCGCAGGTCGAAGGTCATGGTGGGCAGCAGGGAGGAGGGGCTCACCAGGATCTCCTCGGGGAGTTCCTCCGGGCGATAGAGCACCTCACGCCCCTCGTGGTTCTCCCCCACGTACTTCAGGTAGGTGTCCCCGTTGCTCCGCCACTTCAGGGTCATCTCGTACCTGGGCTGGCGCGCTTGATCCGCGAATTCCTGCTTGCGGAAGGTCCAGGTCGCCGCCCGAGTGGCCTCGAGCCGCTGGACCATCTGGTCGGTCGCCGCCAGGTAGGCGTCTCGGGCCTCGACGCTCGGGGCGGCCAGGGCGGGGGCGAGGAGCAGGGTCCACATCGGCTGTGTTCCTATCCGGTGCAGCGGTGATCGGGCTGTGGTCGGCCGCGGCGTGGGCCCACGAGCCGGGGCTGTCCTACGGCGTCGTGGGTCACGGCGAGCTGACCCAGACCTTCAGCACCGTGGAGATGGCCGAGCTGGGCAGCCCGGACGAGCTCGGCCTGCTGCTGGAGGGCTTCGCCTTCGCGCGCACCGCGGTCTCCGTCGACGGTCAGCCCTGCAGCACCGGACCGAGCCGGGTGCGTCCCGTCGAGCAGGACGGCGTCGCGATCTCCGCGGAGCTGGACTGCCCCGACGGCGAAGCATGGCGCTACACCATCGGGTTCCTCGGGCAGCTGGACCCGGGACACCGCCACCACGTGGAGGCCTTCGGCGTGCCGGTCGCCGTGCTGCACGACGACCAGGGCTCCGTGGACTTCGCCGCTGGCCAGACCGGCGGCGAGGTGGCCCTGGCCTACGTGGAGCTCGGGGTCGAGCACATCTGGACCGGCTTCGACCACCTGGCCTTCCTCCTGGCCCTGGTGCTGGTGGCCGGGAGCCTGAAGCAGCTGCTGGCGATCGTGACCGGGTTCACCGTGGCCCACTCGATCACCCTGTCCCTGGCGGCCTTGGCGGTGGTGTCACCGCCAGCGGCCCTGGTCGAGCCGGCGATCGCCCTGACCATTGCCTACGCGGGCTTCGAGAACCTCTGGCGGCCAGGCCCCCGGCGCCGCTTCGTGGTGACCTTCGCCCTGGGGCTGATCCACGGCTTCGGTTTCGCCAGCCTGCTGCTCGAGCTGGGCCTGCCCCGGGACCACCTGGTCCCGGCGCTCTTGTGCTTCAACGGCGGGGTGGAGCTGGGCCAGGCGGTGGTCGTGGCCGGGGCCCTGCCGCTGCTCTTGTGGCTGAGGCGGTTCCCGGCCTGGGAGTCCCGTGGGGTGAACGTGGTGAGCGTGCTGGTGGGCCTGGCGGGGGTCGGCTGGTTCCTGGAGAGGGTCCTCACCTGAACATCAGAAGGTGCAGGCGCCGTCCACGCTCTTCGACCAGGTCTCTTCGCTGCCGGCGAGCACCAGGGTCGGCATCTCCTCGGCGATGGCAGCCTCCAGGTCGCCGCTCGCCACCAGCAGGTCCAGCTTGTCCAGCCCGATTGGCCGCAGCTTCACCCGCACCGTGATCTCGTCCGGGTCGAGCCCGTCGACGCGCCAGCTCTCCAGGTGGTGGGTGTCGGTCCACCCCGGCTCCACCGGACTCGCGGCGGTGGGCGGGTTCAACAGGTCGGAGCTGTAGGTGGTGCCCTCCCAGGCGAACGCCACCGGCTCCAGATCACCGTCGAGGAGCTGGTCGCCGAGCCGGGCCAGGTCCGGGGTGTCGAAGCCCCCGATGGGCTCGTCGTCAGCATAGACACCAGTGGACCACAGGGTCTCGCCCCCGGCGCTGGCGACCACCTCGACCCAGGCCCGTCGATTGTGGGCCGCGCCCGATGGCCACATGTGCCCGGCGGCCACGTTCTCCAGGGTCAGCTCGATCACGGTGTCCTGGGGGGTCACGCAGACCTCCAGCGCCGTGCGCACGGTGGTGTCCAGGCTCTTCTGGACCTGCTCGAGCTGGACGTCGCGGTGGGGAAACTCCGTCAGCGCCAGATCCACCCCGGGGAAGGTGTGGCTGTGGATGCGCCGCTCGGGCACGTCGAAGCCGATCGCCGCCACGTCGTCGCGGCCGTCCATGTGACAGCGCCCGCAGGTCTGGAAGCGGCCGTCCTCCTCGTGGGCGTAGAGGGACTCCGACCACTCCTGGAAGGTGCGCTCCAGGAAGAGCCCCCCCGGGGTCACGATGTCGTGGCAGGTGCCGCACATCGCGCTGCTCTCCGAGGTGTTGCGGTCCTGGAGGGGGCTGTAGACCGAGTCGTGGGCCGGGTTGTCGACCGGGTCCACGATGCTGCCGCGCAGGACGTTGTCGTCGGCCAGCGTGAGCTGGGCGTTGTGGTCGCCGTCGAGCCCCTCGATCGAGTGGCAGAAGAAGCAGCTGATGCCCTGCTGCTCCGCGGGCACATCTTCCAGGTTCAGGCCGTCGGTGGTGCTGCCCTCCAGCGCGGCCAACGGCGCGTGGCAGCTCACGCAGAAGTCCCCCAGCGCGCCCTCGGTCTCGCGCTGGCCCAGGGCATTCATCGCCCGGAAGACCGGGTCCTCCGACGCGTAGGCATGCATGCTCCCGGACCACTCCTCGACGTGGTCGGGGTGGCAGCCGACGCAGCTCTGCGGGTCCATGAGCTCTTCGCGGCTCAGGGTCGTGTCCTCCCCGCCGTCGCAGGCGAAGCCGAGACCGGCGAGGGCCAGAGCGCCGACCAACAAGTCTCCCGTCGCCCTCCGCTGCGCGGGGGCCTTCGCCCGTCCTCCGGACCCCTCACTCGGGAATCCACCTGTCGGCCCGCTGGCCTCGCGGGGCTCGGTCCGACTTGTTGATCGGCGCTCTAGCATCAGGATGGTCTAGGCCTCGACGCAGAAGGTGAAGGTCGCCGTGTCGGTGTCGCCGCCCGCCGTCTCCACCTCGAAGGTGAGCTCCCACAGCCCGCCCATGAACAGGTTCGGGGTGGTCGAGAATTCGCCGGTCTCCACGCCGGTCCAGGTGACGTCGAAGGTCTCCGGGCTGCTGCCGTGCCCGTGCTCGGGCATCCAGGGCCGCAGGACCACGCTGGCGCCGTCGACGGGGTCGCCGCTGGCGGCATCGAGGAGCTGGATGACGACGGTGTTGTCGCCTTTCTCTGGCGGGCCGGGATCGCTGCTGACCAGGCTGATGTCGACCAGGCCGTCGGCGCCGCTGGCCACCATGCCCGCCATGTAGTGGTCTCCGGGCTCGCCACAGGTCTCCGCGTGGGTGCCGTGCTGGTGGTGGCCAGAGTCGGTGGAGGTGGTGGTGTCGTCGGTGCAGGCCAGCAGCGTGAACAGGGTGAGGGTGGGGATCATGGGACGAGCGCCTCGGGATCGAATTGGCTGAGGGAGTCCACGGCATAGACCCCCCGCGGCAGCCCCGTGGAAGCCTCGATGACCTCTCGAGACAGCGGGACGACCATGCTGGGATCGTGAGGCGGCGGTGGCCCCGGCGTGTCGGGGGCCCGAGCCGTGAGGACCATGTCCTCGTCGACCTCGAAGCCCAGGGCCCAGCCGCCGGTCCAGACCTGGTCCAGGGCGGTCCAGGAGACGGCGCCGCCGACCACGTTGTCCACCCAGTAGTCGTCCCACTCCACCTGGCCCTCGCTGGCCACGATGTCGGCCTCGATGTCGTCGATCACGTCGTCGGTGAGCGGCAGCACGCCGAGGCCGAAGGTCCAGTGCTGGGCCAGGCCGAGCAGGTCCTGGGGGTAGAGGGTGGGGTCCATCGGCGGACAGGTGTCGTCGTAGCCGACCAGGTCCCAGTCGAAGTCCACGCCGAACATCACGGGCGACGTGGCCCAGGACGCCCCGGGCATGGTGTCGGGCTCCACCTGCAGGGTCAGGCGGCAGGGCCCGGGCAGCTGGCCATCGGCCTCCAGGGAGAAGGTGATCTCCAGGAAGGGCTTCAAGGACGGCTCGTCGACGCTGCCGAAGTAGTAGGGCACCCCACCCAGCTCGGGGTCGTAGCCGAAGGCCCCCGAGATGTGGACTCCGGAGACCCGCAGATCGGAGTCTGGCCGGGAGTCGGAGGTGCCGGAGTCCGGGTCGGGCACGGTGGCCGAGTCGGCGGTCGTGGTGCCCGGGCGACAGGCCAGCAGGAGGGTCAGCAGCGGGGTCATCGGAGCGGCACTCTAACCGCGTGGTGGGCAGGTCCGGCAGGCCGGTGGAGGCGCTGCTGCGACAGGTCAGCGACACTGCGCGAGGAGCTGCTCCGCCTGGGCGCCGAGGCCACCGCCCACGCGCACGATCGCCTCCAGATCCGGCCGCGCCGCGTCGCAGTTGCCCTTCATCGCGTAGGTCGCGCCCCGGTTGAGCCGGGCCGCGTGGAAGGCCGGGTCCGCCGCCAGGCAGTCGTTGAACAGGCTGATGGCCTGAGCGTACCGGCCCTCGACCATGTGCCGGCGCCCCAGGTTGTTGAGGGTCGGGGCGTGCCTGGGAGCGACCTCGAGCACCTGCTCCCAGGCTTCGACAGCCGCCGCGATCTGGCCCATCTCCTCGAGCAGGTCTCCCCGGAAGGCCATCGCCGGGTAGAAGCCCGGGTTGAGCTGGAGCACGTAGCCCAGGTGCTCCATCGCCCGCTCCATGGCCGCTCCGGAGAGCCCGTAGACCTGGGCGAGCTCGAAGTGGACCTGGAAGTCCTCGCTGTACTTCTCGAGGGCCGCCCGGTAGGCGGACTCGGCCTCGGGCCACATGTTCAGCTTGAGGAAGGACAGGCCGGCGGTGCGGTGGACGTCGTACCGGGTCGGATCGATCTCCTTGGCGGTCGCCAGGTGGTCCAGGGCCCGCGGGTCCTGGTCCATCGCCTGGTACAGGGTGCCGGCAGAGACGAGGAGATCGATGTCCCGGGGCGCCCGGGACAGGGCCGCCAGCACGTACCGCTCGGCCTGCTGGGGCACGTCGGCGGCGATGTGGATGTCCACCAGCGCCACGGTCGCCCGCTTGTTGCCCGGCGCGATCTGGTGCGCCGAGTCGTAGTAGACGATCGCTTCCTCGAGCCGGCCCAGGAGCATGGACACGTCGCCCAGATTCAACAACGGTGTTGCATAGTCCTTGTTGGTCTCGAAGGACCGGAGGAACCACTCGATCGCCTGCTCTCGCTCGCCGCTCTGCAAGTAGGCCGCCCCCAGTCCGTTCATGGCGACGTAGTGGCCTGGGTCGGCGCCCAGGGCCTTCTCGAAGGCCTGGCGGGCGGGCTCGGGCCGCTGCTGGATCAGGTGCACGTTGCCCAGGTCGGCCCAGGCATTGGCGTGATCCGGCACCTTGCGCAGGCCCTTCTCCAGAGCCTTGCGGGCGCGCTCGAGATCACCCGCGACGAGCGCCTGCTCGGCGTCGCGGAACGCGGGGTCCGGGTAGTCCTGTCCGAGGGCCATGCCGCTCAGGAGCGTAAGGAGCGCAAGCGCTAGGGGCATGGATCTCCGCCAGAGTCATCGCCCGCGAACCAGTTGTAGATGCCGCTGGCGATGCTGGTGGCCTTGTCCGCGACGGCGTTCGCTGCCTTCTTGGCGCCGTCGGCCACGATGTCGGCGCCCGCGACGATGGCGTCGCCCGCGGCGTCGGCCAGCTCGACGCCCTTGTCCAGGGCGGCCTTGCCCAGTGCCACGGCCTTGTCCTTCAGGCAGTCCAGGACAGCGGAGGGGTCGTCGACCAGCTCGCTCAGGTCCACGAACACGTCGCCACCGACCCCAGCGCCGAGCCCGAGGGTCGCTGCCAGGGAGCCGGAGACCTTGACCTTGAGGCTGGACCAGTCGACCTCGATGGTGCCGCTGGCGGTGCCACCGATGCCCGCCGAGACCTCGCCCTTGAGGCGCCCGGTGGCGGCGAGCTTGCAGAGGGTCGCGGTGAGGGGGACCTGGCCGAAGGCCTTGGCGCCGGCGAAGCCCTGGAGCGAACCGCCGAGCTTGGCCTTCTGCTTGTTGACCACGATGTCGGCGCCAGCGACGCCCTCGACGCCGATGCGGGCGTCGACCTTGCCGGTGATGGACACGCCGGTCTCGGAGTCGCCGAGCAGCTGGGCCGTGCCCTCGAGCTTGCCCCGGACCAGGTAGGCCTTGCCCTTGGCCGTGCCGGAGACCTTGACGCCGTCCTTGTAGCCGACGGTGTAGCCGGCGAGGCCGTCGACCCCGAGCACCTTGAGGTTGTTCTTGTCGTCGCCGATGCCCCAGACCTCGGCGTCGCCCTTGACGGAGTCGCCGTAGACGTGGAGCTCGGGAACGGTCTTGGCGGGCTCGGGCTCGACGGACTTCCAGCCCTTGCCCTTCTCCCACTCCTTGGCGCCCTTGTTCTCCCAGGTGGGGTCGGACTTCCAGAAGTCCTTGCTGATCTGGCCCTTGGGCCAGTCGAAGAGGCCAGGCGCAGCGCCGGCCGGGACGTCGATGTCACCGAAGGTGCCGTCGTCGACCTCGCCCTGGGCGTACGCGCTGGCGCCGCCGAGACCGAAGGTCAGCAGGGCGACGAGCAGGAGGCGAAGGAAGGCGTTCACGGGCAGGCCCCGGGCGGTGCGCACCAGGACCATACCCCGCGGGGAGAGGGTTGGATCACCGCGTCCTGGCTTTTTTCCCACCGCTCCGCGGGCCCGCCGGGCGCATTTCGCCGACCGCTCGGTCAGAAAAGCCCCCGAAGGGCCTGCCACGGGCGTCCCGGCCGGTGTAGGTTGACGCCGTGACCGCCTTCCTCCTGGTCCTGGTGCTGGCGTCGCCGGCCGACGCCGGCGAGCTGCGAGGAGGGGTCTCCGAATTCGGGACCGGCCTGCCTCTCCCAGAGGTCGTGGTCGTGATCGAGGATCTGGAGGGCAACGAGCTCGCCAGGCTCCAGTCCGACCCGGGAGGCCGGTTCACCGTGGAGCTGCCCGCGGGCGAGTACCGCGTCGTGTTCCTGGGTCCGGCCCACGTTCCCCACGAGGAGAGGGTGCGAGTCGGCGAGACCGGGTCCACCCGTGTCCGCGTGGCCCTGCGCGAGGCCCGCTACGAGATCACGATCACCGAGGACCGGGAGCGGGTCGAGGTCGATCGCCAGGTGATCAGCGCCGAGGAGCTCACGGCGATGCCGGGCAGCTTCGGCGACCCGGTGCTGGCCCTCCAGGCCCTGCCCAGCGTGTCCCGGGGCAACTTCCTCGACCAGAACCTGGTGGTCCGGGGGGCCGAGGGCATCAACACCGGCTTCTACATCGACGAGATGCCGGTCCCTTACATGTTCCACAACCTGGTGGGCCGGTCGATCGTCAACCCGGTCTTCGTCGACGACATCGAGTTCTTCGCCGGCGGCATGCCAAGCCGCTTCGGCGACGTCACCCAGGCCGTGGTCAACATCCGCGCCGACAAGGACGACACGGTGGGCCGGGCAGGCCGCATCTCCATCGACCTGCTCGACGGCTCCTTCGCCTACCGCCAGACCTGGCAGAGCGGCTGGACCGTCCGGGCCGCCGCCCGCTACGCCTGGGTCGGGGTCTTCACCGGCGCCGGCACGGCGGTCGCGGTCAAGCGCCAGGGCGGTGAGCTCGACGAGGCGACCTACTTCTTCCCCCGCTACTGGGACGTCTACGGAGACCTGGTCTGGGAGCCGCCCCACCTGGACGACCGGGTCAGCCTGACCCTCATCGGCACCCGGGACGCCCTGGTGCTGCGCGAGCCCGAGCCCGACACCGACGGCGACGGTCGGCCCGGGCCGGCGGACCCGGACGACCCGGTCCTGCCCTACGACCCGGACCGGCTCATCGACAACGGCTTCGGCCGGGTCCGGCTGCGGTGGGACCGCACTCGCGGCGACCGGACGAGCACCAGCTGGCTGGCCTCCGGTCCCCAGACGGAGCAGAACCTGCTCGGCGAGATGCTCTTGAGCGCCGACGGGCCCTTCCTCGGCCGCACCACCGGCTGGCAGACCATCGCCCGCCACGACGACCGCTGGCGGGTGAACGACCGCTACTCCCTGGTCGACGGCGCCCAGCTCATCGTGACCCCCGTGAAGGCCGAGGACTTCAGCCAGGTCCACGAGGAGGGCAACCCCATCCCCGAGACCACGGACGTCCAGGTCACCGGCGCCGCCTGGCTCGAGGGCCAGTACCGCTGGGGGGATGGCTGGTGGGTCGGTGTGGGCCTGCGCATGGCGTACATGCAGTGGGAGGGGCACTCCGAGGTGGGTCCGGAGCCCCGGCTGTCCCTCCGGCGCAGCCTCGGCGAGGACTGGGTGGTCAAGGCCTTCGCCGGACGCTTCACCCAGATGCCGCCGATCACCCGCTACGCCGAGGGCCTGGGCAACCCGGACATCCCCCAGCTCACGGCGTGGCAGTTCTCGGTCGGCACCGAAGGCCGCCTGCCGGGGGGCTGGTTCCTGGACACCTCGGTCTACGAGACCGAGATGCGCAACCTGGTCTACCAGGACTCGGAGTTCAAGATCGTCAACAACGGCGACTACGCCTACGACGTGGTCTCGCCGGTCTACATCGACGCCTGGGGCCGCGCGGTCGGCTGGGAGCTCCTGCTGCGCCGGAAGCAGGGGAACCAGCCGCTCTGGGGCTGGGTGGCCCTCACCCTGGGCCGGTCCCTGCGCATGGACGGCGAGCGGGTCTTCCCCGGCGACAACGACGCGCCCGTCGACTTCACCGTGTTGCTCGCCGCCGACCTGCCCCGTCGCATCACCGCCTCGGCCCGGCTCCGGCTGGGCTCGGGCCATCCCTTCACGCCATCGGAGGGGGTCTACAACCCGGCGACGGTCTGGTACGAGAGCTACATCGGCAGCCTCAACAGCGACCGCTACCCCTTCTACCGTCAGCTCGACGTGCGCATCGAGAAGGCCTGGACCGGCCGGCGGCTGGACTGGTCGCTGTACCTCGACGTCTACAACGCCACCTGGGCCGAGAACCCGGTCGCGGCCTTCTACAGCTACGACTACAGCGAGCTCACCACCCTCATCCACGTCCCGATCCTGCCGACCCTGGGGGCGTCGTGTCGCTTCTGAAGCACGGCCACTTCATGACCGCAGCCGCCGCGGTGTGGTGCGGCACCGGGTGCATCGGCGCCTTCTTCGAGGATGCCCTGAGCTCGATCCTGCTGGACTACGAGATCGACAAGCCGCGGTTGCTGGCGATGGGCCTGGAGCCCCCGATCCTCGCCAACGGCATCGACACCGAGCTGCACGCCCTGATCGTGGGCCCCGACGGCGGCCAGGCGACCGAGGCGGTGTGGAAGACCTGCGGCCTTCGAGACGACGTGCCCACATCCGTGAGCAGCCTGCAGTGCTTCGCCGAGGACACCGAGGTCTCCCTGGTCGGGAACGGGTCGTTGCCCGCGTCCTACGAGATGCCCGATCTGTCCCAGGTCGACTGCGACGGCGACGTCTGGGCCTGGGACACGGGCCTGGCCGACAGCGGCTTCGCCGAGGTGGACACCATCCCCTGCACCCACTGGCTGCCGCTGCTGGTCGAGGCCGAGCTGGACCGGGAGACGGTCCAGGGGGTGCTGCATGCGACCTGGTTCCTCCAGCCCTTCGACGAGAGCCTGTCGCTGCCCCGGACCGGCCGCCAGCAGGTCCAGGTCCTCGCGATCGAGGGCGCGGTGGTGCCGGGCGAGACCCTCGCGGTGGAGCTCGAGGTCGAGGGCGACCTGCGGGACAGCGGCTTCCAGTGGTACGTCGACGCTGGCGAGCTGGAGAAGACCTCCTGGACCGCGACCCAGCGGTACGAGGCGCCGCCCGAGCACCCGGTGGACAAGCTGGGCCGCTCCTGGACCGACAACCGGTGGACCCTGCCGGAGGACGCCACCGGAGAGCTTCGGATCTGGGTGGTCTGGACCCAGCCCTGGGGCGACGACACCATCCCGGTGTCGGTGCCCGACATCGTGTGGACCAGCGCCACCGTGGTGCTGCCGTGAGTGCGCTTGGCCTGGCGCTGGTGCTGCTCACCGGCTGCGATCCGAACAACGAGGACCCGATCATCCTCTCGGTGAACGACAAGGGCATCCGCTCGCTCCTCGGCCTGCGCTACGTGCAAGAGCCCCTGCTCACCGAAGTGGGCGAGCGCCTCGACATCACCCTCGAGATCTACGATCCGGACAACGACCCCACCTCTGTCTGGTGGGCCCAGTCGCCCCCCGGTTGGTCCTGGGACCCGAGCAGTCACTCCGGCCACTGGGACGTGCCCGAGGACTACTGGGCCGAGTGGCAGGAGCTGTTCCCGCTGGTCACCGACGACCGGGATCCGGCTGGCACCGACATGGTCTGGCTGGCGATCTACGTGGAGGGTGCGGCGGTGCCGGTCGAGGACACCGGCGCTGCCGAGGTGCTGCTGCCCTGGCGTCACGGCGGGAGCGACTCCGGCGGAGGTGACACGGGCAGGACCGGGGACTCCGGCGACTGACTGACCGGATCACCTGTCGCAGGGCGGGATGTTCTTCGACCCGAGGCCACCTCGCGGGCCGGTGGAACGGATCCGACGCCCCAGGGGTAGGCCTGGGCATGGGTCTGTCCGTCCTCCTCCTCGCGCCGTCCTTCGCTCTGGCGGCGCCGACGAAGCGGACCCAGCGCACCCAGCTGCCGGCGATGGCCGAGGTCGCGCCGTCGGCGTCGACCTCTGCGCCGCCCACCGAGCACCGCCTGCTCCACCCCATCGGCCCCGAGCCCGAGAGCTGGGACGGCGACTGGCCGGAGATGGACATGGACCTGCGCATGGCCCAGAGCCCAGCCACGCCCTACGTGCCGGCGGCCCTGGACGTGCCGCTGTGTTGGTGCGTGGTTCTGCACGGGACCACGAGCACGCTGCCCGGTGGCGGGTCGAGCGCCACCTGGCGAGAGGTCGAGGCGTCCGACTGAGGCATGATCCCGGGGCCGGAGCATCGTCCGGCCGAGGTGAGCATGTCCACGAAGTCCCCCACGAACCTCCTCGCCATCACCGCCTTTGCCCTGGCCCTGGTGGGCACGGCGCTCGGCTTCGCCAGCTTCCAGCACGTCGAGCGCGTAGCCCTGGGCCTGGCCCAGGTGGAGATGGTCGGCGCGACCGTGACGCGCAAGAACCTCGACACGGCCCACGAGCGCATCGTGGCCCTGGAGGAGCGGGTGGCCCGGCTGGAGACCGAGCTGGCCGCGGCGCGGGCCGCGCCGGCGGAGTGAGCGTTACCCGGGGGGCATGACCCCTCTGTTGCTGACGCTCCTCGCTTGCTCCGGCGGTCCCGACGCCGCCTCGACCTGGACCGGCCCGACCACGGACCAGGGCCCGGGCAACGAGCCCACCCAGGCCGAGCTCGGCGGCACCGCCGACACCCTGGTGGTCGCGCTCCTGGCCGACGTCGGCGGGCTGCTGCCCGTGGTCTCGACCACGGCCACCGAATTCGACTTCCTCTACAACCTGAACCGGCTGTTGCTGACCCGTGGCTTCGACTGTGGCATGCAGTACACCCCGGACATCGTGGAGAGCTACGCCTTCGACGAGGACTCCACGGTCCTGTCCATGACCCTGAAGGACGACGTGGTCTGGTCCGACGGCACCCCCTTCACCACCGAGGACGTGCGCTTCACCTACGAGCTGGTCGCGGACCCGCTCGTGGCCAGTCCCCGGCTGGACTACGTGAAGAAGATGGTGCCGGGCAAGGCGCCCCTGGTGACCGGTGATCACACGCTGGAGTGGCACTTCACCCAGCCGTACAACCAGACCATCCAGCTGAGCCACACCACCCTGGTGCCCTTCGTGCCCAAGCACGTGCTGGCCGACGCCGACCGGGCGACGCTCCGGGGCCACGACTACGGCCGAAACCCGGTCACCACGGGTCCCTGGCGCATCGCCGAGTGGAACCCCAACGAGAAGATCGTGCTGGAGCCGAGCCCGGACTGGCAGGGCCCGGAGGAGGATCGCCCGCGGCTGAAGCGGGTCGTGTTCAAGGTCCTGCCCGAGTACGCGACCCGGCTGGTGGAGCTCGAGAACGGCTCCATCGACATGGCCACGTCGCTCCAGGTCGAGGACGCCGACCGCCTGCGCATCGAGCACCCGGAGCTGGACATCATCAGCCGCGGCTGGCGGGCGACGGACTTCCTGGTCTGGAACCGCCTGGACAGCGCCGACTACGGCACGAAGAAGAAGGCTCTGAAGGCCGCCGACCCCGAGGCGGAGCTCGACTGGGACACGGTCGCGCCCCACCGCTACTTCGGCGACGCCCGGGTGCGCGTCGCGATGAGCAAGGCCATCGACATGGACAAGCTCCTGCGGGACCTGCTGGGCAGCAAGGAGACCGGCCAGGTCCACGCCAAGCGGGCGTTCAGCACGCTCACGCCGGAGCTGTGCGGCAACGCGACCGCGATCGAGCCGATCCCCTTCGACCCCAAGGGCGCCCGGGCGGATCTGGAGGCACTCGGCTGGGGCGACAGCGACGGCGACGGCTGGCTGGACAAGGACGGCGAGACCTTCGTGTTCATGCTGCGCACCAACTCCGGAAATCCCCGCCGGGCCAAGGCCGCGATCCTGATCCAGGCGATGCTCGCGGACATCGGCGTGAAGGTCGAGATCGAGCGCATCGAGGCGAACACCTTCTTCGCGGATCTGCGCAAGAAGCAGTTCGATGCGGCGATCTCGGGCTGGAGTGCGGGGCTGTACGCCGACATGGAGCCCCTGTGGCACTCCGGGGATCGCAACCTGTTGAACTACCCGAGCTACAGCAATCCGGAGGTCGACCGGTTGATCCAGGAGGCCAATGTCGAGCCGGATCCGGAGAAGAACGCGGCCCTGTTGGCGGAGGCCCAGGCGCTGATCTATGCGGACCAGCCGTACACGTTCCTGTACTGGCGGGAGGAGCTGATCGCGCTGAACAAGCGGTTTCGGGACGCGAAGGTGAGCGTCTTGAATCCCCAGCACGAGCTCAACACGTGGTGGGTGGCTCCACCGGATGTGAAGTACCACCGCTAGGACAGAGACTCGCCCCCACATCAGGCCGGAGCGGCGCGGGCCCGCAGGGCCCCTACGCCGTGGAGGCCGGGGCGCGACGAGGGAGGCTGCGGGTCCTACTCCAGTGTCGCCGCCCGCAGGAAGAACAGGTTCACCGCCTCCAAGAGCTGCGGCAGCGCCATCATCCGGTTCCCGGTCCACGCCAGGGACGCGCCGAACAGGCTCACCAGGAAGAACTGCGCCAGCAGCTCCGACGGGATCAGCGCCTGGAGCTCCGCCCGCGCGAACCGCGGCTCCAGGGCCCCCTGCACCGGGTGCAGGTTGGGGATGTCGTCGAGCTGGGTCGCGGTCAGGCGCAGCGCCACCACGCCCAGGTCCGGCAGCAGGCTCGGGTCGTCCTGCCACTCCTCGGCGATGCCCCGGGCGGTGGCCTGCATCACCGCGAGGATCGGCGCGTCTTCGGGCAGGGCCTCGATGTGGGCGACCACGTGCTGCTCGGACTCCCGCAGGAGCTGGGCGAGCACGTCGTCCTTGGTGGGGAAGTGGAAGTAGAAGGTCCCGCGGCTGACCCCGGCGGCGTTGGCGATGTCCTCGATCCGCGACTGGGCCACGCCGTCCCGACGGAAGATCGCCAGCGCGGCCTCGAACACGCGGCGGCGGGTGGCCTCGCGCTGGAGATCGCGGCTGGTCTGGGAGCGCTCGGACACCGTCCCGAGCCTAATAGATCGCTTCGTCGTCGCCGTCGGTCACGGTGACGATCACCCCGTGGGAGCCCTTCACCGCAGCATCGAGCGCTGCCCAGGCCGCGTCGACCTGGTCGGCGTACTGACCGTCGTAGGCGATCACGTGGAGCACCGAGCGGGCCCAGGCGTCGCTGGCCGCTGCGTTCTCAGCGCTGGCGACCACGTCGAGCAGCTTGTCCTCGAGCAGGGCCGCGGCCTCCTCCTCCGTGTAGGGGTCCTCCGGGGGCCAGTGGAAGGCGCGGGTCACGCTGAGACCCACCACCACGCCGTCGATCTCGACCAGCGCGTCGGTCTTCTTGCCGCCGTCGTCGACGTAGGCGATCTCGCCCTCGGTCCTGAGCAGCGCCGCGCCTTCGCAGGCGTGCAGGACCTCGAAGGCCAGGACCTCGCTCTCCAGGGAGCTGCCGCCCAGGTTGCCGGCCTCCCAGATCGCCTGGCCTCCCTCGCTCAGCAGGGACTCGTCCCAGCCGACCAGGTCCACGGCGTTGCGGAAGGTGAAGGGGTCGTCGACGGACCACTCGTCGTCGAGCACGTTGCAGTCCCCGGTCAGGGTGCCCAGGCCCAGGTCGGGCTCGAAGGTGTCGGCGGGCGGCGTGCCGGAGTCCCCGGCGGCGCCGGAGTCCGCGGGGGTCGTGTCGTCGCCACAGGCGAGCAGGAAGAGCAGGGTCCACATGGCCCCGCGACTATCACGCCACGAACCGCTTCCTGGACAGCAGCATCTCCCGCACGTCCTCGCTCTTCATCGGTCGCGCGAAGTGCCAGCCCTGGTGCTGGAAGCAGCCCATGCTCATCAGGCAGCGCATCTGGTCGGCGGTCTCCACGCCCTCGGCGGTGACGCTCATGTCCAGGGCCTTGCCCAAGGCCATCACGGCCTGGACCACCGAGCGCCGTCGCTCCGACGCCATCAGATCGTCCAGGAAGGCCCGGTCCATCTTGAAGCCGTTCAGGGGGAAGCGCTCGAGCTGCGCCAGGGAGCTGAAGCCCGTGCCGAAGTCGTCCATGACCACGCGCACACCGAGCTCCCGGATGGCGCGGAACATGTCTGTTGCACTCTCCGGGTGGTCGAGCAAGGAGCTCTCGGTGATCTCCAGCACCAGCCGATCGGAGACCAGGCCCGAGCTGCCGAGGGCCTTGCGGATCTGCGCGATCATGTCCGGCGAGGCGAACTGCCGCGGGGAGAGGTTCACGTTGAGGCTCGGGGCCAGCTCGGTCCCGCCGCACAGCTGATGCCAGGCCTCGGCCTCCGCACAGGCCGTGCGCAGGACCCACCAGCCGATGGGCATGATCAGTCCGGTGTCCTCGGCCACGGGGATGAAGTCCACCGGGCTGATGAAGCCCTCGATGGGGTGGACCCACCGGAGCAGGGCCTCCATCGAGGCGATGCGGCCGGTGCGGGTGTCCACGATGGGCTGGTAGACGAGGTGGAATTCCTCCTCGTCCAGCGCCCGACGCAGGTCGCTCTCCAGCCGAAGGCGCATGCTCGCCTCGCGCAGCATGCCGGGGTCGAAGGTCTCGTGGCGACCGAGGCCCTTGCGCTTGGCGCGGTACATCGCGGTGTCGGCGTCGCGCATCAGCTCCACCGGGTCGGCCTGGCCGTCGTGGCAGACCTTGATGCCGATGCTGGCCGAGGTGTAGACCTGCTGTCCGAGCAGCGGGAAGGGCTCCTCGAGGGCCTTGTGGACCCGGTCCACGACCCAGGCGACCGTGTCCTCCATGCGCTTGCCGGTCAGCAGCAGCACGAACTCGTCGCCGCCGAGTCGGGCCACGGTGTCGCTGGCCCGAACGCAGTTCTCCAGGCGCCGACTGACCGCCACCAGGAGCTCGTCGCCACGGACGTGGCCCATGGAGTCATTGACCAGCTTGAACCGGTCCAGGTCCATGAAGAGCAGCCCGACCTCGTGGCTGGGCTCCATGCGGGAGCGCTCCAGGGCCACCTCGAGGCGGCGCATCAGGAGCTCCCGGCCCGGCAGGTCGGTGAGCGGATCGTACTCCGCCCGCCGCTTGAGCTGGTTCTCGACCGACTTGCGGGAGATGGCGTAGCGGATCGACCGCTCCAGCAGCTGAGCGCTCAGGTCCGCGGTGGAGAGGTGGTCCACGGCGCCCATCTCGGTGACCTTGCGCTCGGTCGCCGGGTCTCGGCTGCGGGTCAGCACGATCACCGGCGTGCCCAGCTCAGCCCGCTTCAGGTCGTTGAGCAGGGTCCGGGCCCCGACCTCGAGGTCGCAGAAGCACAGGTCGTACTCGCAGTCGTCCAGGGCCTCCATGGCCTCGGGCACGGTCTGCACGTGGTCCACGGTGTACCGCCCGGGCGCCACCTGGCGGAGCATCTGGCGCAGGAACAACTCGTCGTCCTGCAGCTCGCACACGAGCAGCAAGGTGATGGCGCGGTCACGCATGGTCGGTTCATCGGATCAGTGCTGGGGCCCGATGAGCCCGGATCCTTGAAAACTCAGGCGCCGAGGCGCTGCACGATCACGACGGTGGTGCGGTCGTCGCCCCCCAGGTTGGCTGTGATGCCGTGGGTCGGGGGGTGCTGGACCTGGTAGCGCTTCTTCGCCCTCCAGCAGAACGCCGACGACATGATCGGCTTCGACGAAGCGCTCTCCCACATCGGGGTGCTGGAGCGGGTGGTGTAGCGCCCGCTACTCGCTGACGACCTCGAAGGTGGCGGTCGGGGCCTTGTTGTCGTCGACGTCGGTGTCGCGCTGCTGCCAGCTGATCAGCACGGTCTCGGCCTCCCAGTGGCAGAGGGTGCTCTCCTGGACCGGGAGCGACTCCGAGGTGGCGGTGACGTCGACGGTCTCGCCGGCGGGCAGGGTGTAGGTCTCGCCGCCCATGAAGCTGCCTTCGGTCTCGCCGAGGGTGGGCTCCACGTCGCTGATCATCGTGTACAGGACCCGGAAGTTCGCGGTGTCCGGGCCGTGGTTGGTGACGGTGGCGTGCACGTCGTAGTCGTCCTGACCGGCCACGTAGACGCTGTGGTCGGTCCAGGCGTCGTCGATGGCCAGGTTGAAGACTTCGTCCGCCACGTCCGGGCCGCTGCCGGCCCCGCAGCCACCCTCAGCGTCGGCGGGCAGTGCGCCGGTGGCGCCGGTGGCGCAGGCGACGAGCAGGGCGGACGACGAGAGTGTCAGGAAGGACTTCACGGGATCCCCGGGGTGCGTGCCCCGGCCAGCATGGCGCCGGGACAGAGGCCACCGCAAGGAGAAAACCGGAGCCCTGGCGATCACCCGAAGAGCCAGCCGATGTGCAGCGCCGGGAAGGGCGTGACGCGCCCCTCGGCGAAGGTGGTGTTGCCCACGTCGTCGCTGTCGGCGCCGGCTCGGTCGAAGAAGCCGAGCCAGGGGTTCACGTCCTCGTGGCCGATGCTACGTCACCTCAGCGGGGCGGCGGGCGCTTCTTGGGCGGCGGCTTCTTGCCCCGGCGCTGGGGCGGCGGAAGGTGAAAGCCCAGGCCGATGGCGATGGCCCCCCAGAGGAGCACCGCCAGCCCGATCACCAGGAAGATCAGTCCGATCCAGAGGAACAGGGCCCCGATCGCCACGGCGCCCATGGCGGCGAAGCTCCAGCCCGCTGCCAGGAAGACGCAGCCCACGCCGAGCATGCGCAGGCCCCAGGCGATGATCGGCGGCAGGCGGCCACGGCGACGAGCGGCCGGCGGAGGCGGCTTCTGGCCCTGCTGACGGTCCTGCACACCCCCGCGGAAGCGGCCGTCCCGCCACTGATCGTCGGGCAGGCCCTCGGTCCGCGCGTCTCGTGTGGCCTGGCGAAGGAGGGTCTCCAGGCCCCAGCGCAGGGTGCGGCGACGCAGGAGGCGACGGGCACGGCGCAGCTCCTGGCTCAGGTCCAGTCCGGTGGGGGCGAGCCGGTCATCGAGGTGGCCCGTCGCCAGGTCCAGGTCTGCGGGCTCCGCTTCGAAGTGGGCGTCGAGGGCGTCGCGCCGCTCGGGGCTCAGGCCGTCGAGCCAGGACACCCAGGTGGCCATCGCCCCGCCGACGCGGTCCGCCTCGTCCCAGAGCAGGTCCTGGACCGGCTCGGAGCGCCTGCGGGCGCGGGGCAGGTCGTTGAAGGCCCGGGCGAGCACGATCGCGGCGAGCGCCTCCCCCTCCAGGTTCCCGGGCAACCCCTCCTGGCGCAACACCCGGCGCACCTCTGGATCGGGGCGCGCGGTGCGCAGCCGGCGCAGGGTTCGGCGCTGCTGGCGGACCCAGCGGGTGTCGTCGTCCAGCAGCGGGTTGGCCAGGGCGGACGTGGGCGCGAGCGCGACGCCACCGGCGACGGTGGTCAGGCACTGCCTGCGGTTCATGGGGCCTCCGGAGGGACGATGTCCTTGAGACACCGCAACCCCGGACCAAGGCTACTGCGCCCAGAGCACGCCGTCGCTGGTCTCGAAGCCCTCGCCCGCCGGCACGATGATCGGGCTGACATGCGTCACCTCCGAGCGGGGGCCCCATCTGTCGCACGGCTCTGGGGGTCCGCGATGGCCGCCAGGCTGGGGGCCTACCTCCGTGTGCCCGCGCGGTGGAGCAGCCCCTGGTCACCATCTCGTCGGAGGACATCGCGTCACTGTCCCAGGTGACGCCGGCTGCGACCCCCCGAGACGTCCGAGAGGTCCGACATGAGGATGGTCCCGTGGCTCTCGCCGGGGAGCCAAGGTGAGATCCGCGGTCCCTGCCAGCCCGGAAGGACGCGGAGCGCCCCCGCGTGCATGATGTCCGTCGCGTCGGCGGGCATGCCCAGGAGCAGGTCTGCGCGACCGTCACCGGTGACGTCTCCTGGTCCCAGCAGCACTTCGCCGACCAGGTGCCCCGGGCCAAGGCCCACGACACTGACCTCATCAGCGTCGTAGGTCCCAGGGGCCACGGGACCCTGGACCAGGAGGAGCAGCCCGCTCTCCCGCCCGTCCGCGTCGCAGCCGGGGCAACCCAGGGCCACGTCGGCATGACCGTCACCCGTCATGTCCCCCGGCCCGTACGCCCTCCTCCTGGACGATGCTCGCGCCCAGGTCGGTGAAGGCGAGCCCGCCGGCCCACTGGGAGCCGATCTCCTCGGATTCTGCGGTGTCGCCGGAGTCCTCGGTCCCAGTGGTGTCTCCGGTCTCGAGGGGAGAACCGTCGTTCTCACCGGCGGAGTCGTCAGCGGGCGCCGACTCCCCGATGTCGAAGCCGTCCAGGCCACCGCAGCCAGTCCATGCGGCCAGGGCGGACGCGAAGAGAGTCAAGGCTGCGGCAGCCATGCCGTGACGGTAGCACCCTCTCGGGACTCAGGGCTCGACACCAACGGTGACCGGACAGCTCAACCCCGTCCCGCCGAGCCCGCAGTAGCCTCCGGGGTTCTTCGCCAGGTACTGCTGGTGGGAGTAGTTCTGGCTCAGGTTCAAAGCTGGCTATCAAAGGAAGTGCCCAAGGGTTCTTCGTGAGTGCCCAACAGGTTCCAGTCTTGACGTATGTTGCATAGTGCGCAACATTGTGGATGAGGTCAACGATGACGAAGCACCCCGGCCAGATCCTGCTCGAAGACTTCCTGACACCGCTCGGTCTCAACGCCAACCGGCTGTCTGTTGGGCTGGGGGTCAACCGGAGCACCATCAGCCGTCTCCTCACCGGCCAGCAGCCCCTGACCCCAGCGATGGCCGCAAGACTGGGAGCGTTCTTCCAGGTTCCCGCTCGTTGGTGGCTGCTGATGCAGGCTGAGTATGACGCGTCAGTGGTTGAAGCTGACCCGACACTGAGGGAAGGCGTCACTGCGATGGAGCCTGATCCGGACGTGCTCCTCACGCCCGAGGGGGTTCTCTGCCTCGCTCCTCCAGTGGACTACTCACCAACGGAACCGATCTCCCTCTCACGCTCTGAGATCGCCGCTCTGCCCCGACACCCTCCCCAGCCCAGGCGACGTGTTCGCACGGTTCAATACGACAGTGGGGCTGTTGCCCTGGTCGGAGATGAAACATGAGTCGCGTCAAGGGGCTCACAGAGGTTGTCGCTACTGCGATCCTCACCCGAGCAGAGCAGGTATCTTCCATGCTCCGCGATCTTGGAGTCCCGCATGCCCTGATCGGGGGGCTCGCG
>CAYFPX010000015.1:0-45535 GCA_964344945.1 uncultured Enterobacterales bacterium
GGTAGCCCAGCGACAGCCGCACCAGGAAGCGGTCGAGCTGGGCCTCGGGCAGCGGGTAGGTGCCCTGGAAGTCCACCGGGTTCTGGGTGGCGAGCACGAAGAACGGCTGCTCCAGGGCGTAGGTCGTGCCCTCGACGGTGACCTGGCCCTCGCTCATCGCTTCGAGCAGGGCGGACTGGGTGCGCGGCGAGGCCCGGTTGATCTCGTCGGCGAGCAGCACCTCGGTGAAGACCGGGCCCCGGAGGAAGCGGAAGGAGCCGTCGGTGGGGTTGAGGACCTGGGAGCCGACGATGTCGCCCGGCAGCAGGTCCGGGGTGAACTGGACCCGGGAGAACCGCAGGCCCAGGGCGGTCGCCAGGGCCTTGGCGAGCGTGGTCTTGCCGACCCCGGGCACGTCCTCGAGCAGCACGTGGCCGCCGGAGAGCACGCCCACCAGCAAGAGCTCGATCACGTCCTCCTTGCCCAGGATGACGCCCTTCAGAGCGGTGCGCAGGGCGTCGAGACGGGCGGCGTGGGGCTCGGTCATGCAGGCCTCGGAGGACGGTGCGGAGAGTGTAGGCGCCGCGGGCCCCGGACCTACTCCTCGCGCCTCCGGGCCAGGGCCAGCAGGCCCACGAGCCAGGCGCTGCCTGCCCCGGAAGCGATGCCACAGCCGAGCCCGCCGCCCTGGGGCTTCTCGATCCGGTCCCAGCCGTCGGCGCTCGGGTCCGACGGGCGGGTGTCCGGCGCGGTGTCCGCGACCGACGGACCGCTGTCCGGCGGGGTCGTGTCCGGCGCGGTGTCGGTCGGGCCCCGGGTGTCGGTGTCCGTGTCCTGACCGGGCAGCCCGCCGTCGCAGGACACGGTCAGGGTGAAGCCGCTGGCGGCGCCCTCGAAGCCGTCGATCACCGCGACCAGCGGGACCTCGGCCGTGGCGTTCGCCGTGGCCGACTCGTCGGAGGACTCCGACTCCGAGCTGCTCGCCAGGCAGCCCGAGCCGTCGCAGCTCGTGCTGGAGAGCAGGTAGAGGTCCAGGTCGGCGCTGAGGCCCGTCACGCTCACGGTCACCGGCTCGGAGCGGTCGGTGAGGATCTCGTAGGCGATCTCGGAGCCGCTGTAGGTCCACTCCTCGCAGCCATAGAACCAGTGGTCGCTGGTGTGTCCGGAGCCGTCGTTGCGTCCCGAGACGCTGTCGCCGCAGGTGAGGGTCCTCACCGGCTCGCAGGGCCCCACCGGCTCGTCGCAGGTGCCGGCGGGCAGGCCGCCGTAGCTGCCCTGGGAGACCCAGTAGGTGCTCGACGTGCTGCTGCAGCTGCCCTGGTAGGGGTCGACCCGGTCGTTGCCCGACGTGCGCACCTCGAAGTGCAGGTGGGGTCCGGTGGAGTAGCCGCTGGAGCCGACCTGGCCGAGGAGCTGACCACAGCCCACGGCCTGGCCGACGCTCACGGCCACCGACCACTTCTTCATGTGGGCGTAGATGGTCTCCTTGCCGTCGCCGTGGTCCACCCGGACGTGGTTGCCGTAGCCGCCACCCCCGGCGCAGTCCGCGGTGGTGCACTCGTCGAACTCGCCGTCGTGGATGTGGTTCACCACCCCGTCGGCCGCGGCGACGATGTCCATGCCGGCGTCCATGCCGGACCAGGACCCGACCCCGTAGTCGGAGCCGTTGTGGCCGCTGTAGCTGTCGCTGCCGCAATTCCAGTCGGTGTTGCCGCCGTGGTCGTAGTAGGCGGTCACGTAGAAGCTGCTGTAGTCGGCGTCGCCAGCGGGCATGCGGTACTGCTGGGCCAGCACCGGCGCGGTCATCAGCCAGGCGGCGATCACGGCAGGTCCAGGCGGTGCTCGCCCTCGGGCGAGGTCCAGACCAGGGTGTCGCCGTCGAAGCGCGGCGGGTCCCGGTGGGGCACGGGGATCCAGCCCGCCGGGGGCTCCCCGGGGATCCGGTCCGTGACGGTGTTGGTGAGCTGGGTCCGGGTGCCGGTCTCCAGGTCGAGCAGCCAGAGCGCGGCGACGGGCCCGGCCACGTAGGCCAGGCGCCGACCCTCCGGGTCCAGGGCCGGACGGTCCGGGCTGTGCTCGCGCACCAGGACCCGAACCTCTTCCCAGGTGCCGTCCCGGCGCTCGAACAGGGTGAGCTCGGTGCCCCGCTCGGTGAGTCGGGCGAGCACCGCCGTGTCGCCGGCGGCGTCGAGGGCCGGGGCCCCGACCACGTCGGCGATCGCTATGCCGGGCGCGAGCGCGACCACCCGGCCCGCGGGCACGTCGGTCTCCGCAGGACCCGCGAGGGCCACGGCGAGCAAGGGGAGGAGCACGGGCTCAGGGTGCCACAGGTGCGGGCACCCTGGCTCGAATGCGACACCGATGGCGGCACCCCGGGCCCGGTGCGACAGTTGCGGCCGACTTGGGGCTCAGAAGGCCGATTCCAGCTCGGTTCGTGCCCTGTCAGGCGCCGATCTCAGCGGGACCGTCGCACCCAGGGCAGGGTGCCCACGAGACTGTCGCATTCGACCCGGGGTGCCCCTGATGCGAGCGACGAACGTCCGTACTTCGGACGTTCGTCCGTCTCTGGGCGACGGGTTCGCGGAGGGCCCCACGGTTGCGGGCCGCGGGCGGGTCGCTCAGCTCACCTTCTTCGCCGCATACCCGGTCTTCTCGATCACCTTCAACAGCGCTTCGGCGCTGGTCTTGCTGCTGTCGAAGGCGATCAGCGCCTCGCCGCTCTGGTAGTCGACCGCCGCGGCCAGCACGCCCTCGACCTCCGTGAGCGCCTTGGTCACCTTGGTCGAGCAGTCGCCGCAGGTCAGGCCCTCGACGCTGAACGCGATCTGGGTGCCTTCGGTGGCCTTCACCTCGGCGGCGGCCTCCTGGTAGGCGGCGGCGTCCATCATCTTGCAGGCGTGGACGGGCTGGGAGAGGAGGGACAGGCCGAGCAGGGCGGTGAGCATGGGGACTCCGGGGCGGGAAGGGGGAGGGACCTGGAGTCTATCCGCAGATCTCGCCCTGCCACTCGTCCTCGTTGTTCTCCTCGTCACACTCGGCCCACTTTCCGCCGCCGTCGGCGTTGTTGCCACCGTCGACCGTGGCCGCCAGCGTGACCGGCTCCATGGCCTTGTGGCCGTAGATGTCGACCCGGATGGCGTCGGTGAGATCGCCGGCGGACAGACCGTCCTCCAGGGTGACGGTCTCCATCTTCTTGCGGCTGCCGTCGGCCAGCACGCCCCAGATCGTGACCTGGACGCCGCCCTTGATGCTGTAGAGGCCCTGGTTCCCGACCCGCACCCAGACCGCCATCATGTCGTCGGCACAGGCCTGGGTGCAGACATCCGCGATCTCGATGAACAGGTCGGACTTGCTCAGGCCGGAGGTGACCGAGAGGTGGGCCGCGCGGAAGCTGTTGAAGGACCGCCAGTTCTGGCGCGGCTCCGCCGGGATCGAGCCGTCGTCCTCGATGTTGGTGACGGAGTAGGCGTGCTGGTTCCACAGCTTGCGGGCCGCGGGCCAGTCGCCGTCGACGGAGTCGAAGACCATCACGCCTTCGTTGACCCCGTTGTCCGGCGAGGAGCCGGTCACGATCTCGGCCTCGCCGTCGTTGTCCACGTCGACCACCACCGGGTACTCGTGGGCCGTGCGGCTGGAGTGCTCGGTGGAGCTGATGCGGTAGGCGCCGTCGTGGGCGGTGAGGAAGAGCAGGGAGACCTCGTCGGCGTAGAGCACTTCGGGCAGGCCGTCGCCCTCGAAGTCGAACGCCGTGGGCGTGGTCTGACCCGACGCGTCCCGGATCAGCTCCTGCCAGACGATCTCGCCGTCCTTGTCCAGCATCGTGAGGTTCTCGTTGGACGCGACCACGATCTCGGGGATGCCGTCGCCCTCGCTGTCGATCAGCATCGGCGGGCCGCTGTCCTCCTGGCCGGGCAGGTCCACGGACCAGACCACCGAGCCGTCGGTCTCCTGGTACCGGACCTCGCCGTAGCCACTGACGATGATCTCGGCCTCGCCGTCGTCGTCGAAGTCGGCCACCGCCGGGTAGCCGTCACGCTCCTCGTTGTAGAAGACCACGCTGCCGTCCAGCTGGTAGACGGTGTTGCCGGTGACCAGCTCCTGCTTGCCGTCGCCGTCCAGGTCCACGGCGAAGCTGGCCGTGCCTTCGGGCCCGCCGCGGCCGTAGCTGCCTTCCATGAGGGTGTTGCCCTCGTGGTCCACGATCAGGCGGCCGACCATGATCTCGGCGTCGCCGTCGGCGTCCATGTCGGCGACCGCCGGGGCGTCGAAATCGCCCTTCATGTGCTGGCTGTAGATCTCGGTCCGCCAGATCAGCCGGCCCTCGTGGTCGAAGAGCGCGAGGCGGCTGTCGTTGGTGATGGCGGCGATCTCCATGTCGCCGTCGCCGTCCACGTCGCCGCCCGCGAGCCCGGCCTCCGGGTCGAGCAGGAGCTCGTCGGAGTCCCACAGGCTGGCGCCGTCGTCCCCCGACATCGCCCGCAACACGCCGTTGTCGGCCCGGAAGGTCACGGCGATGACGTCGGGGATGTCGTCGTCGTTCAGAGGCAGGACGATGGGGGTCATGGTGACGCGGTTGGCGTCGGACTGGACGTCGAAGGAGGTCCGGTTCCAGCTGATCACGTTGGGGATCGCCACCGTGGACTCGATCGAGTAGCACTGCGGATCCTGGTCGATGATCTCGCCCGGGTACTCCCGGTCGAAGCAGTCCCCGCCCGTGATCGGGGTCTGGTAGTTGAAGCTGTAGTCGGAGCAGCCCAGCGAGGCCGCCGCGAGCACGGCGAGGAGAGACCGGGGCGACGTCATGTCGTGGGGATGCTACCGCGACCGGAGCGGGGCAGGTGCCACCTGGGCGGAATTGGGTAGGCTCCCGGGCGCATGTCCACACCTCGGATCGACCCCGACCGCCTGTGGCAATCCATCCACGCCCTGGCGCACGTGGGGGCGCGGCCCTGGCCCGAGCTGGGGCTGAGCGGCGTGAACCGACTCGCCCTGACCCGGGCCGACGCCCAGGGGCGGGCCCGGGTCCAGCACTGGTTCGCCGACGCGCGCCTCGCGATCCGCACCGACCGCATCGGCAATGTCTGGGCCCGCCGCGCCGGCACCGAGCCCGACCTGGCCCCCGTGGTCACCGGCTCCCACCTGGACTCCGTGCCCACCGGCGGCGCCTTCGATGGGGCGCTGGGCGTGCTCGCTGGGCTCGAGGTCCTGCGCACCCTCGACGACCACGGCCTGACCACCCGCCGCCCCGTCGAGGTCGCCTTCTTCACCGACGAG
Source organism: uncultured Enterobacterales bacterium (assembly GCA_964344945.1). Taxonomy (GTDB): domain Bacteria; phylum Myxococcota_A; class UBA796; order UBA796; family CAJQPC01; genus CAYFPX01. The sequence goes on from CAYFPX010000015.1 coordinate 5,254, forward strand.
GAGGGCGCCCGCTTCGGCACCGACATGCTGGGCAGCGCCGTGGCCTGCGGTCGCCTGACCCTCGAAGCAGCCCTGGCCCTGCCGGATCGAGACGGGGTGACCGTGGCCGAGGCCCTGGCCCGCTTCGGCCTCGCGGGACCCGAGCCGGTGCCCGGGAGCCCGCCCCACTGCTTCCTGGAGCTCCACGTGGAGCAGGGTCCGGTGCTGCACCGGGCCGGGCTGGAGCTGGGCATCGTGACCGGGGTGCAGGGCATCTCCTGGACCGAGGTGCGCTTCATCGGGCGCTCCGCCCACGCCGGCACCACCCCCATGGCCCTGCGGGCCGACGCCAACCTCGCCGTCGCCCGGCTCGGCGTGGCCCTGCAAGACGCCGTGGCCCGCGGGGACTTCGGTCCCGAGCAGCGCGTGACCGTGGGCCGCATCGCCCCGGTGCCCAACCGGATCAACGTCATCTCCGGCGAGACCATCTGCACTGTCGACCTGCGCAACCCCGACGACCGCGGCCTCATCGCCGCGGAGGCCTTCCTGGACGCCCAGCTCGCCGCGGTCGCCGAGCAGGTCGGCGTCACCTTCGAGGCCCGCCGCACCGCCCGCACCCCGCCGGTCGCGTTCGACGACGGCGTGCTCGACGTGCTCCAGGCCGCCGCCGAGCGCCACGGCTGGACCCACACCCGCCTGGTCTCCGGCGCCGGGCACGACGCCCAGGAGTTCGCCCCGGTCTGCCCCACCGGCATGGTCTTCGTGCCCGGCGAGCACGACGGCATCAGCCACAACCCCCGGGAGTGGTCGACCCCCGAGGCCTGCGCCCGGGGGGCACAGGTGCTGCTCGAGGCCGTGCTGGAGCTGTCAGCCTGACCCGCTCAGAGGGACCGCAGGAAGGCCTCCAGGTCGTCCAGCTCGTCCATCGACAGGTGCGCGGTGTCGCCCATGCCGCCCTGGTCGCTCCACAGGAAGACGTCGAACAGGGTCTCCGCCGAGCCGTCGTGCAGGTACGGCGCACTCGCCCCGATCCCGAGCAGGCTGGGCACGTTCATCTCGCCGTCCTCGAGCAGCTCGTAGTGCTGGTTGTCCGTGTAGAGCGGCGGGGGGTGGCAGTCGGCGCAGCCGACCTCCCGGGACAGGAAGAGCTTCTCGCCCCGGTCGATGGCGTCCGGATCCAGCCGGGCCAGCGGCGGCACGGGCAGGCGGCCAGCGTCGATCCAGGCCGCGACCGCGGCGGCGTCGTCGCCGGTGGCGCCCTCGCCGCCCATGCGCAGGATGCTGGTGAGCTCCACCTCCTCGGCCACGCTGGGCACCTGCTCGTTCCAGGTCACGGGCACGGTCTTCGAGACCTCGCCGGCGAGGGACGGGGTCTGGCGAGGGCCGTTCTCCAGGGGCCAGCTCAGCCCGTCGTTGCGGCCCTCGAAGTGGCAGGTGCTGCAGGAGACCCCCGCGCCGTCGGAGACCATGATCGGGGAGATGGCGTTGAAGAACAGGTCCCGGCCCAGGGCGAGGACGGCGTCCTCTGGATCCGCGCGGAGGACGACCGGGTCGCCATCCGACTCGTCGTAGGCGAGGGTCTGGGTGGTGTTCCATCGCGTCTCGATGCGGTCGCCGAGCAGCGACCAGTCCACCCGGCCCAGGGTGCCCGAGAGCTGCTCGTCCACGAACAGCCGCGTGCCCGAGACGACGAGAGATCTCGGACCCCGGCCCACGGCCTGGAAGACCTGACCACGCCGCTCCCACCCAAAGTGCTCGTCGCTGGCGGACGCATTGCGCAGCACGCCGACCACCACGTCCGACGCCTCCATCGTCGCCAGGAGGGTGTCCCCTTCCGGGCCGAAGGCCACCGAGGTCAGGTAGCTGCGCACATACGGCGTCGAGCCGTCCTCGAAGGACGCCCTGCCACCGATGTCCAGGATGTCGCCCGGGGGCGACCCGCCTCCGGGCCCCTCCAGGTCCTCGACGCTCGGCACCCAGATCCCCGGATTGAACCGCGCAGAGCCCGAGTCCGGGTCCACGATCGACGGCGAGCCGTAGTACTCGACGATCACCTCCTGGCCGGTGGACCCCTCTCCCAGCTCACCGCTGGCGCCGAAGACGTTGTTCACGAACAGGGCCGGGACCGCGAGGTGCTGACCATCCTGGCTGAAGGCCGGATCACCGGTCAGCCGAGCCGTCAACACGACCTCGCCGCTGAGCGCCGCCAGGTCCTCCATGCCCGAGACCTCGGGGAGCGACAACGCCGTCGATCCGGTCTCGCCTGGCGAGATGCGGGTCAGGATCGGCCGGGTCGCCGAGGCCACCACGAGGGGATCACCAGTGCGGTGGAGGGCCAGCCAGCGGGGCTCCCCTTCGACCGCGTAGCGCCCGGTCTCCGCCAGGGTCCCGCTGTCGAGCACCACCACGGCATCCTCACGGCTCAGGGCCACGTAGAGCTCGGACAGGTCCAGGCTGGCCGCGATGCCCACGGGCTCGGCGCCCACCTCGACCCGCTCCTCCACCACCAGGCCCTCCTCGGTGAGCGCGATGCGGACCACCTCGCCGCTCTGACGCAGGGTCACCCACACCACGTCCTCACCGCAGGCCAGCCGGGTCGGCTCACCCCCCAGGTCCAAGGTGTCGAGGCGCCAGCTCTCCTGGGCCAGCGCCGTCACCAGGCCCTCGTGGGTGTGCAGGGTGAGCACCAGGTCCCGCTCGTCGTGGACCGCCAGGGTAGGCCCGCAGGTGAGTGTCGGAGTCGGCTGCGGTCCCACCAGCTCCTCCTCCGCCTCCATCTCCCCCTGTGAGACCGGGGCCCAGACCGGCCCGAGCTCCCTGGAGCTCGGCGTCGCTTCGGCCTCCTCCGGTGCCGAGGAGGCCGGCACCTCCGTGTCTGGCAGGACCGCCGTCGACGGGGAGGCACAGGCGATCAGGGCGAAGGTCGGCAGCACCGCACGGGCCATGGCGAGACTCCTGGGGGAAGGTGCCGGTCCGTGTGGGGGGCGCGGACTTTCCTTCGAAGGATTCTCCGGGTCGTCGCACTCAGCGACCACACCCTTCCCCCCCTCGCCATGCACGTCCTCCTCGCGCTGTGGACGGTGGTGTCCTGCGCCCCGGCGCCGGGTGCCTCCGAGCCCTCCCCGTCGGCGCACCCAGCACCCAAGGCCACCGGAGCGCTCACCTGGTACCCGGACCTCGACGGAGACGGCTACGGCGACCTCTCGAGGCCTCGCCTGCACACCGACCCGGGTCCGCTCTGGGTGGCTGATGGCGGCGACTGCGACGACGGCGACAGCAGCATCCACCCGGGCGCCAGCGAGGCCTGCGACGGCGTGGACCGGGACTGCGACGGGGAAGCCTGGGACCCGGACGGGGTGGACGCCCCCAGCTGGTTCCGAGACCTGGACGGCGACGGCTACGGCGACGCCACCGCCTCGGTGCCAGCCTGTACCCAGCCCGCCGGCATGGTCAGCCGGGTCGACGACTGCGACGACGCCGACCCGACCGTGTACGCCGCCGGCGTCGAGCGGGTGGGCGACGGCATCGACAACGACTGCGACCCCACCACCCTCGACGACGACGCCGACGGTGACGGCGTGGGGGCGAGCGACGACTGCGACGACGAAGACCCATCGATCCTGCCGGGGGCCACCGAGCTCTGCGATGGCGTGGACGAGGACTGCGACGGCTCGATCGACGAGGGCGCGGCCGGACGCGAGGTGTTCTACGCCGACGAGGACGGCGACGGCAACGGCGCGGGCTTCGCCATCGCCTCGGGCTGCACCCCCGGCGAAGGCGAGTCCCTGTCCGACGACGACTGCGACGACAGCGATCCGAGCGTCCACACCGGGGCCGGGGGGCTCTGCGGGGACGGCGCGGACAACGACTGCGACGGCACCGCCATGGGCTGCGGACTGGTCGGCAACGTGGCGCTGGACCAGACCGGCCTCACCATCTCGGCCAGCGACAGCGCCAACGACCTGGGGCGGGCCCTGGTCACCGGCGACCTGGACGGCGACGGCCAGGACGACCTGGTCCTGGGCGCCTCGGACAGCGACGGCAGCACGGTCGGCGCGGTCCGGGCCTTCCACCGCTGGGGGCCAGGACAGTGGGAGGACACCGACAGCACCGGCCACGTGTTCACCACCTCGACCGTCGCCTACCTGGGCGGCGCCCTGGCCGTGACCGAGGACGCCGACGGCGACGGCCTGCGAGACCTGCTGATCGGGCGCACCAACGGAGCCGGCGCCGTCCTGGCTCGCGGACCGGTGGTCGGCACCCTGTCCGCCGACCACCTGTCCTACGCGCTGGAGCACAGCGACGGGAAGGGCACCGGGGCGGGTGAGGCGGTGGCCGGGGGCGGCGACTGGGACGGAGACGGCCTGGCGGAGCTCGTGGTCGGGGCGCCCGACGACGGCAGCACCGGCAGCGTGGCCTGGTTCGCAGCCCCGGAGCGCGGCACCACCGGGAGCGACGACGCCCTGGCCACCCTCGCGGGCACCACCTCGGGCGGAGGGCTCGGGGCCGCCCTGCTCGTGACCGACCTCGACGGCGACGGGGTGGCCGACCTGGCCGCCGGCGCCCCCGACGCCGAGGCCGGCGCCGTGGTGGTGGTCTATGGGCCCGTCACGGGCGCCGTGTCCGACAGCGACGCCGACGTGGTCCTGCTCGGGGAGGCGAGCGGCGACGGGGCGGGGGCGGCGCTCGCCGCCGGGGACACCGACGGCGACGGCGTCCCGGATCTGGTCATCGGCGCTCCGGACGAGGACACCGGGGGCACGAACGGCGGCGCCGTCTACCTGGTGGTGGGGCCCGTGGTCTCCGGCACGCTCTCCGGCGCAGACGCCCAGTTCATCGCCGAGGCCAACAACGACGACCTGGGCACCGCCCTGTGCATCGGCGACTTGGACGCCGACGGGCTCGGGGATCTCGCGGCCAGCGCGCCCTGGCGGTACTCGGACGGCAAGGCCGCGGGCGCGGTGTACGTGGAGCCGGGCCCGCTGTCGGGGGTGATCGACCTGGCGACCCCGTCGTTCCGGGCCCTGGGCGACACCAACAAGGGCTACGCCGGGGAGGCGCTGGCCTGTGTGCAGGACCACGACGGAGACGGCGCCGACGACCTGCTGGTCGCCGCGCCCCACGACGGCCGTGGCGAGGTCTGGCTGCTCGAGGGAGGCCCTGGATGGTGATCTGGATGCTGTGGCTGGCCTGCGCTTCGCCCGAGTCCGAGGGTCTGGAGCCGACCACGACCCCGGCCGAAGGGCCCGTGGACACGGCCCTCACGCCCACCAGCCCCACCCTGGCGTCCGAGTCCTGCAACGGGGAGGACGACGACGACGACGGCGCCATCGACGAGGGCCTGACCTGGACCACCGGGTACCGGGACGACGACGGCGACGGTCATGGCAGCGGGGACCTGATCGGGACCTGCGAATCCGACCCCGGGCTCGTCGACGGCGACGGTGACTGCGACGACCAGGACGCCCAGACTCACCCCGCCGCCGAGGAGTGGTGCGACGGGGTCGACAACGACTGCGACGGCGAGCTCGACGAGGACCACGCCCTCGACGCGGTGGCCACCTGGGTCGACGCCGACGGGGACGACTACGGCGGCGGCGAGCCCCAGTGGGCCTGCGACCCCGATCCGGACCACGCGACCCGGGGCGGCGACTGCGACGACACCCAGCGGGGGATCAACCCCCGGGTCAGCGAGGTCTGGTACGACGACGTCGACCAGGACTGCGACGGCGCCGACGACCACGACGCCGACGGCGACACGTTCACCACCCCCGAGGCCGGCGGCACCGACTGCGACGACGACCACGAGGACACCTACCCGGACGCACCGGAGCTCTGCGACGGCCGGGACCAGGACTGCGACGGCGCGATCGACGAAGGCACGCCGCTGACCGAGGTCCTGTACGTCGACGCCGACGGTGACGGCTACGGCACTGAGGCGGCGAGCGACTGTGGCGACACCCGGCCCCTGTCGGCTGTCGACGGCGACTGTGACGACGACGACCCCGGGGTCCACCCGGAGGCCGTCGAGGTCTGGTACGACGGCGTCGACCAGGACTGCGATGGCGGAGACGACGACGACCAGGACGGCGACGGGGTCGTGGCGGACCTGGACTGCGACGACACCGACGCCGCTCGCAGTCCAGCGGCGGTCTGGTTCGAAGACGGCGATGGCGACGGCTTCGGCGACGCCTCCCGCCCCTGGATCGCCTGCGATGCACCGGAGGGCCACGTCGCCGACGACACCGACTGCGACGACACCGCGCCCGAGACCTTCCCGGGGAGCGACGAGGTCTGTGGCGGCGGGGACGAGGACTGCGACGGCACCACCGACGAAGGAGGCGCCGTCGACGCCAGCTCCTGGTACTGGGACTACGACGGCGACGGCCACGGCGACGCCTCCAGCGCCACGACCGCCTGCGCGGACCCGGCCTCCAGGTGGGTGGCCCTGGCAGACGACTGCGACGACGACGACGCCACCGTCGCGCCGGGCCTGCCGGAGATCTGCGGCGACGGGGTGGACAACGACTGCGACACCAGCACCGCCGGCTGCGGCCTCGAGGGCAACCTGGACCTGTCGGTCGCCGACGGTCGGGTGCTGGGGGACACGCTGGAAGAGACCGCCGGCCAGGCGCTGGCCGTGGGGGATCTGGACGGCGACGGCCTGGCCGACCTGGTCCTGGCCAGCCCCGGCCACGACAGCGCCACCGGGCGGGTGGTCTGGCACGCCCACGCCACGAGCGGCACCCTGAGCCAGGCCGACGGCACCTCGCTCCTGGCCGGCACCTCGCCGGGAGATGCCCTGGGCACCCTGCTGGCGACGACCGACCTCGACGGCGACGGCCTGGCCGACGTGTTCGCGAGCGCTCCCGGCGCGGACGAGACCTGGTTGATCCTGGGGGCCGAGCCCGGCACGCCCCAGTCCCTGGTGCACGGCACGGGCCTGGCAGCTCTCGCCCCGCTCGACACCGATCTCGACGGCGACGGCGCGTCCGACTGGCTGCTCGGCACCCCCGACGACGGGGGCGGCGCCGCCGTGCTGGTCAGCGACCTGGACCAGGAGGTCTGGCGGGTCACGGGCACCGGGTCGGACCGCCTGGGTGCGGCGGTGGCCCAGGTAGGCGATGTCGATGGCGACGGGGTGACCGACCTGCTGCTGGGTGCGCCCGGCGCCACCTGGCTCGCCCAGGACGGCGGCGCCGCCGGGCTGGTGCTCGGCCCCGGCGGCTCGGCGACCACCCTCGCCGACGCCGACGCGGTGTTCTTCAGCAACGACAGCGGCGACCGCCTCGGCGAGGCCCTGACCGGGCTGGAGGACATCGATGGCGACGGGCTCCCCGACCTGGCGCTGGGCGTGCCGGGGCTGGACGACGCCGGGACGGACGCCGGGGGACTCTGGCTGGTCGTGGGCACCACGACAGGTGCCGTCCGGCTGGGGGACCAGGGCGTGCTGGCCCACGGCGAGTCGTCCTGGGAGGAGGCGGGCTCCGTGCTCCTGGCGGGAGGCGACCAGGACGGCGACGGCCTGGGGGACCTGTGGGTCGGACTCCCGAATCGGGGCACGACCAGCCTCTCCGTGGGCCCCCCTTGCCGGGTCAGCGGCACGGCCAGCGGCGACGCCGCCGGCACCGCCCTGTGGTCCGGCGACTACGACGGCGACGGCGCCCTGGATCTCTGGCTCGGCGCACCCGGGCTGGACGATGGCGCCGAGGACGGCGGGGGGGCGCTGCTGCTCCTGGGCGCACGCTGATTCAGGTGACCCGGTCACTGAGTTGCTTCGCAGACCGCACGAAGTAGAACATGTTCTAGCATGTCCACCCAAGACCCGACCTGGGACCACACCTTCGACCTGGTGGTGGTCGGCTCCGGCGCCGCCGGACTGAGCGCCGCCCTGCGGGCCCACGATCTGGGGCTGCGGCCGCTGATCCTGGAGGCCTCGCCCCGCTTCGGTGGCTCCACGGCCATCTCCGGCGGGGTGGTCTGGATCCCGAATAACCCCCAGCTGCCCGCCAAGGGGGTGTCTGACAGCCGCGAGGACGCGCTGACCTACCTGCTGGAGATCACCCGGGGCCGGGTGCCCCGGGAGCGGGTCGAGGCCTACGTGGACCAGAGCCTGGCGGTCTACGAGTGGCTGCACCGGGACACGCACCTGCACCTGGACGCCCTGGAGCACTACTGCGACTACTACCCGGAGGCCCCGGGCGGGAAGCCCGGCGGGCGCTCCATGGAGCCGGTGCCCTTCGACGCCACCCGGCTCGGCGACGAGTTCCAGCACCTCCAGAGGCCCCACCCCCAGTCGCAGATCCTGGGCAGGTTCGGCATCACGGCCCGGGAGGCCAAGGACTACCTGGTGCCGTCGCTGAAGGGCCGGCTGAAGCTCTTGTGGCGCTTCGTGCAGTACGCGGCGCGGTCCTGGAAGCGGCGGGGGCAGCCCCGGGACCCCAAGCTCTTCGCGGGCAACGCCCTGGTGGGGCGCCTGCGGCTGTCGCTCCTGGAGCGGGACGTGCCCCTGTGGCGGTCGTGCCCGGTCCAGGCGCTGGTCTTCGACGGCGACCGCGCGGCCGGGGTCGCCGCCACCCGCGAGGGCCAGACCCTGCGCCTCGCCGCCACCCACGGCGTGGTCCTGGCCGCCGGCGGCTTCGAGCGCAACCCCGAGATGCGGGCCGAGTACCAGCAGCAGCCGGTCAGCACCGACTGGAACGCGGGCAACGACCGCAACCTGGGCGACGCGATCCGCTGGGGCCTCGACGCCGGCGCCGCCGTGGACCTGATGGACCAGGCCTGGTGGACCCCCGTGACCCGCGTGCCCAGGAGCGACAAGAGCTGGGTGCTGGTGGTGGAGAAGAGCCTGCCGGGCTCGCTGTTCGTCAACCGACACGCCCAGCGCTTCACCAACGAGGCGGGCCCCTACCTGGACGTGGGCCGGGCGATGTACGACGGCGACGCGGTGCCGGTCTGCTGGATGATCTTCGACGCCACCTACCGCGAGAACTACCCGGTGGGGCCCGCGGCCCCGGGGTACGCGATGCCCGACAAGCGGCTCCCCCGTCGGCTCCGGGAGGGCTTCCTCACCAAGGCCACGACCCTGGCGGGGCTCGCGGAGAGGTGCGAGCTGGACCCCGAGGCCCTGCAGGCCACCCTGGACCGCTACAACCGGCTCTGCGCCGCCGGCGAGGACAGCGACCACGGCCGCGGCGCCAGCCTGAGCGACCGCTACTACGGCGACGACCGCTGGACGGCGAACCCCTGCCTGCGCCCCCTGGACCGGCCGCCCTACTACGCCATCCGGATCTACCCCGGGGACCTCGGCACCAAGGGCGGCCTGGTGACCGACCCGGACGCCCGGGTCCTGCGGTCGGACGGCACGGCCATTCCCGGGCTCTACGCGGCGGGCAACACCTCGGCCTCGGTGATGGGGGAGACCTACCCCGGGGCCGGCGGGACCATCGGACCGGCGCTGGTCTTCGGCGCCTGCGCGGCGGCGGCGGCGGTGGCCGACGGGCCAGCCGTGGCGCTCCCAGGTCAGTCGGCCTGATCCCGATACTGCCACGCCGCACAGGTGCCTTCGTGGTCCAGGGTCGGCGCGGTGGCGCCCTCCCAGTGCTCGGCCATGAGCGCCCCGTCGTCGTCGATGGCCACCACGCTGGTGAGGTGGCCCAGGGCCTTGGCCACCGCCTGGTCGGTCAGGGCGTCGGCCCAGAGCGGGTGCAGCACGGTCATCGACCCGCGCAGGGTGCCGTCGCAGGGGCTGTTGAGCCGGGTGACGTAGGCGTTGTCCTGGTCGGACTCGTCGATGTGGGTGGACCACTCGTCCGGGGTGGCGATGCAGAAGCCCGCGACCTGTTCCGGCAGGTCTTCGAGGGTGTCCAGGGAGCAGGTGAAGGGGTCGACGACCTCCTCCGCCTCGTAGTTCAGCCAGACCCCAGCGCCGTCGAGCACCCCGTTCCAAGCCTCGGCGGCCCCGGCGAGCACCGGCACGATGTCCGCGTCGTCGGTGCGCAGGCGGATGGTGAGCGGGTGGTCGGCGTCGACGTCGCGGCCGTACCAGAGCACGGGCACGCCGTCGTCCTCGACCAGGGTGCAGGTCAGGCCGTCGACGGTGTGGGCCACGTGCTCCAGGCAGCGGCGCACCTCGCCGGTGTCGGAGCCCAGGCCCGCCGTGTTGCGAGAGACGGCCTCGCAGCCGGCCAGCAGGGGCAGCAGCGCCAGGGCGCTCACGAGCCACCCTCCCAGTCCGGCAGGGTGCCGGTGTGGAGGACCTCGTAGGTGACGCTGATCACGCTGTCCCGCGGCGGCACGGTGGTGCCGTCGAAGCGGATCAGCGAGTAGTCGGGGTCGTAGGTGTAGCCGGAGGCGGGATCCGCCTCGATGAGGGTGTCGCCCACGGCGACCTCCAGGGAGGACTCCACCGCAACGTAGCTGAGCTGGAACACGGTGCGCTGTTCCTGCACGGTCAAGCCCAGCTCGTCCAGGAGCCCGGCGTAGTCGGCGCTGCAGACATCGCCGAGCACCCCGCCCGTGGCGTCGATGAGGGCTTCGTAGCGCAGGCCGGGCCAGGACTCGGTGCAGGCGCCGTCGGCGGTGCCGAGGATGCCGGCGGCGAGCACCATGCCGCCGTCGCCCTTGGCCGCGAGCAGCTGGTCGTGCAGCTCGTCCACCGGCACGAGCCGCTCCCCCTGGGTGTAGCAGGCGTCGGCGGGCTCGTCGTCGAGGGCGCCGGCGTCGGAGCAGTCGTCCTCGTCGCTCACGAACACCAGCAGCAGGGTGGCGTCGTCGCGCAGGAAGCCGGCGTTGGTGGTGCTCACCAGGGGCTCGGTGACGGCCGCCACCGCCGCTGCGATGCCCTTCTCCTTGCCCGAGCCTTCGATCCCCACCTGCACCCGCTCCTGGAACAGGGGCACGGTGTCCGGATCCGGGGAGAGCACCGGCGGGGCCCCGAGCAGCACGCCGGCGTCGGGGTTGTCGGCGTCCATGTCGGTCGTGATCACGCCGAGCTGGTAGTCGATGAGGCTGTCGTCGAGGGAGGCGGCGAAGGCGGTGAAGCCATCGGCGAGCTTCTCCTGCTCGGCGGCCATCGACACGGAGTCGTCGACCACCCAGAGCACGTCGACGGTGGACGAGGCCTCCTGGACGAAGACGTCGGTGGTGTCCTGGCGAGAGACGTGGTGCTCGATGCACCCAACGAGCAACAGGGCGAGAGACATCAGAGGCTCCTGAGGGGGAGGCTCTGAGGGTGTCGGGGGGTGGGGGAGGCCTTCGAAGGCGGGTGTCACCTTCGGTCATGGAATCGGACTCAACCCACGGGACTTCGAGCGGCTGCGGACACCCGGCTCACCTGCGATCATCGCCCCCGCAGGCTGACCGCGACTGAAACCAGGAGCTCAAGCGGCCCGCGACGCGCGGCGCACGACCGCGGTGACCATCTCCGCTCGGCGGACCAGGTCCTTGGCGGACACCGGAAGACCGCGAAGGTCGCGCAAGGCGCTGGCGGCCATCGGCACGTCCCCGCGTTCCCGCTCCTCGACCATGTGGGCGGCGAGATCGGCGGCTCGGACCAGGGCAGCCACGCCGCGGGCGTCGGCTGGTGCGAGCTCGGGGTGGTGGTGGTAGCCCATGCCGAGCACGGCGGTCTTCGGCAGGCGCCAGACCCGGCCGACCACCAGCCCCAGGCTGGCGTGGTGGCGATCCATGAGCTCGTCGAGCAGGGCCTTCTCGGGGGGGCGAGCGCCCCGTGAGCGGCCGGCTGCGTGCAGCACGACCAGGCGTCCGACGTCGTGCAGCAGTCCGGCGATGAAGTGGGTGCCGCGACCGCGGTCGCCCATCCAGCCCGCGACCTTGCCCACGATGATGCCGTGCTGGCGGATGCGCTCGGCCTCGTCGTCGTAGCCCCGGACTCGGAACACGGCGGAGTTCATGGCGATGTCGAAGGCGAGCTGCCAGAGCTGGTCCAGGCCGATCAGCTTGACCGCCAGCTCCAGGGTGCCCGGCTGCTTGCCCTCGCTGACCGTCCGGGCGCAGGCCCACACGGCCGTCACCAAGGCCGGGTCCTGCTCGATCAGGCCGATCAACCGAGTGGTGGCCTTGTTGTCCTCACGGAGGAGCTCGTCCAGCTCCAAGGCGGTGGTGGGAAAGGCCGGCACGCCCAGGTCCTTGGCGCCGATCGCCTTGATCAGGGCGTCGTAGAAGCTGCGCTGGGAGACATCGCGCTCGGCCTCTCGCCGGCTTCGCAGGTCCGCGAGCACCTCGGTCCGCACGCGCTGGGGCCGCGGGTTGGCGGGGGGCTGGACCGCCCCCCGGAGGTCCTCGAGCTCCACGACACCACCACGCATCTTCTCCGGGGTCAGGTAGCGGCTGTGGTCGTGGGCCATGGAACCACCTCTCCTCCCCACTCATCGGTCATCCAGGGGCGTCGGTTGAGGACGTGGATCCACTCAAGGATCGTGCCCCAGCGGCCGATCCGGCGACCTGCTGATCCGGAGAGAGGCATGTCCGCAGCCGCCGCTGCCAGCGCGATCACCACCGAGACGGTGCTCGGCGACGAGAAGTGCAGCTTCCAGCCCGCCGAGACCGCGCCGGCCCTGTGCGCCAGCGACGACGGCCTGGCCGACCTGATGGTCCGCGTGGCGGCCAGCCCCCTGATGGGCGGACGCCTCCTGCCGGCCGACGTCGGAGAGGCCGCGTCGGCCATGGGGCCGCAGCTCATGCGGCGGGTGGTCCTGTGGCGACGCATGTTCGAGGTCCTGGAGGACGCCGGCGACGAGGCCCTGACCCGTGCCGTCGCGATGGCTGGCCTGGCGGTGCGGGACCTGGGTCCCAGCCGCAGCCCAGACGCCATCGCCGACGCCATCACCCTGGGTCTGGGTGCCGAGCTCGGCTCGGTGCGGCTCGTCGCCCGCCTGGAGAACTCCGAATTCGCCGGCGTGCTCCAGGCCCTGACCGGCGAGACCCGGGCCCGCATGGAGCGCTTCACCTTCGGCTGCACGGGCAGCACCGAGGCCGCCACCGTGGCGAGCCGCTGGGGGGCGGCCCGGGACCTGCTGGCCCACATCGCCCCTCCGGAGGACTCCCCAGAGGCCTCCCAGCAGCAGTCCCTGAGCCTGCGCATCGGCAGCCTGGGCCGCGACTCCGAGGCCTGGGGCACGATCACGCAGGTCGGCGAGATGCTCGGCCACACCGACCTGGACCTGGAGGAGTCCACCTTCGCCACCATCGACGCCAGCGCCCTGGCGGTCCTGTCCCGGCTCCTGGGCACCGCCACCGAGGACGGGGCCGACGACCAGAGCACCTCCCAGTTCGTGCGCTCCGCCCTGGAGCTGTCCGGTGACCCCCGCTTCATCTGGGCGATCGCCGAGCGCGCGGTGAGCGCCGCCACCCGCTTCCGCCAGCCCCTCGTCGCGCTGGTGATCGGCTGCAGCAACCAGGAGGACAGCGACGTGGGGGAGGGGCAGGTCGCGACCTTCCAGGCCGTGCGGGACCTGCTGCGCTGCAGCGACTTCATCGGCCTGCTCGACCCCGGCCACTTCCTGCTGGTCCTGCCCGGGACCCGCATGGCCGGCGCCCGGATCCTGGTCGAGCGAATGGGCCGCCGCCTCGAGGAGACCGCCGCGACCCGCTCCGACGTGCACGCCTGCAGCCCGCACTATGTCTATGCCACCTCCCTGAACCAGGAGACCGCCGACCACCCGACCGCCCAGCAGCTCGTGCAGACAGCGCTGGATGGCCTGCAGGGGCTTCGGAACGGGCGGGAGAACAAGAAGGTGGGGTGGAACACGAAGGGGCTGTCGATCTTCCGGCCCTGAAGGGGTCAGGCATGACCCCAATTGGTGCCCTCAGTCCAGCGACACCACCCGCACCCCGCCCCCGATCGCCGCCACCGGCAGCGCGGCCAGGGCGCCGGGGGTGCGGGCGACCATGCTGGCGGCCTCGGTGGCGTCCTTGACCTCGTGGGGCTGGGCGGAGCTGCCGCGGAAGACGCGCTCCATGAGCTGGCGCCGGTAGACCTTCTCGGACATCCCGAGCAGCTCGCCGGCCATCCAGGTCATGGCGTCGCTGCCCTTGGGCATCAGGACCAGGGTGACGGGGGTGCCGTCGGGCCAGGAGGTCTAGCCGTGGAGCAGCTGGGCCAGGGCGACCCGGTCCAGGCCGTCCACCCTCGCTGTGGGGTGCGCGACGATCGCATAGCCGCTGGGCGCACCCCGAGCGGCAGGCACACCCGTCGACAGGGCCATGGCCACCGCCACGACCCAGGCGAACAGGCGCCTACGGGTCATCGCTGTAGCGCGGGGGCTGGGCGAGCTCGACCAGCACACGCTCCGGGTCCTCGGCCTTGTGAAGCACCAGCGTGCGCAGGCCGGCGAAGGCGGCGTCGGAGACCCTGGTGAACTGGAGGGCCATGCCGGAGGCGTCCGCTCGCACGACCCGGGCCGCGACCTGGATCTTGTGGAGCGAGCCGTCGGAGAGCGAGGCCAGCAAGAGCATGGAGCAAGCCGTGCGCTCCGGGAGCCGCAGGTCGGCGAGCACGTAGGCACCCTTCACGCTGATGTCGCGGGCCATGCCCATCACCATCTCGCCGCCGGGGCTCGCCAGGACGACCTCGGCCGAGATGGCGCAGCGGGTGTAGGACCGGAGCTCCGCGTGCAGAGCCTCGGTCCCGCCCCGGGACTCGCCGATGTGCACCATCGTCAGCCGACCGCCGCCGTACTCCTCGAGCGCCAGGCTGAAGTCCAGCACCTCGCTCACCGAGCCCAGGGCCCGCTCGACCTCGCCTCCGAGGCCCTGCTGGACCTCGGTGACCCGCGCCAGGCGAACGTGGGGCGAGTAGGGGCTGTTGAAGAAGCGGGCGCAGATGTTCATGACCTCGTAGTGGTTCTCCTGCAGGACCTCGGGCAGCTCGCCGCGGGCCACACACTCCCTGGCCCGGGCGACGGGCAGCATGGACAGCGCGGCCCCGAGCTTGCTCGCGCCGGGCAGGTCGCAGATCACGAGGGCCATCACCGCCCCGTCGTCGCCCACGTAGACCGCCACGCGGTCCGTCAGGTCGAGGCGAACCTGCTCGACCCGCTCGGCGCGAGCCCTCACCGACCGACCGACGATCATGCCGATCAGGTTCCCGACCTCGAAGGGCCCGGGAAGATCGTTCAGGGGACTGGCGAGAGCGACGGCAGACATCAGACGAAGGGGGCGAGAGCAGCCTGGATCACGTCGGGCGTGAACGGCTTGGCGATGAAGAAGCGGGCCCCAGCACCGCGGGCCTTGGACCGCATCTGGGGCGTGCACTCGGAGGTGACGAAGCCGAAGGGGACCTCGGAGCCCTCGGCGACCAGGGCCTGGAGCAGCTCTAAGCCGGTCATGCCGGGCATGTTCCAGTCCGCGAGGATGATGTCCGGGCGACCGGACTGCACCTGGGCCAGAGCCTCGTCACCGTTGCCGGCCTCGAGCACGGTCCGGGCATGGATGCCCGCCTGGCGCAGCGTCCGGCGGATGATCATCCGCATGGTCCGGCTGTCGTCGACGATCAGGATGGTCATGTTCGTCCTCAGGCGAAGCGCTGCTGGAGGTCCTGGGCGAGCAGCCGCACGTTGTTGGCGGCCTCCATCGAGGCGTTGATGCCGCTGCTCGTGGTCTCGGCGGTCTGGGCCACCGAGGTGATGTTGAGGGCGATCTCGGAGCTGCCGTGGGCGGCATCGGCCATGCGGCGCTGGATCTCGCTCGTCGAGACGGTCTGCTGCTCGACGGCGGTGGCGACCATGCCCTGGATCTCGCTGATCCGGTTGATGATGTCGCCGATCTCCTCGATGGCACCGATGGCGTCGTGGGTGTCTTCCTGGATCGCGTTGATCTGGCTGGAGATCTCGTCGGTGGCCTTGGCGGTCTCCTTGGCGAGCTCCTTGACCTCCTTGGCGACCACGGCGAAGCCCCGGCCCGCGTCGCCAGCGCTGGCGGCCTCGATGGTGGCGTTGAGGGCCAACAGGTTGGTCTGCCGGGCGATGGTCGTGATGACCTTCACCACCGCACCGATCTGCTCGCTGCTGGCGGCCAGCTTGCCCATGATCCGGTTGGTGTCGTCGGCCATGGAGACGGCGCTGTTGGCGACGCGGCTGACCTCGTGCACCGACTGGGCGATCTCCTGGACCGAGGAGTTCATCTCCTCGGCGGCCATCGCCACGGACTGGACGTGACGGCTGACCACCTCGGCGGCAGCCGAGGCCGCGTTCGCCTGGTTGAAGGTGTCGTCCGCGTTGTCGCCGATGGTCTGCCCCACCCGGTTCATCTCCTCGGCGGAGCGGGCGATCCGGTGGGAGTTCGAGCCGATGGTCGCCAGGATCTGACGGGTCAGCACGAAGCTCAGGAGGGTGTTGAGCAGGATGACCATCGCGCACGCGGTCAGCACCGCGGTCAGGGTGGCCCCGGCGGTGGCGTGCATCGCCCCCAGCTGGATCTTCATGTTGCCCGAAGCCCGGTGGTGGATCCGATCCAGGGTCGGCATGGCTCGACCGAAGCCCGCCTCGGCCCGGCTGATCGCCGCGCCAGCCTCGAACAGGGACCCCTGGCTCAACAGACCCAGCGCCTCTTCGACCTGCAGGTCGGCGGCCACCAGCTCGGCCCGGGTGTGCCGGAGCTGGTCGTGGAGGTCGTCGTCCTCGGCCAGGAGGCGATCCACCTGGGCCAGCACGCCGCCGTAGCGGAGCTGGTACTCCTTGCCCCGCTCGGGCTCGTCGAACAGCACGGCGTCCTTGGCGGGCTCCACCAGGTCGTTGGCCAGGTCCAGGGCCCGCGACATCTCGATGTAGGCCTCCGTCGCCGTGCTCACGGCCTCGGCCTGGGCCTGGACCTCCGACAGCCGCCACCACGTGAAGGCGCCGAGGGCCGCGAACATCATGGACACCGCGGCGGAGAGGATCATCACCCGCCAGCGGTAGGAGACGGTGCGCGCGTCAGTCATGACGGTGGGCCTCAGGGAACACCGATCCGATCGGTTCGAGGCGCGGATCCTTGAGCCTCATCAGGCGGCCCTCCGCTTCAGCGCGTACCAGGTGGCGCGTCCGGACCGGACGGCCGCGAACGCGGGGTCCACCGCCAGGGTGCTCTCGGTCGCTCCCAGGAGCAGCGCACCGTCGTCCCGCAGCACCCGGCGGGCCTGGCGGAGGATGCCCAGGCGGGTCTTCATGTCGAAGTAGAGCAGCACGTTCCGCAGCAACAGGACGTCCACCGGCTGCATCGCCGGCCAGTGACGGGTGAGGTTGAGGGAGCGGAAGGAGACGAGCCGGCGCAGCTCGGGCACCACCTCGTAGCCCTCGCCGGCCGGCCAGAAGTACTTGTGCCGCAGGTGTTCCGGGAGACCCCGGGCGCACTCCCGGGCGGTGTAGCGACCGGCCCTGGCCTTCGCCAGACTCGACGCCGACACGTCGCTGGCCGTGATCTGGACGTCCCAGCCGCGGAGCTCGGGGAAGTGATGCCGGATCAGCATCGCCAGGCTGTAGGGCTCCTGGCCGGCCGAGCACGCCGCCGACCAGAGGTGCAGAGATCGGCGTCCCCGACGGGCCGCGATCAGGCCCGGCAGGATGTCCGCTCGAAGGGCCTCGAAGGGGTGTCCGTCCCGGAAGAAGTAGGTCTCGGTGTTGAGCACCGCGTCGACCGCACGACCCACCAGCTCGTCCTGGCTCCGGCTCCCCATGGCCCGCACCAGGGCGCCGGCATCGCTGTGGCCCTCCTGGCGAGCCAGGTTGGTCAGTCGCATCATGGCCAGAGGCATGCTCTCGGGCACCAGCACCACCCCCGAGACCCGGTAGACGGTGTCGCGGATCTGGTCGAGCTCGCCGGTGCTGAGGCCCGCGCTCTCCCGGCTCCGACGACGGCGACGACGACGCGCCGACTCGGAGCGGCTGAGCTGGACGGCACGCTCGGTGGCGCGGGCCGGGCCCACCGGAGAGAGTCGGGCCACCCGACCCTGGCGCAAGCGGGCGGTGACCTCCGCCGCGATCCGACCCAGCGGCAGGACCTTGTCCGCCTGCCCCGCCGCCGCGACCTGGCCGGGCATGCCCCAGACCACCGAGGTCGCCTCGTCCTGCACCACCACCTGGCCACCGGCCGCCCGGACGGCGCGGGCCCCCGCCACCCCGTCCTGACCCATGCCGGTCAGCACCAGCGCCAGGGTGTTGCGTCCTGTCGCTCGGGCCGCCGAACGGAACATCACGTCGACCGAGGGCCGACAGGAGTTCACCGGCGGCCCCTGGTGCAGGTGGAGCTGGAGGCCCCTGTCTCCCCGGATCACCGTCATGTAGACATTGCCCGGCGCCACGTAGGCCTTGCCTGGCTCGGCCAGCATGCCGGCCCTGGCCTCGTGCACCTCGAAGTCGCAGCGGCTGCTCAGGCCCCGGGCCAAGCGCTCGGTGAAGCCCGCCGGCATGTGCTGCACGATCAGGATCGGCGCCGGCAGGTCCTTGGGCAGCCGGGGCAGGATCTCGATCAGGGCCAGCGGCCCGCCCGTCGAAGCCCCGATGACCACCAGGTCGACCCGCCCGGCGAGCCCCGTCAAGCCGCGGCCTCGCCCACCGCATCAGGGTCCACCAGGGGCACCAGCTTGCCCGGCAGCTTGAAGACCCCGGCGAGCAGCCCGCCCTCGGTCCCCGGGGTCTGGCCCCTGGGCTCGAAGGCCGCCGGGTCCGGCTCGAGCACGTCGCCGATCCCGTCGACCAGGAGCGTCGCAGGCCCCGTGCGGGTGTCCACGACCACGCTCATCGGACGCTCCTCCGGCCCGACTCGACCGAGCCCCAGCACGGCCCGCAGGTCGATGGCCAGCAGGATCTCCCCGCGCAGGTTGATCAGGCCAGCGGTCGTGGGCGGGGCCAGGGGCACCCGGTGAACGGGCCGCCAGGAGAGCACCGAGCGGACCCGGGCCACGTCGATCGCGTAGGTCCGCTCTCCGAGCTGGAAGGTACAGACCTGGCGCGGGGGGATCATGCGCTCACCTGGTCGGGACCGAGCCGGACCAGGCCTCGCAGGGCCTCCAGGTCCACCACCTCGGTCACCGTGTCGTCGAGGACCAGCGCCCCCTGGGACCCGGGACGGTTGGCGGGCCGCGTCAGCCGCGGCACGTCGGACACGATGTCCAGCACCTCGTCGACCACGAAGCCCACCGGACCCTGCTCGCTGCGATTCACCAGCACGTGCAGGGTGCCGCCCACTCGCTCCGGCGCCGCCCCACCCAGGGCGCGACCGAGATCGACCAGGGGCAGGATGAGGTCCTGGAACCGCACCACGCTCTGGTGTCCGTGCCACTGGACCGCCTCTGACGGGAAGACCTCGAGCCTCTGGACCTGGCCCAGGGGCACGGCGAGCTGTCGGCCTCCCTCCCGGACCACCAGCAACGGCTCGCCAGGCTCCTCGGGCACCTCCGAGGCCTCGGCGGCCTGGTGTCGCGGCGCCAATCGCTCGAAGACGCCGGCGGCACGAGCCAGCCCCATCACGTCCAGGATCAGCGCGATCGTCCCGTCTCCCAGGATCGTGGCGCCGGTGTAGACCGACAGCGTCCGGAGCTTCTGGTCCAGGGACTTGACCACGATCTCCTGGGTGTCGACCACCTCGTCGGCGACCAGGGCGAAGCAGCGACCCCGGGCCTCGACGACCACGACGAACACATCGCCCTCGCAGTCCCCGTCGCCCCGGAGCGCCAGGACCCGATCGAGGAACACCAGGGGCAGCAGCTGCCCGCCCAGTCGCATCACCGGGGTGCCGTGCAGGTCTTCGAAGCGGGTGGCCCGGTCGTCCGCGGAGACCAGGATCAGGCGCTGCACCGACTCCTGGGGGCAGGCGAAGCGCTCTCCACCACAGGTGAGCACGATCGCCGTCACGATCGACAGGGTGAGCGGGACCCGGATGCGGAAGGTGGTGCCCTCGCCGACCTCGGTCGCCACCTCCACGTGCCCACCCTGGCGCTCGATCCGCGTGCGGACCACGTCCAGCCCCACGCCGCGGCCGGCGGTGTCCGTGACGGTGGCAGCGGTCGACAGGCCGGGGGAGAAGATCAGCTCCTGGAGCACCTCTGGCGTGGCCTTGTGGGCCTCGTCGGCGGTCATCAGGCCGTGCACGATGGCCTTGCGTCGGATCGCCTCGAAGTCCAGCCCGCGGCCGTCGTCGCCGATCTCGATGACCACCTGGCTGCCCTCGTGGTGCGCGCTGAGGGTCAGCTGGCCCGCCGGGGGCTTGCCCCAGGCCAGGCGCTCCTGGGTCTCCTCGATGCCATGGAAGATGGCGTTGCGGACCAGGTGGCTCAGCGGATCCGTGAAGGCCTCGACCAGGCTGCGGTCCAGCTCGGTCTCGGCGCCCTGGAGCACGATCTGGACCTGCTTGCCGCACTCCCTCGCAGCGCTGCGGACCATGCGCGGCAGCCGGTCCCACAGGGTGCTGATCGGCTGCAAGCGGGTGCTGGTGACCGCGTCCTGGAGCTCGGTGGCCACGCGATCGAGGCGCTGGATGCTGTCCAGCAGGCCCTCGTCGGTGAGGTGCTGTCCGGACTGGAGCATCTGGTTCCGGGTCAGCACCAGCTCCCCCACCAGGTTCATGACCTCCGTGAGCAGATCCACGTCGACCCGGACGCGGGTCGCGGCCTGCTCCTCCCGCTCCGGCTCGGGCGCCACCGGGGCCTCGGGCAGTCCCGCGGTCCCGGAGCCCTCTTCCTCAGCCAGCGCGGTCAGCCGAGCGAGCAGCTCACCGGCCAGGACCGGGGGCTCGTCGCCGTGGTCCACCACGTGGCGCAGGCCCGTGCCCAGTGCGTCCACCAGGGCGAGCAGGGCGTCGACGTCGTCGGTCGTCGGCGTGCGCTCGCCGACCCGAAAGCGGTCCAGCAGCGTCTCGCCGGCGTGAGCGAGCGCGGACAGGCGGGCGAACTCCAGGTGGCTGCTGGTCCCCTTGAGGGAGTGCAGCGTGCGGAAGACGGCGTCGACATCGGCCCTGGAGCGTCCAGGGTCCTCCAGGGCCATGATCAGCGGCTCCAGGCGCTCGAGCCCTTCCAGGCTCTCGTCCAGGAATTCCGCGACGATGGCGTCGAGTTCAGCCATGGCTCCAGGGGCGGCGGCTACGGGGGGACCCTCTCCTCAACGATCCACGGCGGCGGGATCTTGAGGCCGTCAGGTCGGGCTCAGCCGCCGCGGGCCTGCCGGACGCCGGACTGGTACCAGGACACCCCGAACCCGAGGGAGAGGGTGTCGGCCGGGTTGTTCCGCGCGTAGACCGTGCGCATCCCGCTGCCCCAGACGCGGAGGCCCTGGCGGACCTGCACGCCGGCCTTCAGGCCGCCCTTGACGTCGGTGATCGACAGGGCGGCGAAGCGGTCCTCCTGGGACGGATCGACGTCGTCCCACTCCTGGCCGTCGGGGCGGTGGAGCGCGTCGACGCAGAGTCCCAGGGTGAGCCCGCGGCGGAGGCTCACGTCGAGCTCGCCCACCCCGGCCAGCTCGTGGCGAGGCAGGGCGGCGTCGGCCTCCGGCTCGCCGGAGAAGCGGTGGCTGTAGCGCCCGGCCACGTGGCCGGCGACGAGCACCGGGCCCACCAGACCCATGCGGCCGGCGGAGAGCTGGACGCCCACGTCGCTGCGGCCGTCGCCGATGGCGGTGAAGCGGCCCCGGGAGTCCCGACCGAGGGCGCCGATGCGCACGACGGGCGAGCCGCTCAGGGTGACCGGGGAGAGACCGATCTCGTCCAGGATCCGGACCTTGAAGCGGAGGTCGACGGCCTGGCCGCTGAAGGTGGTGTCGCAGGAGCCGGCGCCCATCGCACTGCAGGTGGGCGCAGCGGTGTCCGCGACCTGGGCCCAGCCGCCGGCCCCCCTCAGCTCGACCGAGCCGCGGGAGGAGACGCCGTACTCGACGGTGGCGCCGGCCAGGGTGGTGAACACGCGGCTCTGGATGGAGACCGGGTCCGAGGCCCAGCTGCTCTCGCTCCCGGAGAAGCTGCTCCAGGTGGTCTCGCTGGCGCCCGCGTAGAAGGACAGGTCCCCCTTCTCCAGGGTCCACGGGTCGTCCCCCGCCCAGGCCGGGGAGCCGACCAGCACCGCGAGGGCCAGCAGGAGTGCGGGGGACGAGCGCATGACCTCCTCGGGCGCGGGACTCTGCCCCCTGCGTCGGATCGGTCTCCGGGAGTCTTGAGGCCCGGGCGTGGCCCGGGCGCTCAGCGCCGCTGCTTCTTGAGCACCGCCAGCAGGGCACGGCGGGCCTTGCTGAACTCCTCGATGCGCTGAGCCGCCAGGTCCTGGAAGTCGTCGGGCAGGCTGGCCACCCGCTCGGGGGAGTAGGCCTCGACCTGCTTGATGTAGGCACGCCGGACCTCGTCGGCGGTGCAGCCAGGGCCCAGACCCAGGGTGCGGTAGCACTCCTCGATGGCCTCGGTGCCATAGATCGACAGGGGCTGGGCGACGCGATCCCAGGCCTCGCCCTCGAGGCCGAAATTGCCGGCGATGGTCTTGAGGGCCTCCAGCTCCCGGGAGTCGACCGTGCCGTCCGCGGCGGCGATCTCGCCGAGCACGCGCAGCACGGCCTCGCTGTCCAGCTCCGGCAGGAATTGCTGCAGGCGACGGGAGAGCTCGGTCAGGTTCGCCGAGGGCTCGGACGCGATGAGCGCGTCCAGACCCTCGTGCTGGGCCGCGGGGACGCGGCAGCGCTCGATCAGGACCCTGCGCACGCAGGCGACCTCCCTGGGGTCGGCGTCGCCGTCGGCCTTGACCACGCCCATGCACAGGCCCACGAGCGGCTGGATACGCATCACGGACTGCCACTTGCTCGGGGCCGGCAGCGACAGCCCGCACGCGACCTCGGCGATGGGGTAGTGCCCGGAGGGCCCGCGCACCATCGCCCGGGCCTCGAGCAGGTGCACCCCGGCGATGGCCTGGTCCAGCGCGGCGAAGGGGATGAAGGCCTGGCCGCGCCCCTCGACCAGGGGCACGAAGAGGGTGAACACGCCCTCGCCGTCCTGGAAGTGGGCGACCGAGCGCAGGTAGCTGGCGCCGTCGTGGTCCATCACCCGGAGGCGCACGGCGGAGGGGCTCGCGCTCGCGCCCGGCTCCGGCGCCATGATCCAGCGCAGGCGCACCAGGACCCCTCCGGGACGCTCGCGGACCCGCAGCTCCAGGTCGTCCATGACCGAGCGTGCGGCGGGCGCCTCGACGGACTGCTGGGCCTGCGTCGCCTTCGGCGACAGCGCGGCGCTGAGCTTGTCCAACCAGGATCGAGGCTTCACGAGAGAGTCCCTCGGGATCCGGATCGGTCGGGGGGGGCCCAGACGTGAGGGACGGCTCGCGGCGGTCAGCCCGCCATCGCCAGACGCAGGACGGCGAGGTCCGCCGGCAGGGTGGTGCCCGACTGCAGCGTGACCCGACGGCCGGCGCTCTCGACGACCTGCGCCCGCACCTGCAGGGACTGGCCGCCGGGCACATGGACCAGGACATGCAGTGGGGTCCCCGCCGGCGGTGGGTCGGCGAGCAGGAGCTTCATCCGGAAGGCGTGCTCGCCGACCTCGGTGCAGGCCTCGAGCTGACGGCCGTCCTGGAAGCGCACCATCAGGGAGGCCGGACGGCCCGGGGCCGCCGGGCTGAAGACCGCGTCGGCGGGCTGGCGCTCCTGGCGACCGGAGCGCGAGATGGACAGCGACGGCGGGGTCGAGGACTCCCCGCGACGCCTGGCCCGGGACCGCGCCCGCGAGCTGGTGCTGCTGCGGCGTGTAGACCGGCTGCTCACGCTGGAGGACGACTCACCCAGGTCCACGAGGCCGGTCGCCTCGGCGACCCTGGACCGCACCCACGCCCCGTCGGCCGGAAGATCGGGCCGCCAGTTCGCCCGGAGGAGCCACAGGCCGTCCGAGGTGGCCCCGGGCTTGACGACCGCGGTGATGTCCAGGCGCACCGCCACCTGCCGAGCGCTTCCCGGAGCGGTCAGCCAACCCCGCTGAGGCTCCTCCCGGGGCAGCGCCACCGGACAGCTCACGTGGACCGAGGTCCCGTCCAGCCAGACCGCCGTGCCGTCCTGGGTCACCTCCCCACAGAGCACCCGGATCGCCCACGGCGTGTCCAGGCGGCGCTCCGCCCAGCCGGGGCCCTGAGAGCCGGGTCGAGAGGTCATGCTTCTCACAGGAGGGAGGGCCCAGCTTAGCGATGCCGGGACCGGGCAGAAAGCGCGCAATTCCCGCCAGCGCTGTATCTACGGCGTTTCAAGCCCCGTCTCGCCGGAGGTGACCGGCGTCATGACTCGGCGACTCGCCGCGGTCAGCGCACCCACAGGGCCTGGGCAGCGCCCACGGACCCGATGGTCTGGTAGCTCCCAGCCCACTGGCCGTGGATCCAGGTCGAGGCGTCGCCACCGCACATCGTCAGTCCCAGGTTGGCCGTCGTGGACTCGGAGAAGTCCCAGCCCGAGCCCAGGCTGCCGTGGTACTTGCAGTCCGACGGGGCCCCGGCGGGAGGGTCGACCTGGCCGCTGCCGCTGTCCGTGTAGGACGCCGGGCCGCCGCACCAGTAGTACGGGGACTCGCCGCCGTAGAGCAGGTAGCCGGGCTCGCCGAAGGCCAGGCGCAGGTGGGTCCGGGGGATGGTCTCCGAGCGCCACGAGTCCACGCCGTACCAGGCGGCGGACACCTGGAGCTCGGACCAGGACTCGGCGTTCAGGTCCAGCCAGCCGCCGGCGCCCAGGGCCTCGCCGCTGTGGGTCGATGGCGGCCAGGCGAGGGCCTCCAGATCGGTCTCCTCGGCGCCGAAGGCCGACGTGTCGGTGCCCCCGGCGCTGCTGCGCACGAAGCCCAGGGTCCAGCCGCCGCCGTCGGTGGTCAGGTCGCACCAGACCTGGGCGGTGCCGCCGGAGCTGGTGGTGCGCCAGTACGCGCCGTCGGCGCCGGAGCCGAAGACGTCGAGGGCCTCCCAGCAGTCCACCAGCGGACAGGCCTCGCTGGCGCCCAGGGCGTCGCTGGACTCGCCGTCGCAGTCCTGGTCGACGTCGTCGCAGAGCTCGGCGGCGTCGGGGTGGATGGTGGGGTCGTCGTCGTCGCAGTCGCCCCCGACGGTCACCAGGCCGTCCCCCAGCACGCAGGCCGTGCCCCCGCCGCCCCCCCAGCCGTCGCCGTCGGCGTCGACGTAGAAGGGCAAGGGGTCGGCGACGCTGGGGTCGTCGTCGTCCACCAGGCCGTCGCAGTCCTCGTCGCCGCCGCCGCAGACCTCGGTCGCGGCCGGGTTGACCCAGGGGTCGCTGTCGTCGCAGTCCGTCGCGTCCCGCACGCCGCCGTCGGCGCAGTCCCCGGGCTCGGTGCCCGCCTCGCCGAAGCCGTCGGAGTCGGCGTCGGGGTGGCAGCGCAGGTCGACGTCCACAGGGTCGCTGTCGCCCGGGTCCCCGGCGGTGCAGCCGGTGGCCAGGAGCAGGCCCAACCCAGCGCGACGCCGCCACCCGAGAGCCAGGATGAACAGCCAGGACCCGCTGGCCGACGAGGAACCCGTGGCGCAGCCGCAGCCCTCGGGGCTCAGCCCACCGGAGTCCCCCGGGCCGCCGCTGTCCCCCGGGCCGCTGTCCGCCCGCACCGGCGGCTCCCCCAGGTCTCGCAGCCGCTCCAGGTCCTGGACCCGGTCCCCCCAGACGTTGGGGGCTCCGAAGGTCGAGCGGTCGGTGTCCTGCCAGGCGGCGGTGGCCCGCCGCAGGCCCATGCCCGGGTCTTCGGCCAGCTGACCGACCTCGCGGCTGGAGACGGTCCACAGGTCCTGCTCGCCCTCGCCCACAGGGCCGAAGCGCACGTGACCGTCCGCGTCGCGGACCAGGAAGCGGGTCTCCCGGTGGGTGATGTCGAAGGGGGTGGCGGAGACGGTCCGGGCCTGGCCGTCGGCGCCCGCCTGCAGGTGCAGGCGCCAGTCGCCGGCCTCGGGGTCCAGCCGGGAGTCTTCGGGCAGGTCCTCGGCCACCGTCAGCAGGGTGCCGGCCGGCAGGGCCGCCAGGATCTCGTGGTCCAGGAAGCGGAAGCCTCCGGCCTCGCCAGCCCGGTCCCAGAGCTCGACCCGCCAGCCCCGCAGGTCCAGGCCGTCCTCGATCACCACGAATTCCACCCAGTCTCCGCCGTTGCCCACCAGCTGCCCCAGGGCGTCGTCGCCCTCTTCGAGCACCTCGTCCTCGGCGACGGCGTTCCACTCGTTGAGCACCAGGGGCGGCGGCTCGTCGACCTCGACGAAGCCCTCGGCCAGCGGACCCCAGGCGTCGCCCAGCCGCAGGCGGGCCCGGACCTCGGTGCTATGCGGAAATTCCAGCACCTGGACCGGGTCCGGACCCAGGGCCTGCTCGGCCACGTCACCGCCGGGCAGGCGGGGGTCGCCACCGTCCAGCCGGACCCAGAGCTCGGTCTCGGGGCCGTCGGGCGCCCGGGCCTCGCCGGTGCTGGTGTGGGGCACCAGGCCTCGGGGCAGGTCGAGCTCCGGCGCCGGGACCGTCAGCCAGCCCACGGCGCGCATCTGGTCCAGCAGGCTGTCGGTCCGGTAGGGAAAGAACTCCTCCAGCAGTCGGGCCCGCTCGGTGTCCCACTCCTGGTCCCGGGACCAGGCCCCGCTGCCCCAGCGGGCGGTCTCGGCGGCCATCGCCTGCTCCACGGCGGTGGCCAGCTCCTCGTACCGCTCGGCGGCGGCCTCGGGGGTCAGCACGCCACCCGGGCCCAGGGCCCGCCAGATCCGGTCGGACCACCGCACCAGGAAGTCCGGGTGGCCCTCGGCCAGCAGCCCGAGCAGCACGTTGTCCGGTCCGCCCAGGTGGAGGATGTTCGTGGTGTGGTCGTAGACCAGGCAGATGTCGGAGTCGTTGTTGTGGAACCGGTAGCCCCCGCGATCGGGCTCGGTGGGTCCCGCGGCCATCCAGTTGTGCCAGTACAGCCAGTCCCAGGCGTTGGCGGCGTAGTAGTTGAGGACCATGTAGTCGAGCAGGCTGTCGACGTGGAGCCAGCTCTGCACGGCCTCGTAGTCGCCGGACAACGCCACGACCTGGGCCCAGGCGGCACCGGAGCCGTCGACCAGGTTGTCGCCGTTGAGCGCTTCGTAGTCCTCCTCGGAGCCGCCGAAGTAGCTGGCCATGAACGCGGCGTTGAAGCGCTCCCGCACGTGGAAGACGCCGTGGTAGAGCCCGTTCAGGTACAGGTGGGCGTAGCGGCCGTGGGCGTCGACGTGGCCCATGTCCAGCTGGGTCTCGTCCATCCAGCGGTTGCGCAGGTACTGGGCCTGGCTGCCCAGGTAGAAGACCGAGTCGTGGGAGCCCGAGCGCAGGTTCAGGGCGTCGTGGGAGTCGGCGGCGGGCTGGCCGGACTCGAAGCCGCTGTACAGGTCGGCCTCCAGCCGGGAGGGGCCGTACTCGGAGCGGAAGTAGAGCCGCAGGTTGAACTTGTCGTAGGTCACGCTGGCGTTGCCGACCTTGGCCGCGCCGGCGTGCACCATCACGGTCTCGCCATCCGGCGGCAGCCACTCCCAGGTGACCGGACCCTCGGTCTGGTCGAAGCCGAAGTCGCTCACCAGGGACATGCTGGGCAGGTCCCGCAGGGTGTCGTCGAGGTCGGGGCCGTAGACCGGGTCCTGCACGATCGCCGGGTCCATGCCGACCTGGGTGACCACGTCGTCCGGGAAGAGGTAGGTGTGGACCTCGGTCTGGGAGGTCTCGCCGCCGGCATCCACGACCCAGGCCCGCAGGATCGTGGTGCTGTCGATCGCCAGGGGCGTGGTGTAGGCGACCGCCGCGGTGCCCGGCCCGGTGTCGAGCCAGATCGTGTCGTCGGAGTCGCCCGAGGTCAGGGTGAGGGTGAAGGGATCCTCGTGCACGCCACGCTCCACGTCGAAGTCCGGAGGCGAGGCAGCCAGGGCGATGGGCAACAGGGAGAGCACAGGCAGGCCCACAGTGTAGAGGCGGCCTTCAGCCGTGGGACACTCGGTCCGTAGAGGCACCGCATGATCTGGATCCAGCTCGTCGCCCTGGCCTGGGCGAGCCCCGACGACGTCCGAGAGGAGGCCCTGGCCGATCGCGCCGCCTGGGAGCAGGTGGTCAAGGCCCGGGGGGCGGAGAGCTGGGACGCGTGGCTCGCCGCAGAGCGAGCGCTGGTCGAGGACACGCCGATCGAAGAGGTCGAAGCGCTCTACGAGCGGGCGTGCGCGCTGGGAGACGCCTCGGCCTGCGGAGCGGGTCCACGCGCTCCCAGCCTCCAGCTCTCGGTGGTGCTCACCCCCACCGCCATCTTCGCCATGGGCCTGGGGAGCGAGGTGGTCGCCACCTGCCGGCGCGGCCGGTGCAGCGACGCGAGCAAGGTCGACTGGGGGGGCTTCGCGGCGGACCTGCGGACCGGCATCGGCAGTCGACCGCTGCCGCAGCACGCCATCCTCGTGGTCTCCACCGACACCCCCCTCGACGTCGTCACCGCGGCCTGGACGACGGTGGTCGACGAGCTCGGCATCCACGGGGTGGTGCTGGCGGGAGGGTCGCGGTGATCCCGCTCTGGCTGGCGGTCACCGCCTTCGCCGCCCAGGACCTGGACCCCCGGGCCGAGGACTGCCTCGACGGCAAGGGCCTGGTCTGCAGCGAGCTGGAGCGCCTGGCGAGCACCGCACGGGAGCGGCTCTCCCAGGCCTGCGAAGACGGCGACCCCCAGGCCTGTGTCGCCCTGGCAGACCTGCTCTACCCGAGCCGCGTCACCCCGCCCGAGTCCTGGGAGGACCGCACCGAGGCGCCCTGGGACGACGCCACGGTCATCGCCCTGCGCGACGGGCAGCTGTGGCTCGGGCCCGACAGCCTCGTTGCGCTGGACCCCAGCGGCGCCGTCCCAGCCCCGGCTCTGAAGGGCCAGCTGCTGGTCCCCCTCTACGACGCCCTCGTCGCAGCGCCCGGGGTGCGCCTGGCGGTCCAGGCCGACGGCGACACGCCCTTCTCGGTGGTCCGGACCGTCTTCTACACCGCCGGCCAGGCCGGCTTCAGCACCTTCGGCCTGCTCGACGGCGACCGGGTGCGGGCGTCCCAGCTCCCGGCCATCGGGCCGCCCGAGGACCCCCTGGACGACCCGCCCACGACCATGGGGGAGCTCGAGCGGGGCGGCACGCCGATCCTGCTCGGAGCCCTGGACAAGGGCCTGATCGAAGGGGTCATCAAGGCCGACATGGCCTCCGTGCAGGCCTGCTACCAGGCGGCCTTGAACGCCCGACCCGACCTGGAGACCCAGCTGGTGATCAAGTTCGTGATCCAGGGCGACGGCACGGTGAGCTCGGCCCGCATCAAGTCCACGGAGATGCCCGACGAACCCCTCGAAGGCTGCCTGATCGGTCGCTTCGAAGCGTTGCGATTCCCCGAACCCGTCGGTGGCGGGATCGTGATCGTCTCCTACCCCTTCCTCTTCGAGTCGCGCTGAAGCGCCCGTGGCCTCCGACCGCTCCGTCCTTGGCCTGACCGGCGAAGACGACGCCCGCTCCCGCGGCCCGGTGGCCATCAAGGGACTGGGCGAACAGGAGACCTGGTGGCTGGAGGGCGAGGAGCCCGGCTGACCGTTCACGGCGCACGGTGCCCGTGCGGCTGTGACGGCCCTCGGCCCGCGAGCGCCCAGGCCAGGCCCGTCGAGCCCGTGGCATGGGCCTTGCTCCGAGTCGGAGCATGCCTTGGATCCTGCTGCTCGCCTGCGCCCCCGGGGACGCGCCCCCCGCGACCCTGCCCCACGTCGCCCTGGAGGCCCCCGAAGCCCCGATCCAGGTCTTCGCTAATGCCCACGGCCACAACTACCACCTGAGCGCCACCCCCGCGGACGACGACTGGTGGGAGGCCAAGACCGACCGGTTCGTGTCCGATCGGGACAGCCTCTTCGTGCTCACGGACCTCGTGGCGTCCTACGGCGGCGTGCTCAGCGCCCAGCTGAGCGGCGAGTTCGCCCGCGACGCCGTGCACCTGGTGCCGGAGTCGGTGCCCGAGCTCCGGGCCCTGCTGGACCGGGGCCACACCCTCGGCGCCCACTTCCACGACGAAGCCCTGGCCGAGCAGGAGGAGTGGCAGTCCCTGCGCATCGATGGCCTGACCGACGACGAGCAGGCGAAGATCTGGCAGGACCACCTGGAGGCGGTGGAGGCCCTGGCCGGGCAGGACGTCCTCCGGGTCGACGCCGCCGAGGCCCCCGAGGACGCCTCGCCCCAGGCCTTCGCCGGCACCTGGGAGGCCCGGCTGGCCGCCGCGGGCGACGCCTTCACCTACGCCGGCTGGGCCCACCCCCTGTGGACGCCGGCGCGTCCGGCGGCGGGCACCCAGCTGCGCGCCGATCCCGAGGGGCCCCAGGTCCGGCTGGGCTCGACGCCCCAGATCGGCAAGAGCGACCCCAGCGGACTGCACGTGCTGCCGTCGAGCGTGGTCCAGCTCCAGCGCCACTTCCTGCAGGTCTGGTCCCAGTGGACGTGGGACCAGCTCGACCCGGACACGCCGCGGCTGTGGACCTTCGGGCTCATGACCCACCCCGGCCAGCTCGACCTGAGCGAGCCCGAGCTCGACCTGTTCCTCGCCTGGCTCCAGGAGACCTTCGGCGCCGCCGAAGGGCCGGCCGGGACCCCGGTCTACGAGCTGGTCAGCGACGAGCAGATCCTCACCCGCTTCCTGGCCTGGGAGGACGACCACCCCGGCGAGGTCTCCTTCGACTTCGACGTCGAGGGCTGGCTCGAGGGCGCCTGCGTGACCTACCCGTACCCGCTCGAGGGCCTGACCCTGGCCCTGCGCGACGCCGAGGTGGCGCAGGACATGCGACTGGGCGGCGGTGTGCGCGGCTGGCGCTTGCGCACCCGGGAGATCCTTCGAGGAGAGCGCGACGAGACCGGGCACCACGGGGTCGGGGTCGGAGACCTGGGTGCCGAGGTCTGGGTCCTGGCGAGCCGAGATGGGCAGGAGCGCCAGCTGGACCTGCGGAACCGGCTGCCCGCCGAGGTCTGGCAGGTGGACCCGCGCACCGGCGACGCCACCGTGGTCGATCAGGCCGCGATCCGTGTGGGCGCCCTGCCCATCGTGCTCCTGGAGGACCTGACGGCCCTCGACGAGGCCCGCGCCGACGTCGCCTGCCCCTGAACGCCGGCGGTCGCCGGGCTAAGGCGTCCCCATGCCCGACCTCCAAGTCGCCGACGACGCCCCCACCTCTCCGTGGCCCGACTGGTTCGAGAAGTGGGTGCTGCCCTTCCTGGGGGAGACCGCGCTGTGGCCGGTGCTGGTGGCGGTCATCGGCCACATCGTCGCGCTGCAGACTCTGATCCTGCTGACAGCCTGGCGCCAGCCCCTGCCCCTGGGGGCCTTCGGCGCCGGCCTGCTCCTGGTGATCAGCGGTCGGCTGGCCTGGACCGAGCTGTCCTTCTACGAGCGCCCCGGCCCGATGACCTGGTTCATCCTGCTCTGCTGGGCCCTGTCGATCGTCGGCGCGGCGGTGTCCGGCCACTACGGGCTGTTGTAGCCTCGACGGGCGATGCCCAAGAAAGTCCCCCTGGACCTGGTGGTCCCCGGTACCCCCGAAGAGGTCGCCAAGGCGCTGAAGGAAGACACCTTCTTCCGGCCCTTTCCCACGAACGGCAGCGGGCCCATCCGCCTCTCCAAGAAGACCTACGGCGGTCGGGTGTCCGACGCCGGCTTCAACGTGAGCCTCTACGAGCCCACCTGGCTGAACCTCACCAACCCCGTGGCCCGAGCCAAGCTCAGCGAGTCCCCGAGCGGGACGCGCATCGAAGGCGAGGTCGGCCTGCACCCCCTGGTCATCTTCTGGCTGCGGCTGGCCACGGTGGTGATGTTCGCCGCGGCGGGGGTCGCGGGCTTCGGCGCCCTCACGGCCGGCGCGGCCGCGCCGGGCATCGTCGGCCTGCTCTTCTTCCTGCTGCTCATCATCCCCAGCATCGGGATCAACGTTGCCCACGCCGACGAGAACGCGGAGAAGCTGCACGCCGCGATCGAGGCCACCCTGCGCAGCGGCGCCCTGGCCGCTCGGCGGCCTCTGCTCGACGCCGACCCCGACGCCCTCCGCGCAGCCGAGGCCGAGCTCGACGCACTGAGCCCGAAGGTGCCGGATCGCACGCCCGAGGGCCCCGCCGGCTCGTGAGCGAAGGATCCGGCGCCGAGCGTCGCTCTCCCTCCCGGGGGCCGTTCCGGCTGCCGTCCTGGGTGGTCGGGGTCGTGCTCGGCCTGTCCGCGCTGCCGCTGACCTGGGGCTGGGTGGGGCTCGACCTGGGGGTGCTCGACCCAGAGGCCAGCACCACCCTCGCGGGCCTGCGGGGGCCCTTCGTGCACACCCTGCTCGAGTGGACCGGCGTGCTGGCGGCCTTCTTCACCGCGTTGCTGAGCCTGGTCCACTACCGGCTGGAGCGAGACCCGGTCACGCCCGTGATCGGGGTCTCGCTGCTGTGCGCTGGCTGGCTGGACGCCTTCCACGTGCTCGCCGCGGACCGGCTGATCGGCGCCACTGCGCCGACCGAGGACTTCCTGGCCTTCAGCTGGGCCCTGGCCCGCAGCTTCCACGCGCTCATCCTGCTGGTGGGGCCGGTGGTGTTCGCGCTGTGGACGGCGGGCCGGCTGGGGGCCGTGCGCCAGCGGGTGGTGAGCGTCGGCGGGCTGCTGCTGGTGCTGACCACCGTGATCGGGACCGCCTTGCTGGCCAGCGTCGAGGTGCCCCCGTCCTGGTTCCCGGACGCCCCGCTCCGCCGACCCTGGGACATGGTTCCCCTGGGCCTGTTCGTGCTCGCGGGCGCTGTGGTCTACCCCTCCTTCCACCGCCGCTACGGCAGTGTCTTCACCCACGCCCTGCTCATCTCGACCGTGCCGGCCCTGGCGGGCCAGCTCCACATGGCCTTCGGCAGCGCGGCGCTCTTCGACCACCACTTCAACGCCGCCCACGGCCTGAAGGCCCTGAGCTACCTGGTGCCCTTCATCGGCCTGACCACCGACTACATGGACACCCTGTCCATCGTGCGGCGCCAGACCCGGGAGCTCGACCTGGTCCAGGACGCCCTGGGCTCCCTGGAGCGCCGGGAGACCACGATCCTGGAGACCACCTCGGACGGCGTGGTGGGCCTGGACCGGGCGGGCCACGTCACCTTCGCCAACCGCGCCGCCGCAGAGCTCCTGGGCCGAAGCGCGCTGGAGCTGCGGGAGCTCCGGCTCGTGGACCTGGTGGTGCCCGAGGACCCCTTCGACCGGGCCGCCCTGGAGCGCGCCCTGGAGGGCGGCCAGCCCCACCAGGCCGACGAGCTCCACCTGGAGCGGGAGGACGGCGAGCGCATCCCGGTAGAGCTTCAGGCGAACCCGGTCCTGCGCGACGACCGCATCCAGGGGGCGGTGGTCACCTTCCGGGACATGACCGGGCGGCGGGCGCGGGAGCGGGAGCTCCAGGAGACCAGCCAGCGGCTGATGTTCGTGAACCACCAGCTGATGCGCACCAACGACCAGCTGGAGCAGTTCGCCTACATCGCCTCCCACGACCTGAAGGCCCCCCTTCGGGCCGTGGCGAGCCTGGCGGGCTGGATCGAGGAAGACCTGGGCGACGGCAAGAGCCCCGAGGTGTCCGAGCACCTCCGGCTGCTGCGGGGTCGGGTGAAGCGCATGGAGCGCCTGCTCCAGGACCTGCTCACCTTCGCCCGGCTGGGCCAGGAGCAGGTGAAGGTGGAGAAGGTCGACCTGGGCGAGCTGGTGCGCAGCGTGGAGACCCTGCAGGCCCCGCCCGAGGGCATGGCGGTGGTCCCGGTGGGGGTGCTCCCCGTGGTCGAGACCGCCCGCACGCCGCTGGAGCACGTGCTCATGAACCTGGTGGGCAACGCCATCCGGCACCACGATCGCCCCGAAGGCCGGGTCGAGGTCTCCTGCGAGCCGGCGGGGCGGTTCCTGCGCTTCCGGGTGGCCGACGACGGCCCCGGCATCCCGGCGGACTACCATGACAAGGTGTTCCGGGTGCTGACCACCCTGCAGCCCCGGGACTCGCGTGAGACGTCGGGGATGGGCCTGACGATCGTGAAGAAGCTGATCGAGGACGCCGGGGGTGCTGTGCACATCGAGGACAACTCGCCCCGGGGCACGGCCTTCGTGTTCACCTGGCCCCAGCGCTGGACGGAGAGCGCCACGGCATGAGCGACACCCTGAACATCCTGCTGGTCGACGACGACGAGGTCGACGTCTTCGCGGTCCAGCGGGTCATCCGCAAGCACAAGATCACCAACCCCCTGCACGTCGCCCAGGACGGCCACCAGGCCCTGGACATGCTGCGGGGTGGTCCGGACCAGCCGCCCCTGCCCCGACCGCTGATCATCCTGCTGGACCTGAACATGCCCCGCATGGGGGGGCTGGAATTCCTCGAGGTCCTGCGGGCAGACCCCATCTACAGCGAGCTGCCGGTCTTCATCCTGACCACCTCCGACGACACCCGGGACCGCGCTGCAGCCGACGCCCTGGGGGTGTCCGGCTACCTGATCAAGGACGACCTGGACGCCCGGCTGGTCGACCTGATCACCGGTCGCTACACGCTGCCGGCCCAGCCGAGCAACGTGGTGGGCTTCCGCGGTCCGGCGTCGACCACCCTGCCCCCGGAAGCGATCAGCATGCTCCCCGACCTCGACCCGCTCGAGGCCCCCGAGCCCCTCGACGTCGCCGAAGACTCCCTGGTCGAGGAGCTCTCCGGCCCCGACGAGGTGGCGGACGACGAGCTGGTGGGCATCGTCGAAGCGGTCGGCCCTCTGCCTTCGGTGGACCTGCTGCTGATCGACGACGACGAGGTCGACGCCATGGCCCTGGAGCGGGCCCTGAAGCGCCGGGACCAGCCCCACACCCTGCACGTGGAGACCGACGGCGTGACCGCGCTCAAGCGTCTGCGCGCGGTCCGCGGGGTGCTCCCGCTGCCCAGGCCGCTGGTGATCCTGCTGGACCTCGCCCTGCCGCGCATGCACGGGCTCGACGTGCTCAAGGAGCTCCGGCGGGACCCCACCCTGCGGCACCACGTGGTCTTCGTGCTCAGCACGTCCGAAGACCCCCGCGACGTGGCCGACGCATACGCCGGCCAGGCCGCCGGGTACCTGCCCAAGGGCCGCCTCGGCGAGGACTGGGACGGGCTGGTCGACCTGCTCGACGCCTACCTGCGCATCGCGGTGCTGCCACCGGAGTGATCGCTCTCGACGAGCTGTTGGCCTGGTTCGAGACCGGAGAGATGCCGCTGGAGCACTGGGACCACGCGGCCCACCTGCGGGTCGCCGCCTGGGCCGTGACCCACCTCGACGAGCCCCTGCCCTGGATGCGCACCCGGCTCCATCGGCTCCTGGCCCACCACGGCATCGAGACCACGAAGGAGAGCGGGTACCACGAGACCATCACCGCGGCGTGGCTGCGGCTGGTGGCGTGGCAGCTGCAGCAGGACCCGAGCATCGAGGCGATGCTGACGGCCTACGCCGACAAGCGGCACCTGCTCCGCTACTGGAGCCGAGACGTGATGATGGGCTGGGAGGCGCGGGAGCGGTGGGTGGAGCCGGACGTCGCGCCGCTGCCCGCATCGCGGTCTGCCTGATCCCCGACTCATCCTCGCCCGCCGCTCGGCAGCCCCCGGGTGAATGTCACCCCCCGGAGGGCAGCCCCGGGGTGAACGTCACTCCCAGGAGGCACTCTGGCCCGATCGGGCTCCCTGGGGCCCTGGACTCCGCCCCATCGGCGACCCGGGCGGCCTGACCCTGACATTCACCCGGGGGCTGCCCCGTCGGGGGTGACATTCACCCGGGGGCTGCTCCGGGACCATCACGGCGCGAGCCAGATGCCGCTGCCCGCAGCCAGGAAGCCCTCGAGGAAGAGCCGCAGGGTCACCGCGTCCCGCAGGTCGACGTCGCCCGAGCCCTCGGTCCGCACCGCCGCGTCGTCGACGAGCCAGACCGTGCCCTGCGCCGTCTCGAAGCGGGCGCCGTCGGCCTCGCGCACGTAGCGCACCTCGTCGCTCCCCCGACGCCAGCGGATGCTCCGGCGGTCCGCCTCGACCAGGACCCCGTCGCGCCCAGGGTGATCGACCCAGCTCTCCTCCGAGAGGAACAGCGTGGGCTTGGCCAGGTAGGGCCCGCCGTCTTCGGGGCACCAGGGGTCGCACTGGCCGCACAGGTTGCAGGCATCGGCCACGTTGCCGATCTGGTGGCGCTTGCCGGCGACCAGGGGCTCGCCCTCGGCGGTCGAGAAGTCCCCCCCGCTCCAGGCCACCCGGCCGGGGTTCCACTCCCCCTTGGGCACGTCGAAGGCGAAGTTCGCCGCGTTCGGGCACACAGGGATGCACTTGTCACAGGTCAGGCAGTCCAGCAGCACCAGCTGGGTGCCGACCTTGCGCGGGGCCTTCTGACCGCCCTGGTGGAAGACCGCCTGCTGCTCCAGCTCCGCCGCCCGCGCCTGGAGGAAGGCCGCGCCGTCGCCCTGGCGGTAGCCGGCCAGATCGCTCACCCCCCGGGCCGCCATGTCCTTCTCCAGGGCTCGCAGGTACTTGGTCATGCGGCCGTAGCCGCCGCCCTTGAGCAGGTCGCTGCAGCTGGTGATGGCCGCCAGACCACTCTCGACGCAGGCCGGGAAGTTGCTCGCCTCGACCCCGGCGGAGAAGGTGATGGGCAGGTCCGGGAAGGCCGCCCGGAACCGCGCCGCGAGCTTGGTCGCCAGCACGTGCAGGGGTGGCCCGGACAGGTACATCTCGCCCTCGCCGAAGGGCGGCTCGTCGTGGCGACAGACCAGGGTGTTGGTGAACTTCACGCCGAAGCCCAGGCCCGCTGCGTCGGCCTGGGCCTGCAGCCGGGGGATGAACGCCTCGAGCTGGGACCACTGCAGGTCCTTCTCGAAGGCGTGGGGGTCCAGCCGCACACCGGTGTAGCCCATGGTGTCCAGGAGCCCGCGCACCCGGTCGTGGCCGTGCAGGGTCGGGTTGAGCTTGACCACCGTGTTCCAGCCCCAGGCCAGGCACTGGCTGGCGATGGCCTCGATCTCCTCGGCGGGGCAGCCGTGGAAGGTGCTGATGGTGATCGAGTCGCTCACCTGCGGCGGGACCTCGACGTCGGCCCAGGCCGGCCAGCGGTCCCGGACCTGGTCCTGGAGCTGGGCGATCAGCGTCGAGGCGTCCCTCATGGCCGCCAGGTAGCCCCGGACCTTGTCGCTCCGGACCCCCGCCAGGTCGTACCCGATGGACACGTCGAAGGTCGTGTCGACGGCGGGCCAGCGGTCGCTCAGGGCCACGAGCCCGTGGACCAGGACCCAGCCCTTCACGTACTCCAGGGCGGACTGCGGCACGCGCAGCTCCTGGCTCCACTCCACGTTGTAGCCCACGTGGGGCACGAAGATGCAGGGCCGGGGGATGACCAGCTCGTCGTCGACCTGGACGGTCTTGAGCTCGTGGAAGCGCCCGCCGCCGAGGAAGCTCAGGACCAGGTTCTGGGCGAGCTGGGTGTGCGGGCCGCTGGCCGGTCCGGCCGGCGTGGCGAGCCGGCGGCCCAGGTGCACGGTGGAGAGGTCCCGGTCCGGGTCCGGGGTCCAGATCTCCCGGGGCCTGAGCCCGTAGATCGGCCCACCGGCGGCGAGCTCCCGGTCGAGGCGGTCGACCAGGGTGGGGAAGGGGATGGGGTAGAGGTCGGGGGGGGGGGGCATGGGGGGGGAGTCTACGTCGTCGGGTCGAGCCCTCCCGACGGGAGGGCTCGACCTCTGCCCGGCCTCAGAGCGCCGCCCGCTCGGCGATCTCCTCCGCGCTCAGCGGCCGGTCGTAGATCCGGACCTCGTCGATCAGCCCGTGGAAGGTGTTGTGGTCGCCGATCGAGTCGTGCGCCCCGACCCGCAGCGGAGCCGTGCTGTCGGCGAGCACGCCGGTGGCACTCGCCGTGTCCACCTCCTCACCGTCCACATAGAGCCGAATGGTCTCTCCGTCGTAGGTGCCGACCAGGTGGGTCCAGAGCCCGGTGCCCAGCACAGCGCCCTGGGCAGTACCCAGACCCGCCAGGTAGAACTGGGGCTCCAGCGACGGGGTCAGCTCCAGCGTGAAGGAGACGCCCGACGCGTCATCGGCGTCGTACCACTTCGAGACCACCACCTGGTGGTCGGACGTGCTGCCGTCGATCATCACGAAGGCCTCCACGCTGATGACATCGCCGAGCACCAGACCAGCCTGGACCTCGACGTGCTCCGCGTCAGCGCCACTGAACTCCAGCGCGCCACCGGAGATGCCCTCGGTGGACCAGCCAGGACCGTCCACGGCGCCGTGGGGACCGTGGGCCGAGACGTCATAGGCCATCGTGCCCGACCCCTGATCGAAGCGATAGGCGACCAGGGCCTGGGCCTCGTGGCTCCGGCGGAGGAGGGCGTCGCTCACCGAGAGCTCGTCTTCCAGCCCCGACACGTCGTCGGCGAGGGCGAGGAGGTCGTCCGTGAGATCCGCCAGGGACTGCCCCAGTCCCGCCACCTTGGTCTCCAGGGCGGTCAGGCGGGACATCAGGCCGCTGCTCATGCCACCGGGGGCGGCCGCGGTCGCGGTGGAGGACAGGACGAAGACGCCGCCGGCGAGAGCGACGAAGATGCGGGAATGCTGCTTCATGAGGGACTCCAAGGGTGTGGGGGGGTTGATCAGAAGGCGGAGGCCGCGACCGGGGCCGCCTGCTCGGCGACGGACGCGCGGAAGGACTGGGTCGCCACCGTCGCCACCGCGTCGGCAGACATCCCGTCCAGCACCCTGTTGGCCATCCGGTCCAGGGCCCCGGCGCTCCAGACCCCCCACCAGAGGGCCTGCTTGGTGCCACCGGACAGGTCCTGGGACCAGAGCGTGCGGTCGCCATCCCGGACCTCGAGGCGGAGGTCGATCTGCATCCAGTTGACGAAGTACCCGTCGGTCCAGAAGCGATCGACCACCAGGGTGAGGGCGCAGTCCGAGGCCTCGGGGTGGACGGCGATGCCCTGGGTGCCGAGCACGTCGGTGGTCCACGCCGCAAGCGTGCCCTGGAGGCCATCGTGGCGAGCGACGATCTGGAAGGGATTGCCGTAGCCTCCACGGACCTTGCCGAGCAGCGCGGGGTCGTCCGCGCCTTCTTCCGCGGGCCGCTGGTCGACCACCTCCAGGCTGCAGGCCAGATCGGTGGCGACCGTGGGCAGCTCACCGCGCCAGGCCAGGTCGATCTCCTTCGCGGAGGCCGAGGAGGTCACGGAGAAGGCGAGCAGCGAGAGGGTGGAGAGGGTCATGTCGTGGCTCCGGTTGGGGTGTGGAAGCAAGCTACGCACCGGGGCCTGGCCCTCGGTTAGCTCCAAGTCGGTGCGTGCTACGTTCGCGCGATGTGCGGCCCTGAGCACGGCGTGGCGCTGGCGTGGCCGGGCCCCCTCGGCGTCCGGATCCTGGCCCTCGACGAGACCAGCCTGGCGCGGCTGGGAGCGGAGTACGCCCTGGCGGTGGCGGCGAACCGCCGTGGCTTCCGGGCGGAGCCCCGGGCCGACTCCTGGCGAGCGGGCGCTCTGCTCCGGCCGGTGGAGGTGGGCGGCAAGGCGTCCACGCGACAGCGCCGGGCCCAGGCCCTGCACGCGAAGGCCTGCAAGGCCCTGATGAAGCTCCCCTGGGTCAACGACGGGCCGCGGCTGCGTCGGCGGGTCGACGCCGACGCGACCCGCGACGCCCTGCTCGAGGCGGTCCGCGCGGGCCCGCCCAGCGGTGGCAGCGCCGTGGCCGAGGCCTGCGCCGATCTCGACGACGCCTCCCGTCGGCGGCACTTCGCCGGGGAAGCCCACCGCAGTGCCCTCGCGGGGGTCCGGCGGCACCTGCAGGGCCCCGCGCGCACCCGCGCCCAGGCGGGCGTCGCCTTCGTCCGGGAGGCCGCTGTCGAGTCGGCGCAGCTCCCCGCACTCGTGGACTGGGTCGATCGGGAGGAGCCCACCTGGTGGGCAGGCAACAGCAAGCGGGCCCGGTTCGCCGGCAGCCTGCCCTTCAGCGGGACCGTCCAGCGCTTCGAGCAGGCCTTCCACAAGCCGGGGCTGGGCCCCTTCGCCTTGCGCATCGCGACCTCGCTGGGCGTCGAGGACGTGCCCTCGAAGGTCTTCCTCTGGTTGACCGAGGCCCGCTACGCCCTGGCCACGGGCGAGGTGGCCCTGCTCGAGGAGGCCCACCAGGCCACCCTGGACCTGGGCGACTGGGCCGAGGTGCACTTCGTGCGGGACTGGCGGGAGGGGGTCTCCCTCAACACCCTCAAGCAGGCCCGCTACCAGGCCCGCGACGAGCTCGCCTGGACGAAGGGTCCGGTCTGGGCCTGGGTCTACGAGGTCCTGGAGGCCACCGAGGAGGCCATCCCGGCGCCCGAGGACGAGCCCGCCGAGTGAGC
>CAYFPX010000015.1:45545-65278 GCA_964344945.1 uncultured Enterobacterales bacterium
GCTAACCCCGGCCCTGCGCCCCGGGAGGACCCTGGCCCCGACGCCGGTCCTGCCCCGGCCGGAGGAGCCCCATGAGCCCCCAGCGCAGCGAGCAAGACGCCCTCAGGGCCATGGCCGAGGAGGTCCGCGAGACCGCCGGCCGCTGGGCCGAAGCCCTCCACGAGCCGGAGGCCAAGGCGGCCCTGGGGGACGCGGTCGGTCCGACCCTG
This sequence comes from uncultured Enterobacterales bacterium, assembly GCA_964344945.1. Classification (GTDB taxonomy): domain Bacteria; phylum Myxococcota_A; class UBA796; order UBA796; family CAJQPC01; genus CAYFPX01. The sequence goes on from CAYFPX010000015.1 coordinate 45,755, forward strand.
GCGTGGTACCGCACCCACCACCCAAAGGCCGCCGAGCTCGCCCTGGCGAGCCTGGTCTACCAGCTCGCGGCGGTGGCCCAGGCCAGCCCCGGCGGGACCGCTCGGACCGCGGGGGAGGCCCTCGTGCAGCGCCTCCTGGAGCAGGGTCCGCTCTCCGCCGACGCGCTCGCGGGGGGCGATCCCCTCTGGGCGGCGGCCTGGCCGCGCGTGGACTGGACCCCCGCCGAGCACGCGGAGATCCTGGCCCTGGTCCGGGCCCAGGTGTCCGCCGACGGGCGGCTCGAGGCCTTGGGCCGCTGGCTCACCCGGCTGCGAGACGGCCTGGTCCAGCTCACCCAGCCCCTGGCCGGACACGCCGTGGCTCCCGTCGCCCTGGATCCGGGCCCGGCCCGGCCCGGTAGTCGGGCCGCCCTGCGGCTGACCGTCCCGCCCGGGCAGGAGCAGCACCACCCCGTGCTGTTCCGGGTGGTGGCCGGGCGCAGCGAGGTGCTCTACCCGGTGAGCCCCGACGACTGGGCGCCCATCGGCGAGTTCCGCCAGGACGGCGGTCAGACCGTCGTGGACCTGGTGCTCCGAGGACCGCCGGGTGTGCAGACCTTCGTGCTGACCCTGGTGCCGCCGGGCGCCCACGTGGACTGGGCCGAGGCGGCCGACACCCGCTGGCAGGCCACCGAGGACCAGCTGCGTGCAGGAGCGCTCTCGGCCCTGGTGGTGACGGTGCAGGTCGCGTCGGGATGAGTCATCACCCCCCGCAACCCACGACCCAGAGCCGCTGTCGCGACCCCACCTTCAGCACCTGGCCGGGCCGCAGCAGGCACTCCTGACCCGGCGAGAGCGCCTCGCCATCGACCTCGGTGTAGCCCCCGCTGGCCTTCAGCCGACCGCGGCCCAGCCAGGTCAGGTGTCTCCGGGAGACGGTGACGTCCTTCACCGGCCAACCCGCGAAGAGACGGGTCGCCGGGTCCTCCCCCGCGGCCCCGGTCGCGCGCCCGAGCTGGGCGCCGGGCTCGCCGAGGTGGATCCGTCGACCGTCGTCAGGCCCGCCCAGCGCGACCAGGAGGAGGCCGGTCGGCGGGGCCGTGGTCATGTGGGGGTCCTGGCTGCCGGCCCCGGTGCCCGGCGCCACGGTCTCGGTGCCGTGGCGGCCCAGCCACCGACGCACGCCGTCGTCCTGGCCCAGGAGGACCTCGGCCAGGGGGGCCGTGAGCACGGCGACCGCCAGCGCGGCCAGGTCGTGGCCCGCCCCAAGCTCTGCCAGGACCCGCCGCAGGCCCTCGGTCTCCCGAGGCGGCCCGGGCTCGGCCGGGCCCTCGGGCGCGAGCTCGTCGAGCAGGCCCCCCAGCCGCCCGAATGCCTCCCGCACGGGGCGGTCCAGGTGGGGAGACGCCGACCGTGACAACGCCAGCGCGACGTGCTCCAGCCCCACGAATCCGAGCCCGCGTTCCCAGGCCACCGCGAGCGCAGTCGCCCCGGCGCGACAGGCTGGCAGCGTGCCGAGGGCCCAGGTCCCGGGCAGCTGGAAGGTCTCCAGCGGAGGCGGCGCCTGCTGCCACGCCAGGTCCGCGGCACTGACGGTGACGTTCCAGCTCCGGGCGCTCCGATGGGCCAGTCCCGCGGCGTCCATGGCGGCGCGGGCGGCGCGCACGGCCGCCAGCACACCCTGGCCGCGCAGGAGGCTGTCGTACAGCGCCCCGGTGAAGGCCTGGGAGGCGAAGGGATCCAGGTCGCTCCGCGGCCCCAGCGCCGCAGGCACCCCCGCCGCCACGAACCGGCTCGCGGGCGCCTCGGCGGGGTCGAGCACCGTGGACGCACCGCCACAGACGTCGATCACGGCGAGGTGCAGCTGGCGCAGCAGGGGCTCCACCAGCCGCGCCAGCGCGTCGGTCGCCTGCACCCGCCCCCCCGCCGCGGAGAGCACCAGCTGGTCCAGGGCCGGCTGGCCGTGGGTCACGAGGTGCAGGATGCGGCTGACGCCGGGCCGGGCCGCAGGCGCGCGCAGCGGGTCGGGGATGCGCACGCAGCTCGCCTCGGGCCCCGCGCGGCGGAGGCGGTCCTGCAGGTGGCTGGCGACGGCGGCGCAGATCGGGTCCTCGGGGTCGGGGACCCAGAGCAGGACCTCGAGGTGTGCGCCGGTCGGCGGCGCGGCCTGGGCCGGTCCCGGGACGCCGCGAACCCAGTGCACCCCCGCCAGGGGGGACCGCCCAGGCCGGAGGGCCCCCAAGATCTCCCAGGGCAGCCCGCGCAGCACAGGCAGGCGCAGGTCCAGGACCACCGTGCGCATCTCGCCCGCGTGGCGAGCGGCCCAGCCGTGGAGCCGGTCCCGCACCGCGGCCATGCCGGGCGGGTCGAGGAGGGCGCCTGCGAGGGCCACCGCCGTGTCCCGCTCGGCTGCGCTCAGGGCCGCCGCCGCGCGAGGCGAGAGCACCGCTGGAGGGTCGTGGTCCACCCGGGCCGCCGCGACGAGAGCATCCGCCCCGACCGAGCCCTCCACCGGCAGCCGGCGCCCGTCCTGGAGCAGCGCCGTGGCCCCGTCGGGACCGAGCCCGAGGGTGAGGACCAGGGTCCGCGGGGTCATCGGTGAGGGCCGTCCAGGATGTAGACCCGATCGACTCCGCCGAAGGCGAGCTCCTGGCGGCCGTCGCCGTCGAAGTCCCCAGTGCGCACTTCGCTGGAGCCGATGAAGCCATCGACAGGTCCGTCGATCGACGTCTCGGCCGCGGCAAAGGAGAGGTGTTCACCCGGTGCGGACAGGGGGACGCGGCCGCCGTAGAAGATGGCCACCCGGCCACTGCGATTGTCGTGCTCCCGGGCGGGCACCAGCACGTCGCTGAAGCCGTCCCCGTCGAAGTCGGCGATCCAGGGCGCCACCACGCCCAGGGTCTGATCGCTGGCCACGCCGGGGACCATGGTCAGGTGCTCGTCGATGGTGCCGCCCTCGCCGAGGTCGGCATCGCCGAGCACCCAGCCCACCATGCCGTTGTTGACCAGGCCGCCGAGGCCGATGCCGGCGCCGGTGAGCAGCAGGTCGTCGAGGCCGTCTCCGTCGAGGTCACCGGCCCAGCGAGCGTGGTTCAGGCTCCCTGCCCAGCCGTCGTAGGTCGCGGTGTCGTCGTAGCCCTCCTCCACCCTCAGCTCGAGGGCGGTGGTGTCCATGACGGGGCCCGCCGCGGAGCTCGCCAGCGCCTCTCCGTCGTAGACGAACGCCGCCCCCTGGAAGGTCGAGCCGCCAGCTTCGAGCGCCGACGGCGCCACGATGACCAGCTCCGGCACGCCATCGCCGTCCCGGTCGCCTCCGATGTCCACGCCCACCCCGAACTGGCGCGCCTCGCTCTGGAAGGTCCAGGTCGCCGCGTCGAACAGGTGGGTGCCGTGCAGGGACCGCCAGTCCGCCTCGCTTCGTCCGCGCACCAGCCACGCGACCGAGGGAGCGTCCCCGGCCCAGCCGTGCACGTTGGCCCCGATCAGCAGGTCCTGGAAGCCGTCCCGGTCGAGGTCCGCCACCGCCATGGTGGCGCCCTCACCGTGGATCTCGTCCACCACGGTCCCGTCGATCTTGTAGTCGGCGTCGAGCCGGACGTGGGCGACATCGGCGAGACTGCTGCCAAAGGGCGCGGCGCCGCCGAACACCACATAGAGCTCGTTGACCTCCTCCGCCGAGGCGTCCAGGCTGACGGTGAACAACAGGTCGTCCACCCCGTCGCCGGAGATGTCCTCCAGCAGGGTGCGCACGCCCAGCACGAGCTCGTCGCCGCCGTCCCAGCAAGCTGCCGAGTCCGGGTCACCCCAGCTGGCGAAGTCCGCTCCGGCGAGCCAGCAGATCTCGTCCTCCTCGGTGAAGGTGACCAGGTCGTCCAGGCCGTCTCCGTCGAGGTCTCCGGTGGCCAGCACGCGCAGGTGGCCCACCAACTCCAGCGGAGCCACCGACGCCAGTGAGACCTCCTGCCCCCACGGCCGCCCGAGCCACAGCCCGAGCTGGCCCCCCATGTCGCCCAGTCCGGCGCTCTCCGTCACGGCGAGCCCCAGGCTGCCCTGTCGCTCCCCAGCCCGATCCAGCCGCACCAGCTCGCCGGCCGTGGCATCGACGACCCAGAGCAGGCCATCGGGCCCGAGCGTCGCGCCGGAGGCGCCCTGGAAGACCGCGGGCCAGGTGTCCCGCCAGGTCCCATCGAAGGCGTCGTAGACGACCACGTCCTGCTGGTGGATGACGTAGGCCCGGCCGGAGCGGTCGAAGGTGATGCTGCGCGGCTCCGTGGAGCCGGTCTCCCCGCAGGAGGCGGTCTCGCTCCCGGCGGGCACCCGGCACAGGAACTGGTTGCCGTCTCGCAGCGACCAGGCGGCGCTGTCGGGTCCGATGGCCACCAGGGCCGCTGGCGCCTCGACATCGACCGCGCTGGCCGCTTCGCCGCCCTCGAAGCGCACCAGCTCACCGCGCTCCAGCCCCGCGACCCACACGCCCCCGCGGCGGTCCGCCGCCACCGAGGTCGGCACCAGGTCCAGGTCCTTGCTGTCCACCAGGACACCGTCCCGATCCAGCCTCAGGACCTCCCGTGCCTGACCGCAGGCGACCCAGACGTGATCGGTCGGGGCCCAGGCGATCGCACTCGGCTCGCTGCAGCTGGCCGGCAGGTCCAGGACCTCGGCCTTGGGCCCGGCGCTCACCCGCAGCAGGCGGCCCTGGCCCGCACAGGTCACCCAGGCGACCCCGGCGGGATCCCGGGCCAGATGGGTCGGCGCGCTGCAGGACCCGGAGACGTCCACCCGGTGTACGGCGTCGTCCACACCGCCGGCCACCAGGACCTGTCCGCTCCCCGGATCGGGCACGACCACCCCGTCGGGGCCCTGGTCCACCGGGCCCCAGGTGGGCGCGGGCGGGAAGCACGAGAGGGTCAGGAACAGCAGCACCGCGGCGTCTCCGGACGCCCAGCCTACCGACCCGGACCCATGGGCCTCAAGGGATGCACCCGTCAGCGCATAGCAGCTAACCGCGCTGGCCCGCGGCGATGGGACCTTGCCCTCACCCCCAAGGAGGTCTCCATGTCCCGCCGCATCCTCGCCCTCGTCCTCGTCGCCCTCACCGTCTTCTCATCGCCGGACGCTCTCGCCGCCGAGACCTCTTCCGGCGTGACCCTGCCCGTCCAGCCCGGTGGTCTGGCAGTCGGCTTCGAGATCGGGGGCGGCGGGCTGTTCGGCGTCTCCCTGCAGAAGCGCCTGGGCCAGCGGAGCCCCTACTCCTTCGAGGTGGGAGCCAGCGGCCGTCCGACCGTCGCCGACGACGGCGCTGCCTGGATGGACGTCATGCTCTCCACGTCGTTCCTGGCCCACTACGGCAAGGGCCGCATGCGGCACGGCTTCGTGGTCCGGGCCGGCTCGACCCCGCCGACCGAGACCATGAACAGCTTCGTCGCCGCCGGCTGGTCCGGTCGCCTGTTGTCGAAGAACCGCCCCGACTCCCGGTCCTGGACCTATGAGGCCGGCCTGGGCTGGTTCTTCATCCAGCGCCTGCCGCCCGGGTACGACAACGCGCAGGCGCCGGTGGCCCTGTACTGGCGCTTCACCCGGCACATCCACATCTGAGCGGTCAGGGTGGGCCGCCCACCCAGACCACCTGGACACCGCCGGGCACCGGCACCACCACCAGCCGCGCCTGACGGCCCAGGAGCAGGCCGGTGGTGGTCGCCGCGAGCCCGGCCACCCCGAGCCCCAGACCGCCGTACCAGGCGACCTGCCAGCGACCATGTGCCGTCAGGGCCCGGTCGTACGCCTCTTCGGTCGGAAAGGTGCCGCTGCTCTGGGAGAGCCGCAGCCCGGCGGTGTAGCTGACCGCCGCGAGCGCCGCGCCACCGGCCAGCGCGACCCCACCACCGGCGAGCAGGAGGACCGGGCGGCCGCGGGTGTCCCGACCCGCCAGGTCCACCGGACGCCAGGCCTCGGACCCCGGCGTGCCCTGCCACACCTCGTCCTCCGCGACGACCCAGACAGGCCCGGCGTCGTCGACCACCTGGCTCAGCACGACCGACAGGTCCCAGCGCGCGGCCTCCTCCGTCACCCAGGCCACCCCACTCCCGGGCGTGGCCTGGGGCACGACCACACCGGCCAGGCCCTCGGACGGCGTCCGGACCCACACCCCCCGCACCGGCTCCCCGAGCTGGATCAGGTTCCAGTCCTGGTCGAGCTGCAGGGCCCCGCTCACCGGGCGACCATTGACCCAGACCGCCACCGCAGCCGGGCCAGGGGAGAGGCTGACGGCCCGGGACGGCAGCGTGGCCGGCTCCGCCATCAAGGCCCCATGGGCCGGATCCTCGGCCCCCAGTGTGGCCGGCCAGCCCAGGGAGGGATCCGCCCTGCGCGAGCGGGACCAGGCGAGCCGCGCCGCCTCGGCGTCCCCCGCCTGCTGGGCCGCCCAGCCCTGGACCAGGTACAGCCAGGCCAGGTCGCCCGCATCCACCACCTCGACCGCGCAGGCCAGGGCGCCCAGGTGCTCCTCCAGCACGCCGGCCGCCAGCGCGTCCTCGCCGTAGTCCAGGTGAGACTGCACCTGGCGGCGCGCCTCCGCCAGGGCACCTGGCGCCCAGGGGTTCCCCGAGCAGCCCCGCACTTCGGCCGCGCCGATGGCCGCGGGGGGATGCTCCGCGGTGGCTTCACCCAGGTCGAGCCAGCGGACGGGCTCCTCGGCGACCGCCTCGACCCGGGCCCTGGTCGCCTCGCCAGCGCCGTCATGCACCACCGTGCGCGCGGCCTGGGCCGGTGCCAGGAGCATCACGAGGGCGAGGTTCAGCGCGGGCACTGGGCCTCCAGCGCGAAGTCCCAGCACAGCGAGGTCTGCTTGCCCTCGGTGATGGTCACGACCTGCCGCGCCCGGCGGCCATCCTCGGTGACCAGCTCGACCTGGTGGGTCCCGACCGTCACGGACTCCCGCAGGCGGGTCTGCCCGACCTCCAGCCCGTCGACCAGGACCCGGGACACGGGCTTGCTGCTGACGAAGAGCGTGCCGGAAATCGCGGCGGGCTCCTCGACGACAGGCTCGGGCTCCACGACGACAGGCTCGGGCTCCTCGACGACAGGCTCGGGCTCTTGGACGACGGGCTCGGGCTCCTCGACGACGGGCTCGGGCTCTTGGACGACGGGCTCGGGCTCCTCGACGACGGGCTCGGGCTTCACGACAGCAGGCGCCGGTTCCTCGGCGGCCGGCTCGAGCTGTGTGGACTCCTCCAGGACCGGCTCCGGCAGGACCGGCGCCGGGACGTCAGGCACGGGCTCCGGGACGACGGGGTGCGCCTGCACGGCGTCCCGCTCCGGCTCCACAGGCGGCTCCTCGAGCCCCAAGGTCCACCACGCGCCCAACCCCAGGAGCCCCACCAAGGCAGCGGCCGGGATCCAGCGGGCGCGCCGCGCGGGAGTCGGGGCCTCCCCCGGCTCCGACGGGGCCCGCTGGACCGGTGCGTCCTGCGGCCACAGGGTGTCGCTCCGCTCGGCCTCGGGGCGGGACCCGTCGGGCCACAGCGTGTCCGCCGAGGCCGGATCCCGCGGCCCGTGATCGGCGACGGTCTTCCTGGGCTGCGGGGTGTGACCGCCTGGCACCGCGGTGGGCACGGGGCGGCCCGCCGGCGCCAGGCCCGGCGGCGCGGAGGGGACCGCCGCACTGCGGTGGGTCGGCTCCTCCCAGGAGTCGGTGAGGGTCCTCTGGTGGCGGACCAGCGGAGGCGCGAGGGGATCCTTCGGCAGCTCGGGCAGCGCCCGCCGCAGGGCCGCGGCCATCGCCGGCGCGCTCGCGTAGCGCTCCTCGGGCTCGTAGGCCGTGGCCCGGGCGATCACAGCTCGGAGCACCTCTGGCACTCCCGCCAGAGCCCGCCCCCTCAGGTCGCTCGAGTGCAGGTCATAGGGATCCCGACCGGTCACCAGCTGGACCAGGGTCGCAGCCGTCGAGTAGAGGTCGGCCTGCGGCCCGGCCTGGCTCGCGTCGCTGCGCTGCTCCGGCGGCATGTAGGCCGGCGAGCCCATGGTGATCCCGGTCTGGGTCCTGCGGCCGCGCCGGTCGGCGACCCGAGCGATGCCGAAGTCGCTGAGCTGCACCCTGCCGCGGCGACTGAGGAGGACGTTCTGGGGCTTGACGTCCCGGTGGACCACGCCCTCCACGTGGGCGGCATCCAGAGCGTCCAGGAGCTCGAGGATGACCCCGCATGCCATGTGAGCAGGCAGCGGTCCATCCCGCTCGATGCGGTCCATCAGCGTGCCGCCCCTGAGCAGGGCCATCACGATGTAGACCCGCTTTCCGTCGGAGTCGACGTCGACGTCGTGAACGGTCACGATGTGCGGGTGTTCCAGCCTGGCGATGGTCCGGGCCTCGGTGAGGAAGCGCTGCTTCAGGTGCTCCACCTCCGTCAGCGAGGGGTCGAGCACCTTCACCGCACGGGCGACGCGCAGGCGGGTGTCCCAGGCCTGGTAGACCGTGGCCATGCCCCCCTGCCCGAGCCTGCCCACCAGGCGGTATCGCCCATCGCAGATCGGGGGGGCGACGTCCTTGTCCACGATGCCTCCGGGGGTCCGATGGTAGCAGCGCCCTCAGCGAACCAGTCGGGCGACCGGTGGGGTCACTCCGCCGGCAGCCGCGGCAGCAGATCGATCGCCTCGTGCTTCATCACGTCCTTCCCGTGCTCCGCGATCCAGACCACGGCCTCCCGCTGCAGCACCATGTCACCGACCCCTCGCTTCGACCGCGCCCGCAGGATGCGCCAGGCCTTGAACCGCACCTCGCTGTCCGGGTCGGTGAACAGCACCCACAGGATCAGCTCCGTGGCGCCGGGATCGTGCTCCAGGGCCGCGACGGCTTCGTAGCGACGGTCGTCCTTGCGGTGCTCGAGCTCGGAGGTCACGCCGCCCGGGCGGTCCTCGCGGGTCGGGGGGGCGAAGACCTCGCTGCCGAACAGGGCCAGGGGCGCGGCGTCGGTGTCGACTTCGACGAAGGGGTCGTCTGGCCACAGGTAGGCGCTCGTGAGCACCCCGCGGTCCTCGGTGACCACCTGGACCACCGCGGGCCAGTCCTTGGGGCGGCCTCGGCGCACCTCGCCGTCCACCAGCACCTCGCCGGCGGCCGGTGTCGGCACACCGGCGTAGGCGGCGCTGTGGGTGGGGATCTTCGCGTAGATCACCTGGAGCGGGTGGGTCTCCGGCACCCGCTGGGGATCGAAGGACCAGCCCGGCTCGAGCGCCCGGGAGGCGGCGAAGGCCATGGCCGCGCCTTCGTGATCCCCGCCGGCGAAGCGGCTCAGGCCCTCGACCCGGTGGATGCGGGCCGCATCGAGCACCGTGAGGACGTAGCCCAGGCAGGGCAGGCGCTCCCGGACCTGGTCGGCCGCGGCGTGCAGGGCCTCGACGTCGAGCGCCCCGTGGGCCTCTTCGGCCCGCGCCGCGGCGCCGAGCACGGCGTCGCGAGACCATCCGCGCTCGCACTCGGCGGCCAGGGTGGCGGTGAGGAGGAGGGTGGTCAGCATGGAACGGGAGTAACCGCGAGCACGATAATGCCCTGCCGTGCCCTCCTTCTTCCCCCTGGCCTGGTTCGGACTGGTGGGCTGCCAGAGCAGCTACCAGGGCACCGACTACACCGAGAGCCTCACCGGCATCACGGTTGCGCCGGCCACCCTCGAGGTCCGCACCGGCACGGCCGAGTCCGAGGACCTGACCGTGGCCTTCCAGGCGACCGGCACCTACACCGACGGCACCTCGGGAGTGCTGCCCCTGGTCGCGTGGAGCCTCTCCAACCGCTCCGCCGGCACCATCGACGAGCAGGGCCTCTTCACGCCCTCCCAGACCAACGGCGGCCGCACCTGGATCAAGGCCCAGCTGGCCGGCCTGGAGGGCTCGGCCGAGGTCACGGTCATCCTGGAGCAGACCCTCAACGACGAGGGCCTGGACACCAGCGCCTTCGACGGCGAGGCCGCAGCCCTGGAGACCGATCCCTGGCTCTACCCGGAAGACGGCGTCAACGTGCCCCGCAACACCCCCAACCTCGCCTTCCAGTGGTCGGACCTGGGGGCCGAGGCCTACGCGCTGCAGCTGACCTCGCCGATCACCGACACCCTCGTCTACACCACCGCCACCACCTGGGAGGCTGGGGAGTGGTGGCCGGTCATCGCCAGCACCAACGCCGGGGGCACCCTGGAGGCTTCGCTGTCGGCCGTGGTCGACGGCACCCTGGTCACCGCCGAGCCGCGCACCCTCCAGGTCAACCGCATGGACGCCACGGGGTCCATCTTCTACTGGACCTCGTCGACCGAGGGCTTCATGCGGCTGCCCATCGGCAGCGAGACCCCGGAGACCTACCTGGCGAGCACCACCGGCGCCTGTGTCGGCTGCCACGCGATCAGCAGCGCCGGGGTGATGGCCTTCACCTACGGCACCACCGCCGGGCCGATGGGCTTCTACGACATGGCCGACGACACGATGATCGTCGGCCTGGACGAAGGCACCGAGGGCCGCTTCAAGACCTTCTCCCCCGACGGTGCCTGGCTGCTCGCGGCCCGGGACGCCCAGCTCGTGCTGCACGATGGCCTCTCCGGCACCTGGGTCGAAGACGTGCCCCACGAAGGCCTGCTGACCCACCCCGACTGGTCGCCGGACGGCTCCCTGGTCGCGGTCACGGTGGCGCTCGGCCACCAGCACGACGTGGAGATCTACGGCGGCCGCATCGCGGTCATGGCGCACCTGGGCGATGGCACCTTCGGCCCGGTGGAGGTCCTGGTCGCCCCCGAGGAGCCCTACCAGGCCTTCTACCCGACCTTCTCCCCCGACGGCCGCTGGATCGCCTTCAACCAGTCCAGCGGCAACGCCTACGACGACCCCGACGCCGAGCTGTGGGTCGTCTCCGTCGACGGCGGTGAGCCCGTGCGACTCGACGCGGCGAACCAGGAGGGCGAGCTGACCAATTCCTGGCCCCGCTGGGCCCCGCTGCCCGACGACGACGTGCTCTGGCTGGCGTTCTCCAGCCGGCGCCCCTACGGCCTGCAGGTCGACGGCGAGCCCCAGGTCTGGATCAGCGCCTTCGACCCGGCCCGGGCGGAAGCGGGCGAGGACCCGAGCTGGCCGGCCTTCTGGCTGCCGGGCCAGTCCGTCGCCCACAACAACCACCGGCCGGTGTGGGTGGAGGACTGACCCGCGATAGCCTCCGGGCTCCCCGAGGAGGTCCCCCATGCAGTACCGACGTCTCGGAGGCTCCGGCCTCCAGGTCTCCCTCCTCTCCATCGGCTCCTGGGTCACCTACGGCAAGCAGGTCGACGACGACCGCGCCTTCCGCTGCCTGCAGACCGCCTACGACGCCGGGGTCAACTTCTTCGACAACGCCGAGGCCTACGCCATGGGCCAGGCCGAGGTGGTGGTCGGGCGCTTCCTGAGGCAGCTGCGGCGGGAGTCCTACGTGGTGTCGAGCAAGGTCTTCTGGGGTGGCGAAGGGCCCAACGACCGGGGGCTCTCCCGCAAGCACGTGGTCGAGGCCTGTCACGCGGCGCTGGAGCGCCTCCACGTGGACTACCTCGACCTCTACTTCTGCCACCGGCCGGACCCGGACACCCCGGTCCGGGAGACCTGCCAGGCCATGGACACCCTGATCCGCCAGGGCAAGGTGCTCTACTGGGGCACCAGCGAGTGGACCGCCGATCAGCTCCAGGCCGCCTACGCGATCTGCGACCAGCACGGCTACGAGCCGCCCCAGATGGAGCAGCCGCAGTACAACATGTTCCACCGCGCCCGGGTCGAGGTGGCGCTGAGGTGCCACGTGGAGAACCGCGGCCTGGGCACCACGATCTGGAGCCCGCTGGCCAGCGGCCTGCTCACCGGCAAGTACGACGACGGCATCCCCAGCGACAGCCGGGCGGCCCTGAGCGGCATGGCGTGGCTCCAGCAGGAGTTCACGCCAGACCGCATCGACAAGGTGAAGGCCCTGAAGTGCGTCGCCGACGACCTGGGCTGCACCCGGGCCCAGCTGGCCCTGGCCTGGGCGTCGCTGCACCCGCACGTGAGCACGGTCATCACCGGCGCCTCCCGGCCCGAGCAGGTCACCGAGAACATGGCCGCGCTGGGTGTCCGCGAGCAACTGACCGGCGACGTGATCCATCGCATCGAGGGCATCCTCTGCAACAAGCCGGGCTGAGGTGATCCGCCTGGCCGAGTCGGTCCTCCACCACCAGAGCCCGGATCGGGCCCTGGTGCTGGGCGACCTGCACGGCGACGCCGAGTCCCTGGCCCGGCTGCTCGACCGCTACCCGGACCGCGACGTCATCTCCGTCGGCGACCTGGTGGACCGGGGTCCCGACAGCTTCGGCGTGGTCCAGCAGCTGGTGGACCGCGGCTGCACCGGGGTGCTCGGCAACCACGACCTGTGGTTCCTGGAGTGGGCCCGAGGCCACGGCTTCGACCCCTTCGCCCTGAGCGAGGCGATGGGCGGGGTGACGACCCTGGAGAGCTACGGGGTGAAGGGGCGCACCCCCGCCCGGATCGCGGGGCAACACGGCGCGGTCCCGCAGACCCACCGGGACCTGCTCGAAGGCTTCGGCGTGGTGCTGGACCTGTGCGTGCACGGCGAGACCTGGTGGGTGGTGCACGCCGGCGTGCCCGAGGGCATGCTCAAGTCCTGGATGGTCCTGGAGGAAGCGCTGCCCTTCCTGGCGGTCACCGACCCGCTGCCACTGCTCTGGACCAAGACCGAGCCCGAGGACACCGCGGTGCTGGACCGCCCCCAGATCATGGGCCACCTGCCCCTGCCGAAGGCCGAGGATCACGGGCACTGCGTGGCCATCGACACCGGGTGCGGCCGCGGGGGCTTCCTGACCGGGCTGTTGCTGCCGGAGCGCGAGTTCGTGGCCGTCGAGGGCTGAGCGTCAGCCCCCGTTCGTCGCCCCCGGCGTGCCCCGCCAGTCGAAGCCCAGGCACTCGCTCGCCGCGCAGCAGTCGCGCTTGCGGTACACGCTGAAGTCGGGCTCCACCGCGCCGTAGTGCAGGACCTCGCCCTGGCCCGTCGGGTCGTACAGCCCCAGGGAGCCACCGTCGGCCGCGAGCTTGAAGGACACGCGCTCGGGGTCCACCGCGTCGCTGCCGTCGGCGTAGAGCAGCACGAAGCCGAAGGGCGGCACGGTCACGTCGCTGTGCAGGGCGTGCTTGGCCGGCTCGTCCGGGTCGTCGCTCAGGCTCCAGCCCGCCAGCAGCACCGGCTCCTCGCCCGGGTTGTGCAGCTCGATCCAGTCCGGCGAGCTGCCGTCGTCGAGCAGCAGGGCGGCGTCGTTGTCCGGGAGGAACTCGTTGATGCAGAGGGCCAGGGGCTCGACCTCGTCGGGCGCGGTGGCGTCGCCGGTGTCCGCGAAGGCCTCGTGGTCTTCGGTGGTCGCGAGCCCCGGCGCCAGGTCCGTCGGCGGTGCGAACTCCGCCACCGTCGCCGGCGCACAGGCCATCAGCACCCAGGCGATCACAGGCCGTACTCCGTGCGCAGCTCGTCGCTCCTGCGCTCCAGCCAGGCCCGCACCTCGGCCTGCTCGTCCTGGACGCCGCTCCAGCTGGTCTCCTTGCGGGGGTCGGCCTCGGCGGCCTCGGCGATCAGCGCCTGCATGTCGTCGAAGAGCCCCACCAGGTCCGCGGACTCGGCGCCGGCGAGCACCTCGACCATCGCCTCGGTCCAGGCCTCCGAGCAGCTGTCGTCGACCCGACAGCCATAGGCCAGCGTGCCCCGCGGGCTCCACCAGTCCATGCCCCACTCCGAGTCGTAGAGGAAGGAGTAGTCGAAGTCCCAGGGCACGATGCTCGCCTTGCCCGTGCCCGGGTCGAAGTAGAGCCGGTAGTTGTTGGTGTTCAGCACGTAGCCGTCGTTCTGGCCGACCCACTGCTCGACCGCGAACTCCTTGAGCACCAGGTCCCAGTCCAGGGTCTCGGCGAGCTCCACGTCCCAGCGCTCCCAGCCCCAGTTGGTCAAGAGCGTGGTGGAGAGCCGCTCGATGTCCGAGTGGCCGATGTCGACCCCCTCCTCGAGGGGGAAGTACTCGTCGAGGCCCCGGCCCACGTCGAGCAGCTGGAGGCTGCAGCAGCCGTCCCACAGGTACTTGCCGTCGTAGAGGTTGCCGTCGGGTCGCTCCTGGGTGCGCTTCAGGAAGCGGTCGTCGGGGGTCTCGATGAGCACGTAGAGGCCGTAGTCCTCGCCGTTCACGGTGACCTGGGCGAAGCCGGTGCGCGGCGCGGGCACGCCCGCCTCGGCCATCAGGGCGTAGGCCAGGGGCTCCTTGAGGTAGCTGTGGTCGACGACCTCGTTGTTCAGCGACAGGGTCTCCAGGCCCCAGAAGCGCTGGTCCTCGACGTACTGGTTGAAGTCGATCTTGAACTTGGGCTTGCCCGAGAGACTGCGGAAGGAGCCGAATTTGCCCCGCAGGCGCACGCCCACGTCGTCGACCGCCTCGCCGTCGAAGGTCACGCTGCCCGGCTGGTAGGTGTAGGCGTCGGCCTCGAGCCCGTCGATGCTCTCCTCGGAGAGCGTGATGTCGATCTGGTGGATCGTCCGGGTCGAGAAGATCCAGCTGTCGTCGGCCTCCTGGTCGCCCACGGCGTACTCGTCGACCGGGGGACCCGGGTCGCTGTCGCCAGGCGGACCGGTGTCCTCACCCCACCGGGCGGTCTCCGGGTCCTCGCGTGGGTCGCCGCCGTCCTGGCATCCGAGCCACGCGATCACCCCCCACAGGATCCACGCAGACTTCACCACTGGGGACCAGTCTACGGGATCTTCGGCGCGGTGGCGGGACTTTGTTCAGGACGGGCGGCGGCGGAGCCCCACGACCAGGAGCAGGCCGGCCAGCACGCTCGGCACGGCGGGTCCCGGGACCACCGAGCACGACGACGAGGCCCGGTCCGGGCAGCTCAGGGCATGCGCACGATAGACCGCCTCCCATGACTGGATCCGCCCCTTCGGCCCCGTCCCGCCGCACCCGGCCCGTGCTCGCCGCCCTGGCCGTGGGGGCGGGCCTGGCGGCGGGCGCCTGGTGGACGGGCGTCTTCCGAAGCCTGGAGCCGGAGGACACCGTCCAGCCCGGCGAGGTGGCCCTGGCCTCCTGGGAGGACAACCGGCTCTCCGGCCTGGCTCTGGGGGTGCCCGCTGGGCCTCAGGCCCTGGGCGAGCGGCGCGCCACCTTCCACCCGGACGAGCCGCTCATGCTCGAGAGCAGCTGGCGGCCCGCCGAGCGCGAGCCCGGGGTGTCCTACGAGTGGTACGGCCCCGACGGCGACCTGGCGTTCCTCTCGCGGCTGACGGTGGCGTCGGGGTGGTCGAACACCTGGTCCACCTACCGGGGCCCGACCCCGATGCTCGCCGGGGCCTGGACCCTGGTGGTGACCGACGGCCGGCGCCGGGCCGGCGCCATCGGCTTCGAGGTGGTCCGGGAGCCCAGCGACCCCGTGCTCTCCGTAGCCGCGAGCCCCTCGGCCACCGGGCCCCTGGACCCGGAGGAGGCCGCGGCCTTCGCCCGGGCCCTGCGCGACGTGCTCGCCGGCGAGGGCTCCGCCGAGACCCTGGTGGCGTCGCTGTCCGAGCCGTCGGGCGCGCTGGGCCTGCAGCTGGCCCTGGCGGTGCACGGGTCGGGCGGCTCCGAGGCCCGTCTGGGCGCCGGAGACACGCTGGCCGCCTCGGTTCGCAGCGCCCTCGACCCCTGGCCGGCCTACGACCCTGCGACGGACACCCTGACCCTGAGCCTGCTGCACAGCGCCGAGGCCCTCGACCCGTCCCCTCGCCACGTCACCGCCCGCCTGGGCCGGGAGGCGGGCTTCTCCCTGCTGCTCGGGGACCGGGCGGCCACGCTCACCCCCTGGGCCGTGACCGCCCGGAACGACACCAACGGCGAGGCCGTGCTGCGCCAGCTCGCGGTGGATCTGGGCGCCGAAGAGACCGCCTGGCAGCAGGAGGGCGCCATCCTCAGCGCCTTCCAGGCCCAGGACTTCGTCGTCCTACCCGGGGCCACCGCCGCCACCCCGGTCGCCGACGGCCGCAGCGTGGTCGACCCGGCGGACCTGAGCCACACCCGGCTCACCGAGGCCGTAGACCTGGCGGCGGGCTGGTTCCTCGCGAACCAGCACGCGGACGGCCGCTACCTCTACAGCGCCCTGCCAGGGCCCGGGGTGGAGCCGATCGAGGACTGGTGTCTGCGGGTGCTCAACGCGGTCTTCGTGATGGCGGAGATCGCCGTGGCCCGGCCAGCGCAGCCGGCGCTGAAGGCCAGCGTGCTGGGCGCCCTGGTCCCGTTCATCGAGCAGCTGGAGCACCGGGGCGGCACCGCCTTCCTCGACTGGCCCCAGCTCCCGAAGGACTCGGGCCTGGGCTCGACCGCCTTCCTGCTCGCCGCGCTGGCGACCCTGGACCGGCCCGTGACCGAGGACCTGCGGCAGCAGCTCGCCAGCGCGATCCTCGCCGAGCAGGGCCCCGACGGCCGCTTCTCCACGGACTTCGTGGGTGCGGACAAGCCCGTCGACCAGCAGTACTACCCGGGCGAGGCGATGCTCGCGCTGGTCCGCCACCACCGGGTCAGCGGCGACCCGCGGGTCCCCGAGGCGTTGGCACTGGCCTTCGAGCACTACAGCGACCGCTGGCTGACCCAGAGAGACGCGCCCTACGTGCCCTGGCAGTCCCGGGCCTTCGCCGAGCTTCACCGGGTCCAGCCCGATCCCCGCTACGCCGCCTACGTCTTCGACCTGACGGACTGGCTGCTGGACACCCGGCCGACCCAGCCCTCCACGGAAGGCCCGGTCTTCGCCGGCGCCCTGGGCACGGAATTCGCCGCCTCGGGGGTCTACGCCGAGGGCCTCGCCGCCGCCTGGGACCTCGCCCGCCGGGTCGGCGACACCGCCCGGGAGCGCCGCTACGGCGACGCCCTGGTCCAGGCCACCCGCTACAACCTCGGCCTCCAGCTCCAGCCCGGCGACGTGCACGGCTTCCCGAGGCCCGAGCTCGCCCTGGGGGCGCTGGTGACCCAGCCCGGCGACAACGCGCTGAGGCTCGACTTCACCTACCACGCGATCTCGGCGGCCCACGCGGTCACGCAGCTGACCACGGGGGAGGAGTGGGAGGGGCTTCGGGCGAGGGTGTACGGGGCGCCCTGAGCTACTCCAGAACGACTCTCACGCGGAATAGTCGGGCGATGGATCCGGGGCCTGGAGACACGTGAACGGGTGGTAGCGTCCGCCTTCCCGCTCACCACGAGGCAGCACCCATGGGCCTGGCACTGGCACTGATCCTGCAGGGGGGGGCCATCGCAGCACCTCCCTGTGACATCGACAATGACGGCTACGACAGCGACGCCGTAGGCTGTCAGGGGCCGCCCGGGTTCGAGGGGGTCATCGACTGCGACGACGCTGATCCGGCCGTGCACCCAGGGGCCGCGGAGGTGTATCGGGACGGACTCGACCAGGACTGCGACGGTGCTGACCGGGTCCGCTACCGACTGGTCGAGGGCTTCGAGGATCTGCAGGACTGGGACCGATCCGGCAATGCACCGGGATCCGGTCAGGTCTTCACGAACGGCGACGTGCTCATCATGGACTCGCACGCTGGCGGTGGCGGAGCGCAGGGTGACTCGTGGGTGAGCCTGAGGAGTCCACTCCAGTGGCCTCGGGGCGAGCCGTGGGCCGTGCTCCACCTGCCCATGATGACCGACGCGACCTGCACCCTGTCCGCGTCGGCGCTCGACGAGGTGTCGCAGACCTTCACCACTCCTGGCATGCACCAGGTCGATCTGAGCGGGCTGGGGGCACCGCCCTTCACCCTGGACGAGCTGGAGATCCGCTGCAGCGGCCCGGGCAGCTCGGTCGTGGACTTCGTGACCTTGGGCAATGCAGCCTACGTGTGGCCGCCGCTGGACGATCTGGGCTCGATTCAGGGGCCCATCGCGGGCTGGGTCGACACCAACACCCCCGTCGGGGGAGCCACCAACAACGTGCTGGAGGTGTCCAACGGCACCCTGTTCGCGGTCAGTGACGTCGGGGCCGGGGCCTGGACGACAGACGGGGAGAACTGGTCCCTCTTGAACGACCTGGCAGACGAGTACACCACCCCGCAGCACCTGTGGCCGACGGAAGACCTGGCCATCTGGGACCTGGGCGTCTACGACGACGGCACGCTCTGGGCCTTGACCGGGGACAAGGACGCTCGGGAGCAGGTGGGGAGCGGTCTTCGTCCGACCCGTGGCTCCCTCTTCACGAGCTCGGACACCGGCGCCACCTGGACACGGGTGCTCGGCGCTGAGGACGGCGTCGCCAGCTACGGCCGCAACTGGGACTGCAACGCCAGCTCCGGCGGCGTGGTCGCCCGCGCCGGTGGTGAGCTCATGGCCATCCTGAGCTACCCGACCGCCGGCTCCTTCAGCAGACAGGTCCTGCTGGTGGCGACCGACGTGCCCGAGCTGAGCGATCCGGACCCCGTGCTGGCCCAGGGTCGCGGGGTCCGGCTGGTGGACGAGGACCTCGACACCTGCATGCTGCCGCTGCCGGCTACCGCCGTGGCGCCGGTGAGCGCCCTGGCACTCGGCGAGGGGTCAGTCGCCGGAGAGGCCACCCTCCTGGTCGGTCTCAAGGCTGCGACAGGCGAGCCCGGCCTGGTGCGCTGCTCGGTCCCCGACGGGCTGGGGCTGCCGCTGGACTGCGACGACCTGTCCACGGTGACCTGCAGCGCGGTGACCGGTTCCGAGGGCTTCGACGTGCGCGACCTGGAGGTCGATCCCGACGACCCCCTTCGAGCCTACGTCGCCGATGGTGGACGCGACCGCGGCGGGTCCGAGGAGTGCCTGTTCGGGGAGCCCGGCGTGGCCACCTGGGACCGGTCCTGGGACGGCGCTTCCTGGAGCGACGTGCTCACGGCACTGCCCACACCATTCCCGACGGCGCCCACAGCCTCAACCACACCAACGCCAAGAAGCGCTGGCTCAACGTCGTCTCCGGCCTGGATCGCTCCACCAGCTGGTCGGACCAGGACCACTGGGTGGACGACCAGGTGGGGCGTCCACGCTACGCACCGGCGTTCGCCGTCGACGGCCTGTTCCACCCGATCAACGTCCCGGCCTTCGACTGCGTGCACGCCGCCGGCGACGACTGCCTGGTGGTGTCGGACGGCTTCGGTATCTGGTACGTGGACCAGTGGTTCGCGGACAAGGGGGCTGACCTCGACGCGGACCTGGCCTGGCTGCACGCCGTGCCCGACGACTACCAGCTGACCGTGGCCACCGACGTGGCGGTGCTCTGGGAGGGCAGCGGCGCGGACCAGGCCTTCGCCACGGCCCGGGACCTGGGCATGATGAAGGTCGGCGAGGCCGAGCGCGGAGAGATCGACTGTCACTTCCCGAGCTGGCAGGCCCAGGGCCGGGCCGTGGATGTGGTGTGGGGGAACGACCTCGACAGCAGCCACGTGTGGGTGACGATGGGGCCGGACACGACCTCGTCGACGTCCAACCAGGTGGTGCTACACAGCTCGGACGGTGGGGCGACGTTCTGCCATGCGGGTGTCGGGCGGGGGCCACGGTACGT
>CAYFPX010000016.1:0-2064 GCA_964344945.1 uncultured Enterobacterales bacterium
ACATGGAGCAGGAAGAGGTCCTCCAGATGGCCGGCCAGTTCTACAAGCTCTTCATGAGCCCCAAATTCCTGGCGCACCAGCTCACGACCATCCGGCACCCGGACGATCTCGACTACATGGCCCGCGGTGTGAAGGCCATCTGGGGCCACATCAAGGACTTCGCCAAGATCCGGGGAGACGACTACCTCGAGGCGGCGAAGTAGCATCCGGGCTCTCCGCCGCGAGACCTCGCGGCCGAAGGAGCCCTCGATGGACAAGCGCAAGGTCGGCATCCTCACCGGGGGCGGGGACGCCCCGGGCCTGAACGCGGTCATCCGCGCCTTCATCAAGGACGGCGTGGGGCGTCGCGGCTGGACCGTGCTGGGCATCGAGGACAGCTTCAACGGGCTGCTGGAGTCCCCCTACCGGGTCCGGCACCTGACCCCCAAGAGCTGCTCTGGCCTGTTGGCGCGGGGGGGCACCCTGCTGGGCACCACCAACCGGGGGGACCCCTTCGCCTTCGGCTCACCGCCCCTGAACCGGGCGGGCGAGGTGGCGGACGCGGTCCGAGACCTGGGCCTGGAGGGGCTGGTGGTCATCGGCGGTGACGGGACCCAGAAGATCGGCTGGCGGCTCATGCAGGAGCACGGCGTGCCGGTGGTCGGCGTGCCGAAGACCATCGACAACGACCTGAGCGCCACGGACTATACCTTCGGGTTCCACAGCGCGGTGGCGGTGGCGACCGAGGCCTTGGACCGGCTCCACAGCACGGCGGAGAGCCACGACCGGGTCATGCTGCTCGAGGTAATGGGCCGAGACGCCGGGCACATCGCCCTGAGCGCGGGCATCGCTGGCGGGGCCGACGCCATCGTCCTCCCGGAGGTGCCCTACGACGTCGAGCGGATCGTGGCCAAGATCGAGAAGCGGCGAGCGGTGGGCCGGCAATTCACCCTGATCGTGGTCGCCGAAGGCGCAGCGCCCGCCGAGGGCTCCAGCGTCGCGACCCGGCGCCGCCACGGCAAGGGCCACGTGAGCGTCGGCGGCCCCGCGGTCCAGCTGGCTCAGGCCCTGGCGGAGCGCATGGAGATCGAGTCCCGGGTGACCGTGCTGGGCCACCTCCAGCGGGGCGGCTCCCCGGTGCCCTTCGACCGCATCCTGGCGACCCGGTTCGGGGTGAAGGCCGTGGAGCTGGTGGCGGCGGACCGCTGGGGCGAGATCGCCGTGCTGCGGGACGGCGCGGTGATCGGTGCGCCCATCGAGCAGGCGGTGGCGACCTACCGGCTGGTGGACGTGGAGGGAGAGCTGGTGCGGACGGCGCGTGCGGTGGGGATCGAGCTGGGGGGGTGAGGCCTGGCCCCGGGTCGCGCGGCTCACGGAGCGCCGGGCGCTGACGCGCCGCGACGGGCCTCGGGAGTCAGCGAGGGCCTCGAGGTACTCGACCTGTCGCCAGGGCCAGACCGGGGCGAGCTCAGCCGTCACATCCCCGAGCGCACCCGGCGGGCGGTGCTGGCCCGGGACAACTCCCGGTGTGTCTTCCCCGGCTACGCCTGCAAGCTGTTCCTGCAGCTCCACCACCTGGAGGCCTTCGGGTCAGCTCCGGGTTCGCGTCGCGCAGCCTCCGGTACGCGTCGGTGATCGCCCGGCGCCGCACGGTGGGGATGGGTGCTGGCATCGTCGACCTCCCGTGGCCCGCAGCCGACGCCCGCAGGGCGGCGCTGCGATCGGTGCGCCGAGCCGAGCGGCTAGAAAGCGCTGGCCGAGAGCTCGACCGGATCGGCGCCCGTGAGCCGCCCGGCGACCTGCACACGCACGTTCGCGTCGCCCAGGATCCGGCGAGCCGCCGCCGCGGCGAGGGCCGGCCGGTTGTTCTCCTCGGAGAGGTGGGCCAGGACCAGGTGCCGGAGCCTGTCGCTGAGCCCGTCGGACAGGAGCCGCCCGGCCTGGTGGTTGGACAGGTGGCCGTGGTTGGACCGGATGCGCTGCTTGAGGTGCCAGGGGTACGGCCCCTGGTAGAGCAGCTCCTCGTCGTGGTTGAATTCCAGCACCGCGGCGTCGCAGGCCTCGAGGTGGCGGGCGACGAGGGCC
>CAYFPX010000016.1:2205-3189 GCA_964344945.1 uncultured Enterobacterales bacterium
GCAGTGCTCGACCCGCTCCGGCACCACCTTGGGGTGGGCGCCCTGGTGGGTCCCGCGGGTCATGTAGAACGGCACGACCCTGCCGAAGCGGCGCTTGAGCCGGTCGCTCAGGATGCGGGCGGCGCCGATGTGATCGGAGTGCTCGTGGGTGATGCACACCGCGTCGATGGGCGCGTCGGCCAGGCCGTTGCGCGCCAGGGCCTGGTGGATGCGGCGGGTGGAGATGCCGCAGTCGATGAGCAGGCCGGTCCGGCCGTCGCCGACATAGGTGCAATTGCCGGAGCTGCCCGACGCCAGCACCGTCATCGTCAGGTCCTGGCGGAAGAGCGGCAGCACGCCCGGGACCTATCCGAGTCCCGTGCTCGGACCGCGGAGAATCAGGGCTCGGGGGCCGCCGGCGGCTCGGTGGTGATGGCGTCGACCGGCACCCAGCCGAAGTCCCCGCCCTTGCGCACCCGCACCTGGTCCGGCTTGCGGAAGACGATCTCCACCTTCACGCCCTCGACCAGGTCGATCACCTTGGGGTTGGCGGCGTCGCCGACCTCGGTGGGCCACCGGGTCAGCTCGACGGGCTCGGTGACCCAGGCATCCTCGGCGGCGGCGGTGGAGAGGAGCGCGAGCAGCAGCGTGGTGACCATCGGAGCCTCGGCGTAGGGTTAGATCCCACGGGTGACGGCGCTCCTATCGCCCTTCGCCGCCCTCGGCCGCTTCGCCAGCTTCAGTGCGGCGGTGGGGCTGCGCGTGGTGCGCGGCGGCTGGTCCGTGCGAGCGACCATCGCCCACCTCTACACCATCAGCACCCGCTGCCTGCTGCCGGTGATGGCCGTGACCTTCCCCCTGGGCATGGTCATCGCGCTCCAGGGGCTCAAGATCTTCGCCATCTTCGGTGCCCAGCGCATGCTCTCGGGCCTGGTGGCCGTGGCGGTGCTCCGGGAGCTCTCGCCGGTCCTGGCGTCGGTCCTGGTCGCTGCCCAGGGCGGCAGC
>CAYFPX010000016.1:3232-6773 GCA_964344945.1 uncultured Enterobacterales bacterium
GGAGGAGCTCGACGCCACCGAGGTCATGGCCGTCGACCCGCTCACCATCCACGTGGTGCCGCGGCTGCTGGCCATCGTGTTCGCCTGTCCCCTGCTGAACATCGCGGGCTCCGCCACGGGCATCCTCGGCTCCTTCGTGACGGCCGTGTTCATGAAGGGCGAGCAGGCCGGGGTGTTCTGGGCCGAGCTCTGGGTGAGGACCGGCCCGCTCGACGTGTTCGGCGGCTCGATCAAGACCCTGGTGTTCGGGGTCGTGATCGGTCTGACCGCCTGCTACATGGGCGTCCGCGCCACCGGTGGCGCCGCCGGGGTCGGCCGAGCCGTCAACGACACCGTGGTCTACGCCGTCACGGGCTTCATCGTCGTCAACTACGCGCTCACCTCGGCGCTCTTCGGCTCGGTGGGTGGCTGAGCCGTGCGCATCCCCTTCGACGCCGTGGGGCGATTCTCCTTCTTCTTCCTGCGCTTCCTGCGCTCGGCGCTCCGGCAGCCGCCCCCCGAGGGCCAGACCCTGTTGCTGGCGTGGGAGATCGGCATCCGGTCGTTGCCGATCCTGCTGATCATCGGCGCCTTCATCGGCACGAACCTGAGCATCCAGGGCTACAGCGCCTTCCACCCCCTGGGCGGCGAGCGCATGGTCGGCATGTTCGTGGCGCTGGCGGGCATCCGCGAGCTGGCGCCGATCATCGCCGCGTCGATGGTCGCGGCCAAGGCGGGCACTGAGATGGCCTCCCAGGTGGCGGTGATGCGGATCAAGGAACAGATCGACGCCCTGGAGGTGATGGCCGTCGACCCCCTCTGGTACCTGATCACCCCGCGCCTGCTGGGCATCCTGCTGGTCATGCCGGCCCTGACGGCGATCTCCACGTTCGTGATGGTCGTGGCGGCCTACCTGGTGGCCGTCTACCAGCTCGGGCTGAGCCCGGCGGACTTCGTCGAGTTCGCGCGCCAGGGCATCACGCCCCTCGATCTCGCCTGGTGCAACCTGAAGGCGGTGCTGTTCGGCGTGGTGATCTGCCTGGTGTCCTGCTTCAACGGCTTCTTCTCGCGACCGGGGCCCGAGGGCGTGGGCCAGGCCACCAACAGCGCCGTGGTCACCTCGGCGGTGGTCTGCGTCATCCTGAACTACTTCATCTCGGAGCTGGCCTATGGCTGACGACGGCCTCATCCGGTTTGAAGGCGTGGAGAAGCGCTTCGGCGACCTGGTGGTCTTCGAGCACCTGGACCTGGTCATCCCCCGGGGCGCGACCACCGCCATCATCGGGCCCAGCGGCGTGGGCAAGAGCGTGCTGCTGAAGCTGCTGGTGGGCCTGCTCCCGCCAGACGCCGGGCGGGTGGTGGTGTTCGACACCGACGTGGCGACCGCCGACCACGACGCGCTCTACCGGGTCCGGCGACGGCTGGGCATGCTCTTCCAGGACGGTGCGCTCTTCGACTCCCTGAGCGTGGGCGAGAACATCGCCTTCCCCCTGGTCCACCACCGCAAGGACCTGAGCGAGGCCGAGCGCCGGGACCGGGTCGAGCAGGTCCTGGAGCAGGTCGGCCTGCCTGGCCTGGCGGATCGCGACACCTCGGCGCTGTCCGGGGGCCAGCGCAAGCGGGTGGGCCTGGCGCGGGCCATCGTGCACGCCCCCGAGGTGGTGCTCTTCGACGAGCCCAACTCCGGCCTGGACCCGATGACCTCCGACGCCATCGACGACCTGATCCGGGAGATGCGCGAGGCCCTGGGCATCACCTTCATCGTGATCTCCCACGACATCGTGGGCACGCTCAACGTGGCGGACCGCATCGGCATGCTTTACGGCGGGAGGCTCGTGGCCTGGGCCCCGACCGAGGAGTTCGTGCGTAGCGAGGTCGAGATCGTGCAGCGCTTCCTGCGCCGGAACGTGGTGCTCCCCGGGAGCCCCGTCGACGCTGCGCGGCTGCCTCGACCGACGGACCTGCGGGGAGACACCCCGTGAAGGCGAGCCTGAAGCAGGAGGTCGGCGTCGGCCTCCTGGTGACCGGTGCGGCCATCTTGACCGGCTGGATGGCCATCCAGGCCGGCGCGGTCGGCCTGGGCGATCGGGTCGAGGTCACCGCCACCTTCGACAACGTCGTCGGGCTGAGCCAGGGCGCTGCGGTGATGGTCGCCGGGGTGGAGGTGGGCAAGGTCACGGCGCTGTCCGCCGCCTTCAACCGGGCCGAGGTCGCGCTCAGCCTGGACCCGGAGGCGCAGGTCCGCCAGGACGTGCACGCGGTGGTCCGAGCCCGCTCCCTGCTCGGCGAGAAGTACCTGGAGCTCGTCCCCATCTCCCAGGACGCACCGCTGCTCCAGGACGGCGGCGTCATCGCGATCACGCGCTCGGCGACCGAGATCGACGAGGTGGTCACGGGCCTCGACCCGCTGCTCGACCTGGTGGAGCCCGATCGCCTGCAGGCGGCCTTCGACCAGATCCTGGCGATGGTCGAGTCCGATCCGGAGCGGCCCGAGCGCATGGTCGAGGACCTGGAGGTCACCCTGCGCAACCTGCGCACCCTCTCCGACGAGGCCGTGGGCACGGGGCGGGACGCCAAGGCCCTGGTGCGGGAGGCCCGGGCGCTGGTCGCGGAGCTGGACGGCACCTCGGATCAGCTCGGGCCGATGATCGCGCGGGCCGAGCGGGCTCTGGCAGATCTGGAGGAGGCCGCCGCAGACCTGCCGGCGGCCACCGCCCAGCTCCAGCCGACCCTCGACGAGGCGAACGCCGCACTCGCGGACCTGCGGAGTGGACTGGCGCCCATCACCGACGACCCGGCGCGCCTCGCGCTGATCCTGGAGAACCTCTCGGAGATCGACAAGTGGGAGCTGCGCAGGCTGCTGCGGGAAGAGGGCATCAAGGTGCGGCTGGCGCCGCGCGAGGTCGTGCCCGACGACGAGTAGTCAGTCCTCGTCGGAGCCGTCGTCGTCGCTCCCCTTCCCCTTCTTCAGTGGGTTCAGCCGGAACCTCGCCGAGACCTCGAGCTCGTAGTCGTTGACCAGGACCTCGAGCAGCTCGGTGGTGCCGAGGCCCTCGAGGTAGGCGCGGACCTCGCGCCCGACGGCGCGGACCAGCTCGGTCTTGGCCTTGTCGGAGGTGCTCACGAAGGCGCCGATGAGCTCCTTCGCGGACACGGTGGTCTCGTCCTCCAGCAGCTTGCGGGCGACGCTCTTGAGGCGGGTGCGCGGGCCCGGGGGGCGCTCGTCCCGCGGGGGGGCCGGATCGGGGTCCTTGGGCGGCGGCAGGATCGGCTCGTCGGTCATCCGGACTCCTCGCCCGCATCATAGAACCGGGCCAGCCGGGCCACGACGGCCTGGGCCGGGCCCGTGACCCGCCGGGCGTCGGGCAGCGACTGCAGGAAGACCCGGCCGTACCACCTGTCGTGCAGCCGCCGGTCCAGGATGACCACGGCCCCACGGTCGGTGCGGGAGCGGATGAGCCGGCCGAAGCCCTGCCGCAGCTTGATGACCGCGGTGGGCAGGGACCACGTGCGGAAGGGGTCGCGACCCTGGCGCTCCAGGCGCTCGTAGCGGGCCTGGCTG
>CAYFPX010000016.1:6783-7847 GCA_964344945.1 uncultured Enterobacterales bacterium
CAGCCGGGGAATGATCACGAGGCGAAGGCCGTCGCCCCGGACGCTCACCCCCTCCCAGAAGCTGTCCGTGCCGACGAGGATCGAGCCCGGGGCCTCTCGGAAGCGGGTGAGCAGGCGCTCGCGGGAGCCACGCCCCTGGACCAGGATCGGGTGGCGGTCCCCGAGCGCGTCTTCGATGATCCGACTGAGCTGGTGCACGAGCCGGTAGCTGGTGCAGAGCACGAAGGCACCGCCGCCAGAGGCCTCCAGCAGCTGGACGCTGACCTCGCCCACCCGCCGCACCCAGCCGTCACTGTCGGGCCGTGGGAGGTCCCTGGGCAAGGCCAGGATGGCCTGGTCCCGGTAGCTGAAGGGCGAAGGGATGGTGGCGGTGCGAGCTTCCTGGACGCCGTGGCGCTCGAGCCACGGCCCGAAGGAACCGCTGACGGTCAGGGTGGCACTGGTCACCCCGACCGCAGCGGCCCGCGAGAAGAGCAGCTCGTCGAGCAGGGGGCCGACGTCGACCGGGGCGCCACACAGCCGCGCCCGCTCCTTGTCCCGCTCGACCCAGTGGCAGCGGTTCTCGTCGCCGTCGGTCATGACGTCGGCGACGACCGAGGCGTGCTGGTGGAGCCGCCGACGGGCTCGCCCGAGGTCCAGCAGGGGCTGGGCGTGCACCTCTACCTTGCCGTCCTCGAGGTCCCCGAGCAGGGCCGCGAGGCGATTGACGGTGTCCATCAGGCAGCGACCCAGGCTCGCGAGCGCTGGGGCGAGGTCCTCGGACCACACCGGCCAGGCCCGCACCGCGTCGGTGAGGCGGCGCTTGGGCTGGTCGGCGAGCAGGGCCTCCCGCACGGCCTGCAGGGTCAGGTCGGCCTCCTCCCGCAGGGTGGCGATCGCGATCTCCACCTCGTCGCACCGGCGCAGGACCCGGCCGTTGCCCTCCCCCGCCGCCTGCCGCACCCGGCCCAGGGCACCGGGCCGGCGGCGGTTGCGCAGCAAGGGTCCGGTGGCCCTGCGAATGGCGAGGTTCGTGAGGCTGCAGCTCGCCACGGAGGTCGCCGCGTCGGAGAGGTGGTGGCCCT
>CAYFPX010000016.1:7857-19001 GCA_964344945.1 uncultured Enterobacterales bacterium
GTCGACGATGACCCGGTCGTAGCGGGGCAGCAGGCCGTCGCCGCCGGTCTCGGCCTTCAGGGACAGGTCCGCGAGCAGCAGGGCGTGGTTCACCACCAGCACGTGGCTGGCCGCGGCGGCGCGGCGGCTGGCGTAGAAGAAGCACTGGTTGTAGTGAGGGCAGCGCACGCGCAGGGTCTGGTCGGTGTCGGACTGCACCCGCTCCCACAGCGCGTCGTCGAGGGACTCGCCG
This sequence comes from uncultured Enterobacterales bacterium, assembly GCA_964344945.1. Taxonomy (GTDB): domain Bacteria; phylum Myxococcota_A; class UBA796; order UBA796; family CAJQPC01; genus CAYFPX01. The sequence goes on from CAYFPX010000016.1 coordinate 8,090, forward strand.
AAGTCCTGCAGCGTGCCCTCCTGGGTGCTCTCCGACCACTCGGCCAGTCGTGCCAGGGTGCCCGCGTCCTCGGTGTCCTCGTCGAGCAGGACCTGGAGCTTGCGGCGGCACAGGTAGTTGTTGCGGCCCTTGAGCAGGGCCACCCGGAAGTCCAGGCCCGCCCGGGCGAGCGCGGGCAGGTCCTCGGCCACCAGCTGGGCCTGCAGGGTGCGGGTGTAGGTCGACACGACCACCTTGGAGTCGTTCTCCAGAGCCCACAAGACCGCGGGAGCCAGGTACCCCAGGGACTTGCCGGTGCCGGTGCCCGCCTCCAGCACCGAGATGTGCTGGTCGTCGAGGGCGTCGGCGAAGCGGCGGGCCATCTCCAGCTGCCCGGGGCGCGGCTCGTGGCCCGGCAGCACCCGGGGCAGGTCCTGGAGGAAGAACCGGTCGAGCCGCTCTCGAGGCACCTTCTCCCGGCGCAGCTTCGCGGGCTCGACCACCCAGAGATCCCGGGCGACGTCGTTGTCGACGATCACCACGCCGATGCCGTTGTCGCCGTACCGGGCCGCCAGCGCCAGGTCTGCTCGAGAGGCCTGGACCACGCCCGACGGGTGGTTGTGGATCACGACCTGGCCGGCGCGAGGGCGCTCCAGCAGGGCGGGCACGGAGTCCGTGGTGCCCCGGCAGTGGATCTCCAGCCGGTGGACCTTGCGGGTGAGGTCCACGTCGCCGATGGCGAAGACCTCGATGCCGCCGGCCTCCGCGATCGCCTCCCGGAGCACGGCGGCAGCCTTGGGCTGGAAGCGGAGGGCACCCACGATAGGGGGGTATCGCGCAGGAGGACGGGATGAAGGTGGTGCTCGCAGGGGGTGGAACCGGCGGCCACGTCTACCCGGCCCTGGCCATGGGCGACGCCCTGCGGGCCCGGGGGCACGAGGTGGTCTACGCCGGCGCGGCCGAGCGGCTCGAGGGCCGGGTGGCCCCGGAGCGCGGCTACGACTTCCACCCGGTCACGGCGCCGCAGTTCCCCCGCAGCGGGACCGCCGCCAAGGTCCGCTTCGCCGCCGCCCTGGCCGGCTCGATCCTGCGGTCCCGCAGGCTGCTCAAGCAGCTGAAGCCGGACCTGGTGCTGGGGGTCGGCGGCTACATCATGGCCCCCACGGTCCTGGCCGCCTGGACCTTGGGCGTGCGCCGGGCGATCCACGAGGCCAACGTCTCCCCCGGCCTGGCGAACCGGCTCTGCGCCCGGGTCGCGGACCTGGTGCTGCTCACCTACGACGCCACGCGGGGCCGCCTGCCCACCCCGGCACCGGTCCACACGGTCGGCTGTCCGGTGAACCCGAAGGTGCTGCAAGGCGACCGCGCCGCAGCCAGGGCCCGCTACGGGCTGGACACCGAGGCGCCGGTGGTCCTGGTGGTCGGCGGCAGCCTGGGGGCCCAGGCCCTGAACGACCTGTGCCTGGCCGCCGCCCGGACACAGGATCGGCCCTGGCAGCTGCTGTGGATCACCGGCCCCCGCTACCACGAGCAGGCCCTGGCCGAGCTGGGCGAGGTGCCGGAGGGCGTGGTGGTCGTGGACTACGAGGACCGCATGGCCGACGCCTACGCGGCGGCGGACCTGGTCGTGGCGCGGGCGGGCTCGAGCACCCTGGCCGAGCTGACCGCCCTGGGCAAGCCCGCGGTGCTGCTTCCCTCCCCCAACGTCACCGACAACCACCAGGAGGCCAACGCCCGCGGACTGGAGGAGGCCGGCGCGGCCCGGGTCCTGCTCGAGCGCGGCCTGGACCCGAGCGACGCCCTGGCCCAGGTGACCGCCCTGGTGGCCGACGCCGGGGCCCTGAGCGCGATGGCCGCGGCCAGCAAGGCCCAGGGCAGGCTCGACGTCGCCGAGCAGGTCGCCGACCTGTTGGTCAGCGCGGACTGACCATCCTGCGGCTCCGGCAAGCCCCGCAGAGAGCCACCAGGCCCCACACCCAGCCACGACTCCCGGGCGCCGTGCTGCAGCGGGTCGTCGCCGGTGGGTCGTCGCGGACCTGGACGCGCAGGCCTCCGAAGATCCGCTCGCCGTCGTCCACCTCGAGGGCGTGCTCGCCGAGGGGCGCGTCGAGCTCGACCACCACGCTGACGTGGAGCTCCGTGTCGTCGAACCACTGGACGTCGGCCACCACCACGCCCTCGCCCAGGTCCACGGTCGGCAGGTCGGCAAAGCTGTGCGAGGCCAGCACGATCAGCTCGGCCTCGGTGCCCTGGGTGACAAAAGTGGGGTCGACGGAGGTGAGCTGGGGGCGCTGGGCGCCATCCACGACGACCTCGAAGCCACCGGCCAGGCTGGCCGTGAGGTCCCCGGAGGTCACCATGACCTCCCGTGGCTCCGACTTCGCCCCCGCGTCCACCGCCACCAGCAGCCGCGCCGTGTCCACGTCGACCACCTCGGTCTCCAGGACCGAGAGGCCACCGCCCAGGTCCACGACCAGGTCCTCCTGGACGAAGAGCAGGTGCTCGCCGGTGAGGGTCACCCGGAGCTGATCGCCCTGGTAGGCCCAGTCCGGCTCGTAGGGGGCGCCGTCCTCGATCCAGGCCGCCAGGCGTCCGATCGCCGTCACGGTCAGCGGCCCAGTCCGGCTCCAGGGACCTGATGGACGGGACGTGACCGTCCACGACGAAGGCCTCGCTGGGCCCGGACTCGCCGACGTCGTACACCGCGCTCACGGTGAAGATGTCGGCGCCGCCCCCCGCCAGGGGCACCACCGCCGAGGGCGACTCAGACGCCGCGACCTCGACCCCGTCGCGCTGGATCCGGTACGACGACAGCGCGTGCATCGAGACCGGCGGGTCCCAGTCCAGCTCGACCTCGGTGTCCACCACCCGGCCCTCGGGGCCCTGCAGCCCGGTGGGCGTGGCCAGTGCCACCCGGAAGGCGTAGCTGCCGCTCGCGGGGGACCGGGTCCAGTTGGCGCCGTCCGAAGCGTCGACCCAGTAGGCGAGCTCGCTGCCGAAGGGCTGTCCCGGCAGCTGGGCCACCCAGCTGTCCGGCTCCGTGTCCGGCAGCATGACCTGGGCCGTCTGGTCGACGTCGTCGACGCGCCAGCCGACGCGGACCACCTCCAGGGAGGTGTTGTCCCGGGCCCGCACCGTCACCGGGTAGGGCCCCAGGTCGTCCTCGGTGTCCTCCAGCTCGCTCAGGGACCACAGCAACGGGCCGACCGGGTCGCCGTCGTACAGGGTGAGGTCGTCGACGTACCAGCCCGTGGCCGCCACCTTGACGTCGGCGGAGAAGACCAGGCGGAACTCCCCGAGATCACCCGCGCCCGTGAGGTCGATGCAGGCTTGCTCCCAGCCGTCGCTCACCCAGGACCAGGCCTCGCCGGCGGGGTAGCCGTAGACCGGCGTGATGCGGAGGACGTCGGCGCCGTCGGTCCACTCGACCCAGCCCGCGTCCCCCAGCTCGAAGTCCCGCCACTGGTGCCAGCACAGGAACGGCTCGGTCACGGCGACCAGGTCCCGGACCGGCAGGGTCAGGGTCTCGACGCTGTCGTTGCCGTAGAAGCCGTCGAGGTCGGTGGCCCAGGCCATCGCCCCGGTGAAGCCCTCGCCCGGGCCGCTCTCGACCAGCCCCCACTCCCAGGACCCCGCCTCGCCACCACGAGCGCGCCGTCGTCGGCCTCGAGATCCCAGCGCTCGATGACATCGGCCGCGGACGCCACCACGATCCAGGCCCACAGAACGCTCATGACTCGGCGGCGGCCAGCTCGTAGCGGAAGACGATCCAGGCCCCAGCCGGCGGTGGCTCGTCGAAGACCACCGCCGGAGGCTCCTCCTGGAGCTGCCAGCCGGAGTCCTGCCGCTTGCCCTCGACGTGTACCTCGAGCGTGTCCGTCAGGGGGAGGGCCTTGAGATCGAAGGTCGCGGGCCAGCTGATGGCCAGCTTGCCCAGGGACCCCAACAGGCCGTCCAGGTCCCCGGCGCAGATGCTCTGGACTTCGCCACCGCTGGCGCTGGCCACCTCGGCGTAGCGCGTCCCCGGCAGGGCCTGGCCGCCCTCGCCACTGCAGCCGCTCGGGTCGTCGCCGACGATGGCGCTGAGCCGGGCTGGCCGCTCGGTGCGCAGGGCCTCGCTGGCCAGGAAGCCGAGCGCCTCCTCCACCGGGTCGTCGCCGAGCCAGGCCTCGCTGGCGTCGTCGTCGTCGGAGACCACCACCGCGAAGAGGGCGGCATCGGAGCGGCGGAAGCCCCGGTTCTCGGCGTCGGCGAGGGGCTCGCTCAGCGCCGTGACCAGCGCCCCCAGACCCGCCTGGGCGGTGCCCGCGAGGCCCACGTCGACCGCCGAGGCGAAGGCCGCCGCCGGGTCGTCCAGGGCCGGGGTGATGATCCAGGGGTCACCCTGCAACACGGCCCGGTCCGGGTCGGTCGTGACCACGCCGATCTGGTAGGCGAGCTGCTCCTCCTCGAGGCGGCTGACGAACCCCGAGAAGCCCTCGGCCAGCGCGGCCTGTTCCTCGGCCATCGACCCCGTGTCGTCGACGATCCACAACACATCGACCGCCGGCAGGGGCTGCTGCCAGAAGGTCTCTTCGATCGCCAGCCGGTCCTCGAGGTCGGCATCCGCGTCGAAGAAGGAGTTCTCGACGCAGCCGCTCAGGAGGCCCAGCAACAGGGGGAGTCCAGCCAAACCACGACCTTGGAAGCGCCGGCGCCACGGCACTCCGGGGCATCCTCCCACGGCGCCCGAGTCAGAGGCAACGGCGGACTCAGCGCCGCGGGTTGGTCTTCATCACCTCCACCCAGACCACCTCTACGGTGCCCGGCTCCATCCGACCCATGCGGATGCGCTCGAACCCCGCGTGGTGCCGGGTGTTGAACTCGTGGGTGAAGCTGTTCCACTTGCGCACGGTCGGGGGCAGGCCCATGGCCTGCAGGGCGGTGCTCCGCCGCAGGGGGCCCTCCAGCGCCACCTTGACCAGGTAGATCCGGCCGTCCTTCACCCGCACCGAGCCCCGGGTGAGCACCAGCTCCTTGCCGTCCTGGGGATTCAGCTCCCGGCGCTCCAGGATGTCTCCCAGCTGGGCGGAGAGCACGTCGCGCACGCTGTCCAGGCCCCGGCCACAGAGGTGACCCACGTCCACATACACGCCGGCTGGCTTCTCGTAGGGCTTGGGGGCGCGGACCGTGAGCCCTTCCGGGGTCTGCTCCCCGAGCTCCGCGGCGCGCGCGTTCCACTGCTCGAGCCGGGTGCCGAGGGCGTCGGCCAGCTCGGCGCCCACCTCTGCGAGCTCCGCCACGACACCGGGCAGCACGGGCTCCGGGGGGTCACAGCCGGCCAGCAGCGCCGCGACGTAGAGGATAGAGGTCACGGGCCGATCCTATCCGGAGGTGCCATGCCGAGCGTGCGGGTCCTGTTCTTCGCCACCCTGCGCGAGCAGCGTGGCTGCCAGGAGGAGCGGGTCGAGATCACGCCCGGGGAGACGGTGGAGGCGCTCTACCACCGCCTCTTCCCTGCGGGGCCCCAGGGTCGCGTCCCGGTGGCCTACGCCCAGGACCAGGCCTACGTCGGCCCCGAAGAACCCCTCCGGCCCGGCGCCGAGGTGGCCTTCATCCCCCCTGTCGGCGGGGGCTGAGATGCGGTACGGCATCGTGGACGGGCCCATCGACGTCGGGGCCCTCCGAGCGCTGGTGGACGCCCCTGGCCACGGGGCGCTCTTGATCTTCGAGGGCGTCGCCCGGAACAACTTCGACGGCCGGCCCGTGCACGCCCTGGCGTACGAGGCCTACCCCACCATGGCCGTGCCGGTGCTCGAGGCCATCGGCGCCGAGGTCGCCGCCCGCTGGCCCGACACCGCCCTGGCGATCGTGCACCGGACCGGGCGCCTGGCCATCGGCGAGGCCAGCGTGGTCATCGCCGTGGGCGCCCCCCACCGTCCCGCCGCCTACGAAGCCAGCCGCTATGCACTGGAGGCCCTCAAGGACCGCCTGCCGGTCTGGAAGAAGGAGATCTACGCCGATGGCGAAGCCTGGAAGCCGAACGCCACCTGAGGGCCGGTTCCGGGACAAGCAGCCCGACGAGTACCGGCTGCCGGACCTGAACCCGTACCTGAAGCGCCACCGGGAGTTCGGGCCCCCCGTGCTGACCGCCGAGCAGGCCAAGGACGGGCGCGGGCGCTGGGCCGAGGTCTTTGGCCGCGAGGCTCCGCTGCACGTGGAGATCGGCTCCGGCAACGGCTTCTTCCTGGCCGGCATGGCCCAGGCCCACCCGGAGCGGAATTGGCTCGGGCTGGAGATCCGGTTCAAGCGGGTCGTGCTCACCGCCCGCAAGCTCAAGCACGGCGGCGTCGAAGCCCACGCCCGCATCGCCCGGTACGACGTGCACTGGCTCGAAGACCTCTTCGACGAGGCGACCCTCGCCGGGCTCTACGTGAATTTCCCCGACCCCTGGCCCAAGGCCCGTCACGCCAAGCACCGGGTGCTGGGCCCGGAGTTCATGGGCCAGGTCGCGCGGCTGCTGGCGCCTGGGGCCGAGCTGCGGGTCAAGACGGACCACCTGGTCAACGTCGAGGGCACCCTGGCCAACGTCGCGGGGCTGCCGCTCGAGGTCAGCGCGGTCTGCCACGACGTCCAGGCCGAGGGGCCTCCGTGGGAGAGCGACGTGGTGACGAACTACCAGACGAAGTTCTACCAGCGGGGGGAGCCGGTGCACGCGATCCGGGTGGTGCGGACTTCGTAGCTGTCAGCCGTCAGCTGTCGCTCTGCGTGACAGTGAGGCTGGCCACGCCAGGCCTCCCCAGGTTCGCCAGTCCCTGCTGACAGCTGAGCACCCATGGTCCGAGGACGATGCGCTCCGCGGCGAACCGCATGGACCGCTGACCCCCCGAGGCCCGAGGCCCGAGGCCCGCCGAGGCGCGCCAGCGCCCGGCCTCCGGTGCGCCGAGACCCACGCCAGCCCGTGCTCACGCTGAGAACCGCACCCACAGCTGACAGCTCCTCACGCCGCCTCCCACCCCGCCTTCGCCTGCCGCCAGATCTTCCGCGGGTCCACCCCGTCCCGGGCGAAGAACCACGCCGCCGACGCGCTCTGGACCAGGTAGATCCACCAGTGGATGACCAGGGCATAGGCCAGGGCGATGCCATCCAGCTCGCCGCCGACCACGCCGAACAGCGCCAGGGCCGCCCGGACGAAGGCCTCGTACACGCCGGCCATGCCAGGAGGCGCCGGGATGGCGATGCCGAGCATGGTGATCGCCAGCACCGCGATGCCCTCGCCGTAGCCGATGGTCTGCTCGAGCCCCAGGCCGTGGGCCAGCACCACGTACAGGGTGCCGGTCATGCCCCAGGTGGCCGCGGTCAGGGCGACGATGGCAGCGAGCCGCCCGGGGTGGCGGATGGCCTCGAGGCCGTCGACGAAGTGCTCGGCGAAGCCCAGCCCCAGCCGGCCCAGCCGGCGGACCAGCTCGAAGGGCAGCAGGCGCTCGGCGAGGCGGACACCCCAGCCGAGCAGCGCCAGGGCCTGCCGCCGGAAGAGAGTCAGGGCGATCAGCAGGCCCAGCAGCGGTGGCAACAGCCCGCTGGCCACGGTGCGGCCCAGGTCGACCAGCTCGATGCGGGTGTCGAAGATCGCCAGGGGCACCGGTGGGACCTCGACGAACCAGGCCACCGCCAGCACCATCACCAGGGCCGACGCCAGGTCCATCACCCGCTCGACGAACACCACTCCGAAGCCGGCGCCGAGGGGCACGTCGGCCTTCTCCAGCAGCAGAGTCGGCCGGACCAGCTCCCCGAGCCGGGCCGGAAAGGTGTTGATGCAGAAGAACGACATGCAGAGGATGCCGAACTGGGTCCAGAAGTCGGCCTCCGGCTTCACCGCCTGGACCAGCACCAGCTGCCGCCAGGCCCGCAGCAGCTGCTGGATCATGAACAGCGCAGCCAGGGGCGCCAGCACCCACAGCTCGAGCCGGGCAAAGGCGTCCCCCAGCTCGTGCAGGGGGACCCCCCACAGGGCCAGGGCCAGGAAGAGGACCCCGAAGACGAGCCCGACGACGACCTGCTTCTTCATGGACGGCGCCGCCACCCCAGGATCAGGGCCAGCAGCACCCCCCAGCCAGAGGCCGGGGCCGTGCCCGCGCTGGCGCAGCCCCGCTCGCAGCCCTCGTCCCCGGTGCTGAGAGGGTCCGTGCCCAGCAGGTACTCGTCCAGGTTCACGTACCCGTCACCGTCCGGGTCCTCGGCGCTGTCGTCGCGGGTGGGGTCCAGGCCCACCTCTTCCTCCCAGCGATCCCCCATGCCGTCGTGGTCGTCGTCCACCGGCAGCTCGAAGTCGATGGCCACGGTCTCGCCAGCCTGCAGGGTCAAGGTGGTGGCGCGGGCCTCGTCGACCTCGCCAGGCCACCAGGTGCGCACGAAGCCTTCGTCCTCGGCGCAGTAGGCCGTGACGTAGGCCTCGACGGTGTAGGGCACGGTGCTCAGGCCATCGAGGCGGTAGCGACCGTCGTGATCGGTCACCGCGGCCTGGGCCTGCACGTCGGCGTCGCCCGGGTCGGCGTAGATCACGGCGCCGTAGACCGGCTCCCCGCCGTCGTCGATCACCAGCCCCTCCAGCACGGCAGCGACCGGGGGCGTGATGAACAGGGTCTCGGTGTCGCCCTCGGACGGCACGCCGAGCACCTGGCGCTCGCCGTCGTCGGCGCGCAGGTAGTCGTCGAGGTGGCCTTCGTCCTCCAGGTAGAGGTAGAGCCGGTAGTCCCCGCCGTGCAGGCGCCCGACGGAGAAGCTGCCGTCCTCGGCCACGGTGCCGCCGATGCCCACGGTGTAGCTGTCGTTGTAGACCAGCACGGAGCCCCCGGACCAGTCCGAGACCTCCCCTTCGAGCTGTCCCACCAGGCGGCTCTCCCAGGGCAGGCTCAGGTCCACCCCGGTCAGGGCCGTGCCCTCTTCGCCGGCAGGCACGGTCTCCCCGGGGCGATCGGCGTCCGGGTAGTAGGTGAGCCCGTAGCCCTCCAGGCTCGCCCAGCTGATCACGTCCCCCGGGGGCAGGCCGTCCGCGGTGTAGGAGCCGTCGGCCTCGGACACCACGCTGGTGACCTGTCCGTCGCTGTAGACGTGCACGGCCGCGCCCTCGACGGAGATCCCGGCCAGCAGGGCGTGCTCCCCGGCGTCGGTGGTCTCTCCTCGGTGGAGGTCGAAGACCAGGGCGTCGTCGTCGTCGTAGGCGTCTCCGGCGAACTGGTCCGGGTAGCCGGGGGCGGCGATCTCGAGGCGGTAGCGGGCGGCGGCGACGCTGTCGGCGGACAGTCCCACGATCTCGAAGGAGCCCTCGTCGTCGGTCTCGGCGCCGTTGCGCATGACCCGGGCGATGTCGTCGACCCCGTCCGCCTGGACACGGGCGCCCGCGACAGGCTCGCCGTCCGGGTCGAGCACGACGCCGCTCACCCGCGCGCCGGTCGGGAGCCGGACCACGATGCCCTCCACCGGCTCGTCTCCCAGCGCCAGGGGGCGGCCGTCGCAGTAGTCCCAGCCGTCCGGGTAGTACTGATCCGGGTGGTCGATGGTCTCCGGGGGGTGGGCCAGCACCCGGTAGGGGTTGTCCGGCAGACCGGTGATGGACCAGGCGCCGTCGGCGTCGCTGACACCGGCGGCGTAGCCCAGCCGGGGGTCGACCAAGCAGTCAATGACCCCCTCGACGGGCTCGCCGGTCTCCTCGGCCTCGACGCGACCCCCGATCTCGGCCGCCAGGACAGCGGCCCCCAGCCACCAGCACCAGGGGGTCACCGCGCCAGCTCGTCGAGGTCGTCGTCCAGGGCCCAGAGCACCTCGGCGCCGAAGGCCGCGCCCTCCCGGACCGCCGCCTCGGGCGCCTCGGTGGCGGTGTCGGGGTCTCCGACGGAGGTCAGGACCACGCTGCGCATGCCGGCGAGGGTGGGCACCAGGGCCCCGGTGAAGCCATCGAGGAAGCGGCCCTGCACGTGCCTCCAGGCGGGCTGGCGGGCGATGCGCTCCGCCAGGGCGGGCAGGGTGTGGCGGTAGCTGACCGGGTGCAGCAAGGTCTCGCCGGCGCCGAAGATGAGCCGCCCGCGGTCCAGGCTCTCCAGGACCACCACGTAGGTGTCCTCCCGGGCCCACTCGTGCCGGTGCTGCTCCAACAGCGCCCGCAGGCCCCCCGCGTGAGCCTCGCCGCAGCCGGTGACCACGAGCCCGAGCTCCAGGTGACGCAGGGGACGCTCCGCCAGGGCACGGGCGAGCTCCTCCAGGGCGGCCACGCCGCTGTCTCCGGCCCCCGGTCCCTTCCGGCTCGGCATGCGATGGTGCAGCAGGGCCACGATCAGGCCTCCGACCAGGGCGAGCCCAGCCACCAGGACGACCCAGGGAAGCAGGCCCGGCGCCACCCCGAGGGCCCGGCCCAGCAGGGCCACCGCGAGCACGAGCCCCGCGATCAGGGGCGGCCAGACGATGCGCCGGGTCAGGCGAAAGCCCCTTCGCCGTACGTCGACGTGGGCGGTGACGAGCACGGTGGCCAGGCGACGACCGAAGGCCGGCCGTCTCACGACCACGTTGTAGGAGGCGCCCCTCGGGATCAGCCAGCGGAGGCCCCGCCCCCGACCGCGTAGCTGGACCACGGCCGAGGCCAGCGTGATCGAGACGAGCGCCAGGCCGACCAGCGGGCTGGACCAGCCCAGCCCCGCGGCGGCGGCCCCCAGCAGCAGGTGCAGGGCGAAATTGAGCGGGGCACTGGTGACCTCGACGAAGCCTTCGAGCACCGGGCTCTCGCCGGCGGTCTCGAGGCGCCGGGCCACCAAGGCGATGGCCTCTCGCTCCGCAGCGCTACCCGCCAGTCTTCGCTTGAGCTGGACGAGGTCGTCGATGGCCCCGCTGAGCGAGGTGTCCATGGTGCTCCCGATGGCCGTGGTCCAGGGTAGTCGGCCGGACTGACCGCGCCAAGCAGCCG
>CAYFPX010000016.1:19011-26810 GCA_964344945.1 uncultured Enterobacterales bacterium
ACATCGCAGAGGAGCACGATCTCCGGCTTCACGCGGCGGGGGCGCTTGAAGCGGCACGACCCGCGCCGTAGGATTCGGCCTGCCTGCCACGGGGTTGGAATGCGCTTTCGCGGGAACGAGTACACGGGCAAGGGGGTCCGGGTCGCCGTCATCGACAGCGGCCTCGACGTCCGCGACCCTCGCCTCGCGGGCGCGAAGATCGAAGGCTGGTCCATCCAGCTCGGCGCCACGGGCCACGCCCTGCTCGGCGCAGACTTCGCCGACGAACACGGGCACGGCACCGAGATGGCCGCCGCCATCCGCCGGATCGCGCCCGAGGCCGAGCTCATCGGCGTGAAGATCATGGACTCGCGGCTTCGCACCTCCGCCGACCTGATGGCCGCGGGGATCGAGACCTCCTTCCGCAACGGCGCGAACGTCATCAACCTCAGCCTGGGCACGCCGAACATGGGCAAGGCCTTGCTGCTGCGGGACTGCTGCGCCCTGGCCGTCGAGCACCACGCCGTGGTGCTGGCAGCGGCGCACCCGAAGGCCGAGCGAGCCTACCCGGCGGACCTGCCGGAGACCGTGGGCACGGCCTCGCACCGGGACTGCCCGCTGGAGAAGTTCTACTACTTCGCCCCCCACCGGTTCCCCCGCAAGGAGTGGGGCAACCTGAGCGGCAAGTTCCTGGCCCACGGGCACGGCGTGCCCGAGGAGGGCGGTGAGCGCGGTCCCTACCGGGGCTCGGGCATCGCGACCGCCTACCTGAGCGGCCGGGTGGCCTGCCTGCGGGAGGCCCTGGGCGAGGTGGGCGCCAACGACATCATCGAGACCCTGCGGCAGCTCGCCCTGACCCCCGTGCCCGAGCTGGGATACCGATAGCGGCCTCCACCCCCAGGAGTCTGCCGTGTCCCTCCGCCCCAGCGGGTGCGTGCGCCCGCTCGCTGCGCTCCTCCTCGCGCTCACCAGCGTCTGCCCCCTCGAGGCCCTCGCATCGCCGGTCGAGTTCTACGGCTTCGGTGCACGCGCCATGGGCCGGGCACAGGGTGGCGTGGCCTACACCGACGACGCCGGCGCGGTGTTCCTGAACCCGGCGGGTCTGGCCAACATGACCCAGCCCTCGGCCGTGCTCGGAGGCGGGCTGATCCGCCTCGACTTCGAGGACCTGCCGGCCGTGTACTGGGACACGAACCGGGACGGCGTGATCAACGAGCACGACACGCCCCTGGATCCGGGCCCCGAAGAAGAGCCCGGCGACGGTGGCTGGGCCGCCCTCACCCACCCCTACGGCGGTCGGGTGGTGCTCGGCATGGGGCTGTTCCTGCCCAAGAACCGGATCATGCGGATCGACACATTCGAGCCCTCGATCCCCACCTACTTCATGTATCAGAACCGGCCCCAGCGGTACGCCTTCGCGGTCGGCGGCGCCATCCGGCTGCCCTACGGCCTGAACATCGGTGGCGGGGTCCGCATCATCCCCAAGGCCCAGGTCTCCGCCGTCCTCACCATCGACGCCACCGTGAGCGGTGGCTCGGCCTCGGACCCCAACGCCAGCTCGGGGGACTTCGTCGAGGGCACCTTCGACTTCCACGACCTGACCGTCGACATCGCCCTCGACTACGCGCCGGTGGTGGGGTTCCAGTGGCACCTGGGCGAAGTGCTCGACCTCCCCGTGCTCCGGGACCTGTCCATCGGCGGCGGCTACCGCGGCGAGGCCGGACTGCCGGTGTTGGTCGACGTCGACGCCCAGATCAACGGCAGCGTGGAGGACGTCGGCGATCTGGAGCCCCAGATCATCGCCGCTGCCACCCAGCTCCAGTTCTCGGTCTTCGACCACTACCTGCCGGCCCAGTGGAGCGGCGGGGTGGCCTACACCTTGGGCGACACCCTGCACCTGTACTTCGACGCCCAGTACACCCGCTGGTCCAAGATGCAGCTCAACGTCATCGAGCTCGTGGCCGCCGAGCTCAACGCCACCCTGGCGGATGTCTCCGACGTAGAGATCTCCGACGGCAACCCCATGACCGTGGTGCTGCAGGACACCCTGGGGCTTCGGTTGGGCAGCGAGCTCACCCTGCCGAAGTGGGACGTGCCCGGCCGCATCGCGTGGGCCCAGGCCACCGTGCGTGGCGGCTTCGGCTACGAGCCCACGCCCCTGGTGGGCCAGGGACCGAACACCGCCCTGCTCGACGCCGACCGCCTGATCTTCGCGGTCGGTGCGGGGCTGGAGCACGGCACGCTGCTCGACGTGCTCGCCGGCCCGATGCACTGGGACCTGTTCTTCCAGTACCACCAACTCGCCCGGGGTGAGCTGCAGCGCGAGGCCACCGACGAGCCCGTGGCCGGCTACCCCGTGGGCGGAGCGGCGATCCCGATCGGCGGTTCGATCTACGCTGCAGGCCTGCAGTGGAGTGTCGACTACTGATGTCCCGCACGTGCACCCGCCTCGCCCGCTGGGCCGTCGAGCTCTCCGTCGACGACGTCCCGGCCGACGTGCTTCGCCGGGCCCGCCTCCAGCACCTGTCCGCCGCCGGGGCAGTCCGGGCGGCGGCTGGCCAGGCCGGTGCGCGGGCCCTGGCCAGGGCCGGCAGCAGCGGCAAGCTGCCGGTGGTGTCCGGGCTCCGCAAGGGCCTCTCCCGCCGCGATGCCCTGCGTCTGCACGGCGGCCTGGCGGCCGCCCTGGTCTACGACGACGCCCTGTTCGGGGGCCACACCACCGCGGGTGCTTGCGCCGCCTGGGCCACGGCCGGCCGTGGCGACCTGGACGCCCTGCTCACCGCCACCGTCGCGGGCAACGAGGTCGCTGCCAGGCTCGGCCTGGCGGGCCTGCTGGGCAGCCACTGGACGCCGACCACCACGTGGGTCTCCGCGGTCGCGGCCGCCGTGACCGCCGGGCGCCTCCAGGGCCTCGACGCCCACGAGCTCGCCCACGCGCTGGCCCTGACCCTGGCCTCGGTGGGCCCGACCCGCTGGTCCACTTGGATGGGGCCCGGCCGGGGCGCGGCGGCTGCCGCGGTGGCGGTCCAGGGGCTCGACGCCGTCGCGCTGGCGAGCGCTGGGGTGCGCGGCGACCTGGACCTGCTCGACGCGCGAGACGGCTTCTTCGCCCACGTCACGCCCCTGCCCCTGCGGGCCGCGTTCACGGGCCTGGGGGCCTGCTGGCTCACCCGGACCCTGGCCTACCGGCTGATGCCCGGTGCCGACCACGTGCAGGTGCCGGTCCAGGCCGTGAGGGAGATCCTGCGTCGGCACGTGAAGGCCGCCGAGAAGCGCCTGCGCGTGGACCAGTGGGACCGGGTCGAGATCGCCGTCGACGCGGTCTCCCACGGCCTCCAGCAGGTGTCGGCCCGCCACCCGGGCGTCACCCCGGGGCCGGTGCCCTGGGCCATCGCCCGGACCATCGGCGCCCTGGCGGTGCACCACGACTTCGGCCCCGCCCAGCTGGATCCCGACTGGCTGGGGGCGCACCACGAGGCCATCGCCGGCATCGCTCGGCGGGTGGAGCTCTTCCACGACTGGCGAGCCACGGAGGCCTGGGTCGAGCACCTGCTCGACGTGGGCGAGCCCCTGTTCTCCGGGGTCAAGGGTGGCGAGCTGCTGGCAGCGGGCAGGCGCATCCTGGCGGCCAACGGCGCCAGCCTGGGCGGCCCCAACCCCCACGAGCTCTTCGAGGTCCTCAAGCGCCGCCCGGACCGCGTCCTCGCCCGCATGGGCCGAGGCTCCGGCGACCTGGCCGAGCTCGACATCGCCGCCTTCCGCCACAAGCACACCACCGAGGTGAAGCTCTACACCACCCGGGGCGGCTGGTGGCCGGAGCGCCGAGACACGCCGGAGGGTGCGCCCGGGTGGTCGTGGGAGGCGACGGAGAGCGGGGTGTTGCTCAAGTTCGCCCAGGGGGACCCGGAGCTGCGGCAGACGGCGGCTGCGCTGCTGGAGACGGCCGGCCGAGAGGCGGGTGGTGCCTGGGTGCGGAGCCTGCTGGCCTGACCGGGTCACCTGGTTCGGGTGACCCGGTGGATGGGCCCGCTCAGTCGCGGCGACGAGCCGCAAGCCCGATCAGTCCCGCGAGCAGGGCGAGTGCACCGCCACCGGCCGGTGCCGTGGTGCAGCCGCTCTCCCCTTCGTCCGCCGGGTCCTCGGCGTTGCCGCAGTCGATGTCCGCCTGGGGGCAGGCCGCGTCGCAGGTGCCGTCATCGTAGAGACCGCTCAGGGCGCACAGGTCGTCGGAGCCGCTGACTGCCGCAGCCTGCTCCAGCACCCAGGGCAGGACCAGGTCGACCCGGGTGCTCCAGGTCTCCCGGTAGCAGTGGGCGTCGGTCCACGATGTGATGGCGACCTGGACCTCCTGGCCGTCGGGGCCGGTGCGGAACAGGGGGGCTCCGAGGTCCCCCCAGCAGCTGTTGCCGCCGGTGGGGTTGAGGTCGTCGTCGGAGACCACGTGCTGGCCGTCCAGGGCGTCCACGTAGAGCATGGCGCTGCGCCGGCGGCCCTCGTCGTCCAGGTCGTGCTTCGTCTTGCCGTAGCCGACGAGCAGCAGGCCGGCGCCCAGGTCGTCGTCGCTCAGGGCGGTGTCGTCCAGCAGCACGGGCCGCACGGGCGCGTCCTCGGCGAGGACCAGGACCGCGACGTCGTCGCTGGCGGTGCCGTCGTCGTACAGGTCGCCGGTCCGGGTGTCCGCGTAGTCCGGGTGGATCCGGACCTCCTCGATGGCGATGACCCGGTCCGGCGCGTCGACGTCGGCGCCGAAGAAGGCGCCACCGACGGCCGCGATGAAGTCGTGGGACAGGTCGTTGCCGCAGTGGGCGGCGGTCAGGACCAGCCGGGGCGCGATGAGCGTGCCGGTGCAGCCGACGTAGGTGACCCCGTCGATCTCCGCGGCCAGGGCGACCACGCCGTCGTGCGTGACGTCGTCCTGGCTGCCCATGACGGCGTGAGCGGGGGGTCCGAGCAGGGACAGAGCGATGAGCATGTCGACCTCCTGGCGCGAGGTCTACCACACGACCCGAGCGGCGACATCCGCCGTTTGGTGGCGCTGCTAGTGTCCTGTGAGACCCGGACCGAGCCCCGGTCGCGGATCTCGCGCGTGGTTGGTCAGGTCGACCCACCGCACGCTGCTAGAGCGCCAGCGCCGACAGATCCAGGTCCCCCGCCAGCTCCACGTACCCGTTCTCTGCCCCTTCCAGCTGCACGGCGATGTTGCTCAGCCCCAGGCCCTCGAGCTCCGGGATCGGGATCGTGGTGAGGCTGTCGGTCAACATCGGCAGCAGCATCGGCACCAGGGCTTCGAGGAAGAGCTCGGTGTCCTGGGCGTACTCGGAGCGACCGTCGGGCTCGACCAGGTCGAAGGACATCGACAGATCCCCGAGACCGGCGGCCAGGGTGCCGCTGTCCGAGGTCATGTCGAGGCCCGCGTCGATGTGCACGTAGACGCGCATGTAGACGTAGGCTTCCTCGGGGGGGCCGTTGTACAGCGTGAGCTCGAAGTCCCCGATCTGCATGTCCAGCAGGGACCCCCCGGTGCCCGGCACGACCACAGGCGGCAGGTAGGGCTGGACCTTGACGCTCAGATCGGTCAGGTCCGGCATGAACAGCTCGAAGTCGCTCACGTCGATGCCCAGGTCCTCGCTGAGCAGGGTCATGTCCAGCAGCCCCCCACCCCACAGCGCGTTGAAGAGCTGGTTGAGGAAGTCCTGGGACATGGACAGGGCCATCATGTCGGCGCTGGAGCCGTACACCGGCTCGCTGTACGGGTAGGTCACGCTGCCCGGCGACGGGACCTTTGCGTTGACCCAGTTCTCGGCCTCGAAGCCGGTCTCCAGCCCCAGGGTGAGGCCGTGGTCGTCGACGGAGACCGAGCTCGGGATGGCGTCGAAGTGGTAGGTGTTGTCCTCGATGTCGAAGGACTCGGCGATCTGCAGGCTGGCGAGCATGTCGTTCACCAGGTCCGGCACCTCGTCCTCGGCCGCGGACCGCAGGTAGTCCATCAGGAGGTCCTCGATGAGGCCGTCGAGGGACAGGCCGAAGAACTCCAGGGCGTCGTAGATCCAGGAGTCCCAGTCGAAGTCGAAGCCCGCTGCGTTGGCCTCGACGTTGCTCACGGTGACACCGAGCACCCCGCCGCTGACGTAGGGGGTCATGTCCATCAGGACCTGGATCCAGTCCGCGGACACGTAGCCGTCGGCCCCGAAGCCGATCTCCAGCACGACCGCGTCGATGTCGTAGCCGATGTAGATGTCGTTGATGGTGATGGCGGTGTCGAGGTAGCCGCCCGAGGTCGGGTCGATGCTGGCCTCGATGTCCCCGAAGGACAGGTCGACCAGGCTCACCTTCAGCGCGTACCAGGTGACGCAGATGCCCAGCAGGCAGTCTTCGTCCTCCTCGTCGATGATCGGGTTCGGGATGGAGGCGATCAGGTCGTTGACGTCGACGAAGTCCTTGGCGGCGGTCTCGAAGGCCTCGAAGCCGGGCTCGAAGATGCGGACGATGAAGCCGTCCGCCACGCCGTCGCCGTAGGCGGTCCAGTTCCCGGAGAGGGCGGCCCGAGCGTCGGTGGTGGGGTTGCCGTCGTTGTCCCAGGCTTCGGTCTCGAGGATGTTGGTGCCGAAGTCGTAGCCGACGTTTGCCTCCCAGGTGCCGTCCTCGTACACCACGGCGGGATCACCGTTCACGGTGATGGAGGCGGTGCCGCTGTACTCGTCGAAGTGGGTGCCGGTGACGGTGTCCACCACGGCGCTGGTGCGGTGCCCGCGCTCCGGGTGGGTGACGATCAGATCGGGCCCGGTGGAGTCGATGAGCAGCGGGCCGACGCTGTCGGTCAGGGTGCCGTCCTCGGTGGCGGCCCAGACCGTGAAGAAGCCCTCCTCCCGGAAGGTCACCGCGTTGTAGCGGATCTCGATGCCGTCGGCGGGGTCGACCCACAGGTCCCAGTCCTCGTCGACCGGGTTGCCGTAGGTGTCGGTGACCTCGATGTAGGCGAGGGTGGTCTCGTCACGCTCGAGGTCCTCGTCCTCGAGCACCAGGGAGAGGTTCGCCGCCGGACCGGCGGTGATGGTGAAGGCCTCGGTGTCGCTCACCAGGTCGGCGGTGGCGGTGGCGTGGTAGGTCCCCGGCAGGGTGCTGACCAGGTTGCCCTCGATGATCTTGGCCTCGATGTGGTCGGTCTCGAGCACCGCCACGCCGCTGTCGATCGGGTTGTCCCAGGCGTCCCAGACATAGACCTCGTAGGGCAGCGGCACGCCGGCAGAGCTCGCCAGGTCCGAGAGCTGCAGGTCCACCAGGTCAGGCACGTTGGCCTCGACCTCGACCACGTCGGTCGCGGTGAAGTCCTCGCCGTCGTAGGAGACCGTCGCGGTGATGACGTGGGTGCCCGCCAGGGTCGGGGTGAGGGCCAGGTCGTCCCAGAGCAGGGTCTCCTCGACGTCGCTGAGCAGGTCCGGCTGGACCAGGTACGGCTCGCTGAAGCCGTCGAGGTAGGCCCGGTACCCCAGGGGCTCGCCGGCCCGCGCGAGCGGCATCTCCAGGGTGAAGACCAGGGCCAGCTCGGGGCCGAGCTCTCCGGTGGCGGTGTCCGGGTCGCCGTCGCTGCGGCAGCCGGACAGCACGCTGAGCGCGGTCAAGATCAGGGCGGACGTGGCCATCGTCCCCTCCAGGGACTCCGAGAGACGGCAGGATCACCTGCCAGGAGCCCGTTGTAAAGCGGATCGGGGCCTTCTCCCCTACCGCCAATTGTAGTCACTGACTACAATGGTCCACCACGCCACTCCCGGAGGCCCCATGTCCGGCGCCAGCTTCCCTCCTTGGACCGAAGAACACGGGAT
>CAYFPX010000016.1:26849-30162 GCA_964344945.1 uncultured Enterobacterales bacterium
CGCACCACGGTGCGGGACTTCTGCACCAGCCAGCTCGCCCCTCACGCCGAGGCCTGGGACAAGCAGGGCCACTGGCCGGCGCGGGAGGTCTTCCAGCAGATGGCCGAGCTCGGGCTGTTGGGCATCCGCTTCGGCGAGGACGTGGGCGGGCTGGGCCTCGACTGGTGGTCGACCACCGCCTACACCGAGGAGCTGGTCCACTGCCGCAACGCTGGCGTGATCATGTCCACCCTGGTCAACACGGACATGGCCACCCCGATCATCGACGAGATCGGCACGCCGGAGCAGAAGGCCGAGTTCCTGGCCCCCCTGGTCGCCGGCGAGAAGATCGCGGCCCTCGGAGTCACCGAGCCCGGCGCCGGCTCGGACGTAGCGAACATCCGCACCACCGCCCGGATCGACGGCGGGGACTTCGTGATCAACGGCGCCAAGACCTTCATCACCAACGCCAGCTTCGCGGACTTCGTCACCCTGGCGGTGCGCACCGGCGACGACGGCTTCGGCGGCATCTCCCTGGTGCTCTTCCCCACCGACACCCCCGGGTTCTCGGTCGGGCGGAAGCTCGACAAGCTCGGCACCCGCAGCGTGGACTCCAGCGAGATCCACTTCGACAACTGCCGCATCCCCCGTCGCTACCTGCTGGGCGAGCTCAACCAGGGCTTCGTGCACATCATGCAGAACTTCCAGGGCGAGCGGCTCGTGGCCGCGCTCATGGCCACCAGCGGCATGGAGCACCAGCTCGCCGCGGCGATGAGGTACGCCGAGGAGCGCAGCGCCTTCGGGCGGCCGGTCTCCAAGTTCCAGGTGTGGCGCCACAAGTTCGCCGAGCACCTGACCAGCATCCAGGCCGCCAAGATGCTCGCCTACCACGCGGTCGACACCATCAACAACAGCCCCGACGCCACCCTCCAGATCTCCATGGCCAAGCTGTTCGCCGGCGACCTGGCCCAGAAGGTCGCCTATGACTGCCTCCAGGTCCACGGCGGCTACGGCTTCGTCGAGGAGTACGAGGTGGCCCGCCACTACCGCGACGTGCGGCTGATCACCATCGGCGGCGGCACCAGCGAGGTGATGAAGGAGATCATCTCCAAGTGGTCGGCGATCTGATCGCCTCCGCGGGCTGAGCCTGCGGCGGCTATGTTCGCCGCGATGGCGCACCACCGTCTCATCGCGCTGGGGCTGACCGCAGCCCTGGCCACCGGCTGCCAGGACCCGGACTCCGACGACCCTGGGGCGACCTGGCCCCCCGTGCAGTTCCGGTTCCCGTTGCTGGAGCGGGACCTGTTCGACACCCCCATCGGCGTGGACCATGACCCCGCCGAGTACGAGGGGGTCGAGAGGGCCATCTGCACCAACTACCTGGGGGAGTCGTTCCCCGGCTGCTACGACGAGCACAACGGCTCGGACTTCCTGCTCGAGGGCGACTGGGACCAGATGGACAACGGCTCGGCCCACATCGTGGCCGGGGCCGAGGGCGTGGTGGTCGCCACCGACGACGGCCACTACGACCGCTGCCACGGCGACGTCAACACCTTCGAGTCCAGCTGCGACGGACACGATGGCCTGGCGAACTATGTCGTGCTGGAGCACGACACTGCCCACGGGCCCGTCTACAGCCTCTACTGGCACCTGATGAAGGACTCGGTCGCCGTCGCGGTCGGCGACGAAGTCGCCTGCGGCGACACCCTGGGCCTGGTCGGCAGCAGCGGCAACAGCAGCCAGCCCCACCTGCACTTCGAGGTGGAGCACGACAACCACCGGGTCGATCCCTACGCCGGCCTCTACTCCCAGTCCGACTCGTGGTGGGTCGAGCAGGGCGAGTCCTGGGAGCTGCCCACCTCCCGCTGCGCGGAGTGAGCGAGCCGCTGGCGTCCCCCGGGCGGACCTGTGGCCTCCCGGTGAGCCCCCCCGCCCGTCTCCGGCGACAGCTGGACGCGACGAAGTAACGGGCTGTTACGGCTGGCAAAACGCCCCTCGGGCGAGGAGACGGCGACCGCTCGGGTCCCTAAGGTAGCGCCACGACACCGGACCGACCGTGGAGCCCCCATGACCTTCCCTGCCCTGGCCATCGTCACCGTCACCGTCTCCCTCATGGGGGGCCTGCTCTATGTGCTCGGTCGCATCCGTCGGACCCTCGTCGAAGACCTGGCTCGGCACCAGGCCAGCCTGCACGCCCTCGAAGAAGCGGCGAAGTAGCGCGAGCCGCGCTCAGCCCCCGCCGCGCTGGAGCTTCCGCAGCGCGGCCGCGGCGGCCATGCGGACCTCGGGGTCGGGATCTCCCTTGGCCGCGACCTGCAGCTGGAGCTCCAGCCCTTCCGAGTCGAACGCCGGCAGGACGACGGCCGCCTGCTGACGCACCGCGGCCGAGCTGTCGTTCAGCAGCACCCCCATCAGCACCTCCCCCCCGCCCGCGGGCTGGAGGTGGCCCAGGGCAGCCACCGCGGCCTCCCTCACCACGGCGCTGGTGTCGAGGCGCACCACCTCCATCAACAGGCCACCGGCGAGGGTCGAGTCCGCCCGGGTCAGCCGGTGCACACCCGCCACCCGGGCCCCCGGGTCGTCGGTGGCGAGCTCCCTGCGGGCCCGTGCCACCACGTCTTCGCTGTTCTCGGCTTCGTCGACCAGGCTGCTGCCGGCCTCGCAGGCCACGTAGAGGCTGTCCAGCATCACCCGGCAGCGCACCAGCTCCTCGCCGCTCTCGTGCCAGTGCCAGTAGGTGAGCTTCTCGTCGATCCGGGCCGGGGGCTGGGCGATCGCCTGCTGCCGCGGCACGCGCGTGTCGCCCGCCTCCTGGCCGGTCCAGGGCACGCCCCCCGCGACCCGGTTCCCGGGCTCCAGGAGCAGCATGGCGAGGCCCGCCAGCAGGCCGTCGTCCACCAGGTCCAGATCGATGAAGCCCAGGGTGGCCCGAAAGGCCGCGACCCCGTCCAGAGGCACCGGCTGCTCCCCCGCGACGAGTGCCCCCCAGGACCGGTGACCGTTGCTCAGGCGGTAGAAGCGCAGCCCCTCGAAGGCGGTCTCCCGCCAGGGCTCGACCGCGACGCCGTCTCCGGCCCAGACCTTCACCCGGAACAGCGTCGCCTCGGCCTCCCGGTCGACCGCCGGGGCCACGGGCTGCTCGGAGCAGCCGAGCGTCGCTGCGAGCGCCCACCACACCCGCAGAGCCTACACCGGCAAGCCGCTGACCAGGGTCACGTCTCCCGCCAACACCGGGCGCAGCCCCTCGGCGGTCGAGACCAGGAGGGCGCCGTCGTCGCGGACGTCCACCGCCTCGCCCTCCAGCCCGGCCTCGTCGACCCGGACCCGGCGACCT
>CAYFPX010000016.1:30234-31842 GCA_964344945.1 uncultured Enterobacterales bacterium
GACGAGCCGGCCGAGCAGGGCGGCGCGATCCTGGGGGCCGTCCCGCCAGCACACGCTCGCCGCGTCGGGGAGCTCGGGCGGGAAGACCTCCTGGTTGACGTTCACGCCGACCCCGAGCACCAGGAAGTGCAGCCGGTCCATGTCCGCGTGCACCTCGGCCAGGATGCCCGCGAGCTTGCGACCCTGGTCGTCGAGCACGTCGTTGGGCCACTTGATGCGGGCGTCCAGGACCTCGGCGATGGCGACGGCGGCGGCGAGGCAGACCAGCGGGGCGTCTCGCGGGGGCAGCGGCGGCCGCAGGAGCAGCGAGAAGGTGAGGTTCTGACCGACAGGACTCTGCCAGCTCCGCCCCAGGCGCCCTCGGCCGGCGGTCTGCCGGTCGGTGACGACCACCGTGCCGCCGGGCGCCGCTTCGAGGCCCCGCTGGAAGGCCTCGGCGTTGGTGGACCCACAGGCCTCCCGGTGGTCCACCTCGCGGCCGCAGCGCCAGCTGAGGGTCGCTGGGCCGAAGCCAGCGGGGTCGCTCAGGGCGTAGCCGCGACCGGGCTCGGCGGCGATGGCGACCCCTTCCCCCCGCAGGCCCCCGATGGCCTTCCAGACCGCCGTGCGGGAGACACCGAGGGCGGCCGCCAGCTCCTGGCCCGAGCACGGCCCCTCGGCGAGCCGCTCCAGGACCTGGAGCCGCGTCGTCACCGCGCTTCGTCGACCCTCAGGGACAGGTCGGCCCAGGTGGCCTGGTGGATCAGGCCCCCCATCGAGACCTGGTCCAGCCCGCTGTCCGCCAGCCGTGCGACGCGCTCGCCGTCCATGTTCCCCGAGGCCTCGGTGATGACTCGGCCGTCGGCGAGCCGCACCGCCGCCCGCAGCTCGTCGTCGGTCATGTTGTCGAGGAGGACCGCGTCAGCGCCGGCCGCGATGGCCTCTTCGAGCTGGGTCAGGGTCTCGACTTCGATCTGGATGCGCAGCAGGTGGTGCGCGTGGCTGCGGGCAGCCCGCACGGCCTCGGCCACCCCACCGGCGCCGACGATGTGGTTGTCCTTGATGAGCACGCCGTCGAAGAGACCGAACCGGTGGTTGTGCCCGCCACCGTGTCGCACGGCGGCTTTCTCCAGCTCGCGCAGCAGCGGCGTGGTCTTGCGGGTGTCGACGATCCGGAGGCTCCCGGCGCCGGCCACCACGGTGCGCGTGTGGGTGGCGATGCCGCTGAGGCGCATCAGGAAGTTCAGCGCCAGCCGCTCGGCCTCGAGCAGCCCCCGCAACGGGCCCTCGAGGCGCACGATGCTGTCCCCCGCACCGACCTCCTCGCCGTCGTCGAGCAGCGGGCTCCAGCGCACGCCTCGCTGGCGGAAGGCCTCGCGGGCGGGCTCGGTGCCGCTGAGCACCAGGTCCTGCTTGGCGCGGATCCGAGCGACCCCCCGGGTGCCCGGGGCGATGGTCGCGGTGGTGGTCAGGTCCCCGGGCCCGAGGTCTTCGTCGAGGGCCAGCCGCACCAGCTCCGGCAGGGTCACGAGAGCGCGGCCCGGGCGGCCACCAGCTGCTCCCGCCGCGCGGTGGCGGTGGACTGCTTGTCCCGGAACTTCTGGACCACGTGGGGCGGCGCCCGATCGA
>CAYFPX010000016.1:31927-44224 GCA_964344945.1 uncultured Enterobacterales bacterium
GCCCGGCGAGTGGGACGAAGATCTCCGCCCCCGGCACCGGCACCGTGGCGGACTCCGCCGGGCGCTCGTCGGACGGGATCACCGAGACCACCCGGGCCATGTGCCCCAGCCCGCCCAGGTGGGCCTTCAGCGTGTCGGTCTGCTCCCCCCGGACCTGCAGCGCGAGCTCGGTCTTGGGGGACAGCGCCATGTCGCTCTTGAGCTTGCGCAGGCCGATGATGGCCTGCTGGAGAAACGCCACCTCGGCCAGGATCGCCGGGTCCTCGGGGAAGTCCGTCGCCCTCGGGTACGGGGCCTTCATGACGGTCTCCACGCCCCCGCGCACCCCTGCGGGCAGGCGCTGCCAGAGCTCTTCGCTGAGGAAGGGCATGATCGGGTGGATCAGCCGCGCGATGGCCGCGAGCACGGTCACCAGGGTCTGCTGGGCGGCGGCCCGGGCGGGCCCTCCGGCCTTCATCGCCGGCTTCGACAGCTCCAGGTACCAGTCGCAGAACTCGCCCCAGATGAACGCATGGATCTCGGTGGCGGCCTCGTTGAAGCGGTAGCCGTCGATGGCGTCGCGCACCCGGCTCACCGCGGCGCCGGTCCGGGCCAGGATCCAGCGGTCGTAGGCCGACGGAGCGGCCTGAGCGGTGGGGTCGTGATCCTCGAGGTTGAGGCTGGCGAAGCGGAAGGCCTGCCAGATCTTGTTCACGAACCGGGCGCTGGCGTCGGGCAGGCGCGGATTCCAGTGCGGGTCCCGCGCCTGGACCGTGGCCTGGGCCAGGGTGAAGCGGAAGGCGTCGCAGCCGTGCTCCTCGATGGCCTCCAGCGGGTCGATCACGTTGCCCTTGGTCTTGGACATCTTCTGGCCGTGCTCGTCGCGCAACAGCCCGTGGATGCAGACGTCCTTGAACGGCGGCGCACCCATGTGGTGCACGCCGCTGAAGATCATCCGGGCCACCCAGAAGAAGATGATGTCGAAGCCGGTGACCGGCACCGCGCCCGGGTACCAGGTGTCGAGCTCGGGGGTCCTGTCGGGCCAGCCGAACACGCTGAAGGGCCACAGTGCGCTGGAGAACCAGGTGTCCAGGGCGTCGGAGTCCTGGGTGATGGCCCCACTGCCGCAGTGGGCGCACTCGGTCGGGTCCTGGGTCGCCACGGTGTGCTGGCCGCAGTCCGCACACTCCCAGGCCGGGATCCGGTGGCCCCACCAGAGCTGGCGGCTGATGCACCAGTCCCGGATGTTGCGCATCCAGGTGAAGTAGGTGTTCTCCCACTGCCTGGGCACGAAGCTCGTGTGGCCGTGCTCCACCGCGGCCAGCGCCGGACCCGCCAGGGGCTTCATGCGCACGAACCACTGCTTGGAGATCATCGGCTCCACGATGGCACCGGAGCGCTGGGAGCGGCCGACGCGCATGGTGTGGGCCTTCGTGCCGCGGTCCAGACCCAGCTCGGCGAGCTTCGCCTTGATGTTCTCTCGGGCCTCGAAGCGGTCCTGGCCCGCATAGGGTCCCCCCTGCTCGTTCACCGTCGCCGTCTCGTCGAAGATGGTGATGAACGGCAGGTCATGGCGCAGGCCGACCTCGTAGTCGTTGGGGTCGTGGGCAGGGGTCACCTTGACCGCGCCGGTCCCAAACGCCATGTCGACCAGGATGCTGTCGCCGATGATCGGGATCTCCCGGTCCAGGATCGGGTGCCTCACGGTCTTGCCGATGAGGTGCTGGTAGCGCTCGTCGTGCGGGTTCACCGCGATGGCGGTGTCGCCGAGCATGGTCTCTGGCCGGGTGGTGGCCACCACGATCGCACCGGAGCCGTCGGTCAGGGGGTAGGCGAAGGACCAGAGTTCGGACTGGTGGGCCTCGTCGTACTCCACCTCGAGGTCACTGAGCACGGTGCAGCCCACCGGGTCCCAGTTGATCAGGCGCTCGCCCTTGTAGATCAGCCCCTGGTCGTAGAGGTTCACGAACACCTGGCGCACCGCCCGACTCAAGCCCTCGTCCATGGTGAAGCGCTCGCGGGTCCAGTCGCAGGACACGCCGAGGCGGCGAAGCTGGGTGGTGATGGTGTTGCCGTACTCGGCCTTCCACTCCCAGACCTTCTCCAAGAAGGCCTCGCGGCCGAGCGCCAGGCGCTCGACGCCTTCGGCCTTGAGCTTGCGGGTCACCATCATCTCGGTGGCGATGCCCGCGTGATCGGTGCCCGGGATCCAGACCGTGTTGAACCCGTCCATGCGCTTGTAGCGGATCAGGATGTCCTGGAGCGTGTTGTCCATGGCGTGGCCCATGTGCAGCGACCCCGTCACGTTCGGCGGCGGAATGACGATGCAGTAGGGCTCGCCCGGGGCGTCGGGGTCGCCGACGAAGAAGCCGCTCTCCTCCCACCAGGGGTAGTACTTCTTCTCGGCTTCGGCGGCATCGAAGGTGCGGGGCAGCTCAGAGGCAGACATGGCTCGGCCTGGAAGTTGGAGGGCGGGTTCTAACGTGGGAGCTGACCGCTGAGAGCTGACAGCTCGGAGCGTCAGCTCTGCCGCGACACCTGCTCGGCGATCTCCGGCAGCCGCTCGGCGACGACCTCGCGCACGGCGTCGGCGACCACCTGCCGGAAGTCGGGGGAGGAAGCCAGCGCGGTGCGCAGGGCTCCCTCGACGACCTCCGGCAACACCTCCAGCACGGCCTTCTCCAGGGCGGGGCCCACCACGGTGGGGTCCACGGCGACCAGCTTGGCCGGTCGGTGATCCCGGGGCAGGAAGCTCGCGAGCCGCTCCTCGGTGGCCGGGGGCCCCGGGCGGGCGGCCGAGACGGGCACGCTGGCGGGCGCCGCAGCCGCAGCCGCCGCGTCCTCGACCAGGATGGCGCCTTCGTACACGGGCACGTCTCCGCGACCCTCGCGCGGCAGCTCCGGGAGGCGCGGCAGCACCCCGAGCTTGTCCTCGAGCACCGCCCGCAGCCCGATGGGCGTGAAGGGCACGCCGATGCGTCCGTCGACGCCGCAGGCCTCGGCGCGGCCCACGTTGTAGACCTCGAAGCCCCCTGCGAGCAGGAAGATCAGGGCGGCCGGGAAGCGGTCCCGCAAGGTGCGCCCCAGGTCGTAGCCGTTGGTGCTGTCCAGGGTGATCGCGCTGAGCACGACGTCGACGGACTGCCCGTCGAGCACTTCGTCGAGGCCCTCGGAGCCGCGGGCGTGCAGCACCGGGAAGCCGGTCTGCCCCAGCGCCTCGTCCACCTTGCGGTGGGTGGCCGGGTTCGGGTGCACGACGAGGACGGTCTTGGGATCCATCTGTCCAGGGAGCCGCGACCAGTCGTTGGCACGGGCGGCGGCGATGCTGACATCGGGGCCCCGGCAAGTCAACCGGTGGGCTGTGGAGAGTCGGTCAGTCCTCCTGAACGACCGCCACGTGGATCGCGCGGGAGTAGGTGTAGACCTTCTGGTCCGAGTCCGTGACCTGCTCGTCGCCGTTCTGGAAGCCGACGTACAGGTTGATCACGTCGGAGTTGAAGTCCGCGTTCAGCAGGTCCCACACCGCGTCGTCGACGGTGAACTCGCTCTCGCCGGTGGTGTTGCAGGTGACGCTGACCCAGGCCTCGCCGTCTCGCTCCTGGCGGATCTGGACCCAGGTGGTGTCCCAGCCGGACACGTCCCACTCGATCTCGATCTCGTCGCCGAACTCGATGCCCTCCGAGGCATCGGGATCGAAGGTGACATCCGTGAGCTCGCCGGCGCTCGGGGTGGTCGCCCCGTCGAGGGCGCCCGCGTCGGAGAGGGTCACGCCCTCGGACAGGGCCTCCTCGGCGACGGCGCAGCCCAGGTAGTCCTCGGTGACCTCGTCGATGTAGAAGCCGTGGCCTTCGTCGGCGAGCTCACCGCTCCCGGTGGCGCCGGTCCAGTCCGGCTCGTCGTCGATGTCCGGGATGGAGGAGCCGGCGTCCCCCGCGTCCCGGGGGAAGAGCACCACGTCGGAGGCGCAGTCGCCGGGACTGGGGAAGGCGTCCTCCTCGAGGCCGTCGGGGGCGTACTGGAGGGCGACCTCGAACGCGAGCACGCCCAGCCACTCGCTCTCCACCTTGCCGGAGGAGTCGAAGTCGGCGCACTTCCAGGTGAAGACGTCGGCGACCAGGCGGGCGTCGGGCTCGGGGCCGGCACCGAGGGTGATCTTGCCGGTGTTGCAGCCTGCCGCCAGCAGGCCGCCGATCACGAACAGGGCGGGGAGGGAGCGGTGCATGGGGACTCCGGTGCGCTGGGGCCAGCTTAGCGCCTCACCCGGTCATCGCACTGTCAAGGTCCTCACCGCCCGGATAGCCTGCTCCTGTGACCCTGATCGTGCCCCTGGCGTGGCTCGCGGCCTGCGAGAGCGCCCTCCCGCTCCCGGTGCTGGACCCCGACGGCGGCTTCTGGGACACCCCGCTGCCCCGCCTGGACCGCACCACCGAGAGCGGGGGCACCGATCTGACCGGGTTCCCGAACCCCGGGGACAACCCGCTGCTGGCCGACTACCTCGCCCTCGCCGGCACCCTGGACGGCAGCGGCACCAACCCGACCATCACCTTCCGCTTCGAGCAGCCGCTCGATCTCGCCGGCCTCGGAGACATCGACGCCTCGGTCTCCGCCGAGGCACCCCTGTTCCTGCTCGACGTCGACCCCCTCTCGCCCGAGCGCGGCCGCCGGGTCCCGCTCATCTGGGACTTCCAGGAGACCGAGACCGCCTACCAACCGGCGAACCTGCTGACCCTGGCCCCCCTGCACGGGACCCCCCTGCGACCCGCCACCACCTATGCCGCGGTGGTCACCACCGCGGTGGCCGACCCCCACCCGGACTTCGGGGCCGTCTGGCAGAGCGACCACCCGGACCACGACACCTGGGCCCCGGTCCACGCCGAGCTGCTGGCGCTGGGAGTCTCCATCGGCGACGTGGCGGTGGCCACCACCTTCCGGACCCAGGACCCGGTCGACGAGCTGGGCGAGTGGGCCTGGTGGGTGCGCAACGGCCTGCCGGTGCCCACCTGGGACCAGGTGCTGACCGGCCCCTTCGAGGACAACCAGTTCTACGAGGCCTGGGAGGGCCGGCTGAGCGTGCCCCTGTGGCAGCACGGCGAGCGCCCCTACTGGTCCGAGGGCGGCGCCTTCGCCCGCGACGACGAAGGCCGCCCCCTGGTCTACGAGTGGGAGGACGTCTGGTTCACCCTCGCCTGGCCGTCCAGCGGCGAGATGCCCGCCGAGGGCTGGCCCCTGGTCATCTACAGCCACGGCACCGGGGGCACCCACCAGACCTGCTGCGACAGCGGCTCCGGTCTCGAGCCAGCGAGCATGCTGGCCAAGGCGGGCTTCGCCACCCTCGGCATCGCCCAGCCCCTGCACGGCGACCGCGCCACGTCGGACACCGAGCCCGACCTGCACACCTTCAACTACACCAACCCCGACGCCGCCCTGCACAACTTCCGCCAGGGGGCGCTGGACATCGTCTACCAGGCCCACGCACTGAAGGGGCGGGCCCACACCTTCGACGCCGACGGCCTGACCGTCGCCCTGGATCCAGAGCGGGTCTGGTTCCTGGGTCACTCCCAGGGCGGCATCACCGGGGCCCTGGCCCTGCCCTACCTGGGCGGCCTGGTCGAGGCCGCAGCGCTGTCCGGGGCGGGCGGCGGCCTGTCCTACACCCTGGTCCACCGCAAGCAGGGCGGACTGGACATCGAGGAGCTCCTGCGCGGCGCCCTGTCCCTGCACGGCGACGAAGAGCTCGACGTGCTCCACCCCGTCACGGGGGTGATCCAGACCCTGAGCGAGGTCACCGACCCCCTGAACTACGCGCCCTACTGGTTCCAGCTCGACCACCGCTGGAGCGAGGGCCCGGTCCATGTCCTGATGACCGAGGGCCTGCTCGACGAGCACACCCCCCCGATGACCACCGAGGCGATGGCCGCCGCAGGCGGGGTGCCGATCCTGGACCCGGTGTCCCAGCTCGACGACGCCCACCGCCTGGAGCTGTCGGAGCACCCCACCCTGCCCACCGGCGCCACCGCCACCGCCTACGACGGCACGCCCATCACCGCCGGGCTGGGCCAGTACCCGGACAACGACCACTACGCGATCTTCGACAACTCCGAGGCCGCCAAGCTCTACCGGGGCTTCCTGCGCACCTCCCGCGACGAGCACACGCCGCTGATCGGAGAGGACCAGTGAGGCTCCTGCTCGGCGTCACCGGCGGCATCGCGGTCTACAAGGCCTGTGAGCTCGTGCGCCTGGCGGTCAAGAGCGGCACCGAGGTCCGGGTGGTGATGACCCGCAACGCGTCGCGCTTCGTCGGTCCGCTGACCTTCGAGACCCTCACCGGGCACCCGGTCATGCGCGACACGTTCCAGGGAGGCGAGACCGGCACCATCGATCACATCGCCTGGGCCAAGTGGCCGACCGTGGCCGCGGTGGCGCCGCTGACCGCCAACACCCTCGGCAAGCTGGCCTGCGGCCTGGCCGACGACGCTCTGAGCACGGTCCTGATGGCCCTGCCCCGAGGGGTGCCGGTGGTGCTCGGCCCCGCCATGAACACCGAGATGTGGTTTCACCCGGTGGTCCAGCGCAACCTGGGCTGGCTCCAGGCCATCGAGCGCTACCGGATCGTCGAGCCGGTGGACAAGGAGCTGGCTTGCGGCGACGTGGGCCGCGGCGGCCTGGCCGGGCCCGATGAACTGTGGAAGGCCATCGAAGAGGAGCACGCTCGGTGTTGTTGAGCCGCATCGGCAACTCCCCCTCGTCCAACTCCGCAAGCTCACCCAGGACCTGCGGTCGTCTGTCGAGGTGTGGGCCAAGCTGGAGTGGCTCAACCCGGGTGGCTCGGTGAAGGACCGCGCGGCCTGGTCCATCGTCCAGGCCGCGGAGGCCGCAGGGGAGCTGCGGCCGGGCATGACCCTGCTGGACGCCTCGAGCGGCAACACCGGCATCGCCTACGCCATGGTCGCGGCGGCTCGGGGCTACCGGGTGAAGCTCTGCCTGCCCGCCAACGCCAACGCCGAGCGCAAGCGGGTGCTGCGGGCCTACGGGGTCGACCTGGTGTTGACGGACCCGCTGGAGGGCTCGGACGGCGCCATCGTCGAGGCCCGGCGCCTGGCCGCCGAGGACGACTCGCTCTTCTACGCGGACCAGTACGGCAACGACGCCAACTGGCGAGCCCACTTCACCGGCACCGGCCCCGAGATCTGGCGAGACACCGAAGGCCGCGTGACCCACTTCGTCAGCACCCTGGGCACCTCCGGCACCTTCACCGGCACCAGCCGCTTCCTGAAGGCCCAGGACCCCGGCATCCACTGCGTCTCCGTGGAGCCCGACTCGCCCTTCCACGGGCTCGAGGGCCTCAAGCACATGGAGAGCGCCATCGTGCCCGCGATCTACGACGACACCCTCGCCGACGAGCAGCTCGGCGCCCCCACCGAGGAGAGCCTGGCGCTCGTCCGCCGCCTGGCCCGGGAAGAGGGCCTGCTGGCCGGGGTGTCCTCCGGCGCGGCCTGCTGGGCTGCCCTGACCGTCGCGCGCCGGCTCCGTGCCGGTGTCGTCGTCACCGTCTTTCCCGACTCCGGAGAGCGCTACCTCTCCGAGGACCACGTCTGGCAGGAGTGAGCCATGGCCGTGACCGTTCGCATCCCGACCCCCTTGCGGGCCTGCACCGACAAGCAGGCCAGCGTCGAAGTCGACGGCGCCACCGTCGCCGAAGCCCTGGGCGCGCTGACCGCCCGCTACCCCGTGCTGGCCCAGCACCTCCGGACCCCCGACGGCGCCCTGCGCAGCTTCGTCAACGTCTATGTGGGCGACGAAGACATCCGCTTCCTCGACGGCGAGGACACCCCGGTGGCCCCCGGTGCGGAGCTGACCATCGTGCCCAGCATCGCCGGAGGTGCCCGGTGAGCGACCTGCCCGAGCTGAACAACGCCGAGATCGCCCGGTACTCCCGCCACCTCATCCTCGACGAGGTGGGCATGGCGGGTCAGCGCAGGCTCAAGGCCGGCTCCGTGCTCTGCGTGGGCACCGGTGGCCTCGGCTCGCCGCTGCTGATGTACCTGGCCGCGGCCGGCGTGGGTCGCATCGGCATCGTGGACTTCGACGTGGTCGACGAGTCGAACCTGCAGCGCCAGATCCTCCACGGCACCTCGAGCGTGGGCGTGCGCAAGGTGATCTCCGCGCGTGAGCGCATCCACGACCTCAACCCCCACGTCCGGGTCGACGTGTTCGAGGAGGCGCTGACCTCGGACAACGCCCTGGCGATCCTCGCCCCCTACGACGTGGTGGTCGACGGGACCGACAACTTCCCGACCCGGTACCTGGTCAACGACGCCTGCGTGATGCTCGGCAAGCCCAACGTCTACGGCTCGATCTTCAAGTTCGAGGGCCAGGCGTCGGTGTTCAACCACCAGGGCGGGCCCCAGTACCGGGACCTGTACCCGGAGCCCCCGCCGCCGGGGCTGGTGCCGAGCTGCGCCGAAGGCGGCGTGCTGGGCATCCTGCCGGGGGTCATCGGCTGCATCCAGGCCACCGAGACCCTGAAGATCCTGCTGGGCCAGGGCGACACCCTCTCCGGCCGACTGCTGCTCTACGACGCCCTGAACATGACCTTCCGGACCCTCAAGCTCCGCAAGGACCCCGCGGCCAAGCCCATCACGGAGCTCATCGACTACCAGCAGTTCTGCGGCGTGCCCAGCGCGCCGGAGACCCCAGTCTCGGAGCCCTTCGAGCGCCTGACGGTCCAGCAGGTCGCGGCACGCCGGGCCGAGGGCTGGAAGCCGTACGTGCTCGACGTGCGCAAGGCCCACGAGGCCGAGATCGTGCGCTTGGACTGGGCGGATCGCCTGGCGCCCCACGAGTCGGTGGCGACCCTCGCCGGCGAGCTCCCGCGGGATCGTGACATCCTGCTCCACTGCAAGGGCGGCGTGCGCAGCGCGAAGGCCGCCGCAGCGCTGGCGGAGGTGGGCTTCGACCGGCTCTTCAACCTGGAGGGGGGCATCACGGCGTGGGCCGAGGAGATCGACCCGACCCTGCCGACCTACTGAGCCTGGCGTCGCGCCTGCGCTCGGCGCTCCGCGCCTTCGGCGAGGCGCGGCTGGCCGCTGAGAAGTACCCGGACTGCAGTCACCGCACCTGGCCGCTGGTCTGCGGAGGCTGCGGCCACACGGTGCTCGAGGTGGCGGTCGAGACCCACCCCCAGGCAGAGCCCGGGGACTTCCGGGGCCGGGTCTGGGGCAGCTGTGCGAAGTGCAAGGTCCGAGCGGTCCTGACGAGCAAGCTCCGCGGCGGCCGTGCCAGGGACGAGCCACTGGACCTGACCCTGTCGCTCTGCCCCTGCGGCGGTCGTCGGGCGGTGCTGCTGATGGTCGAGCGCTGGGACGACGGCTTCTACGACGAGGGCGTGCTCGGGGCGGGGTGTGTGGACTGCGGGGTCTGCAGGGTGGTGATCGAGCTGGACTGATCGCCCGGGGCCGTTCAACTCACGTGACCCGGGCGATGAGTGCCCGGTGAGCGGACCCCGAAGCTAGCCCGCATCGGTCACGAGAATCCTACTGCGGCCGCGGATCCAGGGCGCTGGCGGCCCGTTCTCGCTCACCTCGCTCGATGTGCACCCGGCACACCTTCACTCGGCTCGCCTGCGAGCGGACCACCAGCACCTCTGGCTCCACGGCCTCGCTACGGATTCTCGTGACCGATGCGGGCTAGCGCCGATCAAGAGGCCTGAGCCCCCCTACTCGTCGTCCTCCCCCCGCCCGAATCGGAACCACTTGCGCCAGTCCGCCTCGCCGGAGCTGCTGCGCTCCTCGGCGGGCAGGTTCTGCAGCAGGCTGGCGTCTTCGATGATGACCGCCGCGGGCCCTGTGGCGACAGCCGCTCTCAGCTCCACCAGGCGCTCTCCGTCGAGCACCAGTCCGAGCACGGTGTCGGCCCCCGGGTCGAAGACGAAGTCTTCCACCGTGCCGAGGGACACACCGTTGCGGCTCATGACCCGGGTGCCGCGGTACTGGCTGGCCCACGCCCGGCCGTCCTCGACGTTCCGGCCTGCGCCGGACCACTCCACCGCGTCCTCTGCGCCGATGAAGGCGACGTCGCGGCCGATCTGGTCCAGGGCCGTGGCCGCCACGCCGCCGGCCTTGGCGAACATGCCGGTGCCCTTGATGCGGTAGCCGTAGATCGCCCGAGACTCCAGGTCGAACTGGAAGTCGTCGAAGCGGCCGATGATGGCGCCCTCCTGGCGGGCGACAACCTGGAGGCCGTGGGCCTTGCGGAAGCTGATCATGGGCGTCAGCTACTCCGGCGCCTCCGGGTCGGCCACCGGCCGGTCGGCCTCGAAGGGGCGCTCGCGGAGGCCTCCGCGCAGCGCCGCGGCGAACAGGGCCATGTCGGACCTGCGATAGCGGTCGGCCGACCACTGCTGAGGGTTCCGCACCAGGCGCCAGAGGCGCTCGAGGCGCCTGCGCAGCCGCCGAGCGGGGCCGGCGTCCCGGTCCTCGAGGGCCTCGTCCAGGTAGCGGCCGTCGCCGGTCAACTCGGCTCGGGGAAGGACCGGCCTTCCAGCGCCTCGACCCGCTCGCGGAAGATCCGGGGGAGGGTGCTGTCCTCGCCGTCGTCGTCGAGCAGGATGAGGATCGAGCTGCCCTCGGCCACCGGCTCCCGGGAGATGCGGTCCCACACCAGGTAGTGCAGCCGGAAGGACTTGCTGGTGAGCTCGTCGCAGCGCACGCGGATCGCCAGCTCGTCGTCGAAGGTGACCACCTGCATCAGCTTGACCCGGGCGTCGAAGACCCGAAAGCGGAAGTCGTCCTCCAGGGCATTGAGGGCGCCCACGTAGGCCCGACGAGCTTCCTGGAAGTAGGTCAGGAAGACCGACTCGTCGACGATGCCCAGGCGACTCAGGTCCCGCTCGCGGACGCGCAGGTGGACCTGGACGGGATAGGAAGCGGCGTCGTGCAACGGGTCCTCCGGGACCGCTCCAGGCTAACCCGGGCGATCCCAGCCATGGCCGGACCCCTCCCCTGCCCCGTCCAGGACCGCTGCGGCGGCTGCGCCTGGATGCCGCGCTCGGCGGAGGAGCAGCTCGCAGCCAAGGTGGAGCGCGTGACCCGGGCCCTGGGCCGGGCCCCGGACACCGTGCACCCGTCGCCTCGGGCCTTCGGCTACCGCGCCCGCATCACCCTCCGACCGGGGCCCGGCGGCGCCTGGTCCTACTCCCCGCCACGAAGCCACGAGCCGGTGGCGGTGGACGACTGCGCCATCGCGCGCCCCGAGCTCGCACGGGCACTGGCGGCGCTGCCCCCGGTCCAGGGTGCGCGCAGCGTGGCGCTGCGCAGCGACGGAGAGCACGTGGTGCTGGCCTTCGACGGCGGCCAGCGGGCGGCCCTGGAGGCCCTGGAGGGCCCGTGGGTCGGCGTCGCACGCGGCAACCAGCGCATCCGCGGCGACGTGCGGACCCGGCTGCGGGTCTCGGGCGTGGACCTGGCCTTCGGGCCGCGCACGTTCTTCCAGGTGAACCTGGAGGTGAACGAGCGGCTGGTGGAGCGGGTGAGGCAGGCGGTCCTGGCCCTGGCGCCCGAGGCCCTGCTGGAGCTCTACAGCGGCGCGGGCAACCTGGGACTGCCCCTGGCCGCGGCCGGGGTGCGCCTCACGGCGGTCGAGTCCCACCCCGGGGCCGTCTCCGATGCCCAGCGGGCGGCCGAGGCTGCGGGGCTCGCCCCGACCCTGGTCAAGGGCGACGCGAACCGGGTCCAGCTCGGCCAGCACCCCTTCGACGTCTTGCTGCTGGACCCGCCGCGGGCCGGGGCGCCAGGGGTCCTCGCCGAGCTGGCCCCGGCCCGTCCCCGGGGGGTCGTCTACGTGAGCTGCAACGCCCAGGCCCTGGCCCGGGACCTGCGCCCGCTGAGGGCCACGGGCTACCGCATCACCCGGCTGGAGGTCCTGGACATGTTCCCCCAGACCCCCCACGCCGAGGTGCTGTGCGTGCTCGAGCGCCCGTGACCGACGACGCCCCCAGGGTGCCGCTGCACGTGCTCGGCGTGATGGCGGTGGCCGTGCTGGCGGTGAGCGCGGCCGCGCCCCTGGTCCGCCTGGCCGACGGCGTGCACCCGGTGGCCATCGGCCTCTGGCGCACCCTCGGGGTCGGGCTGATCCTGCTGCCCACCCTGCGCCCGATGGCCCGGCGCGACGCCGCGCTGACCGCCCTCGCCGGTGCCTTGTTGGCCCTGCACTTCTGGTCCTGGTTCGCGAGCCTGTCCCACACCACCGTCATGCGGAGCACCCTGCTCGTCACCCTCAACCCGGTGTGGACAGCGCTCGTGGAGTGGCTCGGCTGGCGGG
>CAYFPX010000016.1:44234-55207 GCA_964344945.1 uncultured Enterobacterales bacterium
GCCTGGGGGTCGCGGTGCCCGGGGTGCTCCTGCTCGCGGGGGGCGGCGAGGGCGGGAGCGCCACGCTGCTCGGGGACGGCCTCGCCCTGCTGGGGGGCGTCTTCGGCTCGCTGTACCTGCTGGTCGGGCGGCGAGTCCGGCAGCGGGTGGGCATCGCGCCCTACGCCTGCGGGGTCTCCTGCAGCGCAGCGGCGGTCCTGCTGCCCCTGGCCCTGCTGCTCGACGCACCCCTCTGGGGCTATGGCGGCGGCGCCTGGCTGGCGCTCCTCGGCCTGACCGTGGGTCCTCAGCTGCTGGGCCACAACGGCTTCATGTACTCGGTGCGCTACGTCAAGGCGTCGGTCGCGTCGCTGTTCATCCTGCTGGAGCCGGTCGGCGCCGCGCTGCTGGCGGTCGCGCTCTTCGCCGAGATCCCGACCGCCCTCGAGGTCGCGGGAGGCGGCCTGGTGCTGCTGGGCGTCGGTCTGGCAACAGCCCGCGCCGGGGAGCGACTCAGCCCCGGTCCGGGATCCCCTGATCCGGCCCCTCGCGCCAGGCCTTGATGCCGTCGCCGAAGGCCCGGGCGAGCTCGCCGAGGGCCTGGGGACGCCGCCACTCCACGGCCCGCTTCAGGGCGATGCCCCCGTAGGTCGCCGCGACCAGGGGGAGCGAGGGCGTGCCCCGGTGCTTCAGGGACCAGTAGGTGCAGTTGCGGAAGCGCCAGTACTCGGTGCGCAGGGCGTCCTCGACCCGCACACCGCCCTGGAGGGCGGAGAGGTGCACCAGCTCGGCCTCGGGCAGGAAGAGCAGGGTCCAGCCCGCCGCCCGGATCCGCTCGCTGTAGTCGGTGTCCTCGAGCAGGGCCGTGCCGGTGTACATGCGGTCGAAGCCGCCCACCTGTCGGCAGGCGTCGGCCCGGTAGGACATGTTGGCGCCCTTCAGGGTCTGGATCTCGCACCGCTCGGTGCCCCACAGGTTCGTGAGCACCCGCCCACCCGCAGAGATCTCGTTCCGGGTGTCCGGCACGTTCGGCCGGACCGTGCGCTCCACGATGCGGCCCGTGACGCCGCCCACTCCCGGGTCTTCGTAGGCCCGCACGTGGGCGCCGAGCACGTCGCCCAGCAGGATCACGTCGTCGTCCAGGAACAGCCAGACCGCGCCCCGGGCGATGGCCATGCCCTCGTTGCGGGCGTTGGGCAGGCCCTTCACGTCGAGGTGCCGGTAGACGAGGCGGTCGTCGGCCAGCTCGGCGACCAGCGCCTCGTTGGCGGCCCGCTGCGCAGGGTCGGACTGGTCGATGACGATCAGCTCCAGGTCCCGGAACTCCGACGCGAGCACCTGACGCACGGTGTCGTGGAAGAGCTGACCCCGGTTGAGGGTGGGGATGAGGACGCTGAGGACGGGATCAGCCAAGGCGCACTCCGGTGCTCCGCTCCCAGAGCGCGACGAGGTGGTCGACGCTCGCCTCCCAGGTGTAGCGGGCGAGCACGGTATCGCGGGCCGCCCGGCGCATCGAGGTGCAGTCCTGGGAGAGCGCAACCCGCAGGCACTCCCGCAGGGCCGGCACGTCCTCGACCGGGCACATCAGGCCGTTGACGCCGTGCTCCAGGTAGTCCTCGCGGGCGGCCTCGACCCCCTCCGAGGCGATCACGGTGCGGCCCGCGCACATGCCCTCCAGCACCACGCCGCCACCCGCTTCCCCTCGGCTCGGCAGGCAGACCACCTCGGCGTCGGCCATGCAGGCCAGGAACTCCGGGCGCTCCAGTCTCCCGAACACGACCCGGTCCCCGAAGGGCGCCGCCAGGTCGAGCACCCGCTGGTGGAAGTCCCGCTCGTTGACCGGGCCCAGGAACACCAGCCGGGTGTTCGCGTCGAGCAAGGGGCCCGCCGCTTCGACCAGCAGATCGGCGCCCTTCTGGTGGCTGATGCGCGAAGGGGACAAGACGATCCGGTCGCCGCCGATGCCCAGCTTCTGGCGGGCAGACGCCACCAGGGCGGGCGTGAGGGCCTCGAATTCGGCCGGGTCCACCCCCGAGCCCATGTGGTAGGCGACGTTGCCCAGCCCCAGGCGCTCGGTGAGCCCGCGGGCGGCGAGGGGCGAGTCCGCCAGGACCAGGTCAGCGGCGGCGAGCTCGCGGCGGACCCAGGTGTGCCAGAACCGGCTGCGCACGCGCTTGTTGAGGCCGCCGCGACCATCGAGGATCTCGTCCAGGAACTCGGCGGTGACGTAGTTCTGGACCACCAACGGCGTGCCGATCACCCGGCGGGTGAGGCTGCAGGCGTCGAGGTGCAGCGACGGGTAGCCCATGCAGACGTGCAGGTCGGCGGGGGCCCAGGCGCCGCGCCACATGCCCGGCGTGACGGCGTCCTTCTCCAAGGGGTTGGGGAAGGGCAGCACCGCGCTCCGGTGCCGGTGGACCTGCACGCCTTCTTCGACCGCGGACCCCACCGTGGTCTGCTCGGACAGGTCCAGGTTCGTGTAGGCGGTGCAGTGCACGTGCACCTCGTGTCCGCGGCGGGCCAGGACCCGGGCCTGGTTCGCCAGGATCACCTCGCCCCCGCCGATGCACGGCGGGTAGAAGTAGGCGAAGTAGCGGATCCTCATGGGCAGCACCGGCTATCCTGGCCGAGCGACCAAGGCTGCTGCGGGATGGATCGAGAGCTGCTGCTGCGAGGACTGGCCCTGGGCCTGCTCACCGGTGTGGCCTTCTTCGGGGCCGAAGAGCTCGTGAACTTCGCCCTGGCCCAGCCGCCGCTCAGGCTCGGCGAGATCTTCCAGCTCCTGCCGCTCTACATGCTGGTCCCCGGCGTCATCGGCGCCGCGATGGGCGCCCTCGGTGCGCAACAGGTGGCCCTGGCCTGGTGGATCTGGGCGGGCACCGCGTCGTTCCTGCTGGGGGGCCGGCTGGCCTTCCAGCTGTCGGAGCGGGCCCTGCCGGCCTGGCCGGGCTTCAGCCTCGGGCTGCTGGTCTGCGGCGGCGCCATGGTCGGCGCGCTCTACCTGACCCGGGACCGGGAGCAGCTGCGCTGGGGGGGACTGGCCGGCGCCTGGGTGGTCACGGTGCTGGTGCTGGTGGCGAACCTCAACGCCCTGGGCAGCGCCTTCTCCGCCAAGGCCCTGGGGGTCGACGCCGCCATCCTGGTGCTCGGCGTCGTGGTGACCCTGTCCGTGGCCCGCATCGTCGAGGCCGGCAACCCGCGACCCCTGCGGATCACCCTCGTGGTGGCCGCGGCGGTCTGGGTCCTGCGCACGCCGCTGCCCGCGTTCTTCGAGCCCTCCTACCCGCGGGCCAAGCCACCGTCTCCCGACAAGCCGGCCGTGCTGCTGGTGGTGGTGGACACCCTGCGAGCCGACCGGCTCGCCGCCACCGGGTACGACCTGGACATCACGCCCAACCTCGACGCCCTGGCCGACAAGAGCTTCGTCTACACCCAGGCCATGGCCGGCGCCGGCTGGACCCTGCCCGCCTTCGGCACCATCCTGACCGGCCTGGAGCCCGAGAACCACGGCGCGGGCATCAACGACGGCGAGCGCAACCTGCAGACCGGCCTGGCGCCCGGCTCGCGCACCCTGGCCCGCTACCTGCAGCGAGCTGGCTACACCACCGGTGGCATCGTCACCAACGCCTGGCTCAAGCGGCTCTTCGGGCTCCACCAGGGCTTCGACTTCTACGACGACGCCCTCGGCCTGGGCCACACCCCGCTCATCCTGCAGCCCCTGGACATGCTCGGGCTGATCCTGCTGCCGGACCGGACCTACACCCCGGCGGACCGCCAGGCCGACAAGGCTCTGGCCTTCCTCCGCTCCCAGGGCGCCACGCCCTGGTTCCTGATGCTCCACTTCATGGACCCTCACGGTCCCTACAACCCGCCGGCGCGGCACCTCGCGGCCCTGCCCGACGACTACGCCGACCCGGCGGAGCGGCTCTACGACGCCGAGATCCGCTTCATGGACGAGCAGCTGGGTCGGGTGCTGAGGGCTCTGCCGGACAACACCTGGGTCATCGTGACCGCCGACCACGGCGAGGAATTCGGCGACCACCCGGGCGCCTACGCGGACCAGCCCATCCCTGCGGGCACCCGGCACGGCCACTCTGTCTACGAAGAGCTGGTCCGGGTCCCCCTGATCGTCTACCGGCCCCGGGCCCTGCGGCCGGAGACCATCGACCGGCCGGTGCGCACCAGCGACATCCTGCCGACCCTGCTCACCCTGGCCGGCCAGAAGCCGCGGGGCGCAGTCGATGGCCTGCCGCTCTATGAACCCCTGGGTCTGCCGGTGCGGCGCGAGCTCTGTGAGCACCCAGCACCTGGGGCGAGCTGTGACCCCGCGGAGCACCCGGGCGACTCCAAGGCCTGCATCGACCGCTGCCCGCGGGCGGTGCGCGACCTCTACGACGCGCTGGACCACCCGCCCGGCGAGCCCCTGAGTGCCTGGCCCTCCATCGCCGAGGCCATCCGCTACGGGCAGGAGCGCAAGGCGCTGCGCCTGTGGCCGTGGAAGCTCATCTCCGGCCCCGACCGCGACGAGCTCTACAACCTGGCCGACGACCCCAGCGAGACCGTGGACCTGCTGTCGAGCCCGTCGCCCGCCGGGTCCGGCAGCCTGCCGCCCCTGGAACGTGCCCAGCGCCTGAGCCGGTTCCTGGACACCCAGGTCAAGGGCACCGCGCCGGTGGTCGCGCCGGAGATCGACCCCAAGACGGAACAACAGCTCCGGGATCTGGGCTACATCGAGTGATTGTCGCTGAGGGGCCCGAGCCCCCGGCCTCCCCGCGCTCACGAACCATGTCAGCGCACCCCGTCAGCGTGTAGGCTCCCACCACGATGCGACGTCCTGCTGCCCTGCTCTCCCTCCTCGGCCTCGCCTGGGCCCTCCCCGCCGAAGCCCAGACCGTCGACGACATGCTGTCCACAGCCATCCAGGCCATCGTCAGCGGTGACTTCGACACCGCCCGGGCGCTGCTGACCCAGGCCGAAGCCGAAGCCCCCACCAGCGCCGACGTGCTCCAGTCCTACACCCTGGCGGGCATCTTCTACTACCGCGGGGTGATGGAGTTCTTCGGCGGCGACAAGGACGAAGCCGCCCTGAACTTCTGGCGCATGGCCCTGGAGAAGGACCTCTACTACTCCTGGGACACGGGCCTGGTCGCCGACCAACAGGCCCAGGCCCTCTTCGAGGCCCTGCGCTCCGAGGTCGACAGCCGCAGCCTGATCCCCGTGAAGCCCATGGACGGCGTGACCGCCTGGGTCGACGGCCACGAAGTCAACCGGGCCATCGAGGTGGTCTACGGCACGCACCTGGTCCAGGTCCGCTGCCCCGACGAGTCCCTCAAGGGGGGCTGGGTGCTGGTGGAGGAGCAGCCGGACTTCTACGCGTCGTGTCCCGGCATGGAGGCCCCGCCGCCGGCAGAAGAAGAGGACGACAAGAAGAAGAAGAAGAAGGACAAGAAGAAGAAGAAGAAGGACAAGGACAAGGACTGAGGCTTGGGCGGTCAGGGGAGCGCGGCCCGCAGGGTCTCCGCGGCCTCGGCGGGCCCCAGGGTGCCGAAGCCCACGCCCACCCGGTCGAGGGCACTCTGACCCACCAGCCAGGGGGTCACCTGGAGGACACCCCGCAGGCCTCGGGCCGCCCGGACCCAGCCGCAGCTCAGCGGGGGAGCTCCCAGCTGCCGCTCGAGGGCCACCAGCGAGCGCCACAGGACCTCGGCGGTCTCCCGCGGCGTCGCCCCAGGCACGACCTCGACCTCGAAGTCCACCGACGGAGCCGGTGCCATGGCAGCCCGGGCCGACCCCGCCCGGGCGAGCACCAGGCCGGGCTGGTCCGGCGCGACCGCAAGAGGCGCGGCCCGCACCGGCAGGGCGAAGAGCTGACCGTGGGGGTGCGCGCCCGGCGGGCACAGCCCCGTGAGGTGGTCCCGCACCCAGACAAGGGTCTGGAGGCGGCGGTCCTGGACGAGGTCGGCCCAGCGGGCCTCGACCAGCGTCAGGTGCTCGGTGAGCAGTGCCCGCCGCTCCGCCCAGGGCGTGCCTGCGTGGGCCGCTCCCTCGACCACCACCTCGTGGGCCCCGACCGCCGGCGCCCGATCCGCCTGGGGCGGCCGCCAGGTCCGCTCCACCCGCAGCCCCGGCTGGCCGTGAGCGACCACCCGGGTGCCGTGTTCGCCGGTGGCCAGCACCATCGGCTCCCCCACCCCCGGGCAGAGCGCACAGCGCTCCGGGCCGGGCTCGGGGCCCAGGTGCTGGGGCCGTCGCCGTCGCTCGGGACTGATCAGCGTCCAGGACCCACTGCGCGGGTCCCGCAGGAGCTCAGCCAAGGTCGCCGGTGTCCCACAGCTCGAGGCGCAGCGGCCCCACGGGGAAGATGTCGTCGTGGGTGTCGACCTCTGACACCTGGGCCCGCTGGACCGGGCTGAGGCGCTTGCCGGCCGCGAGGTCTTCGGCCACGTCGCACATGCGGTCGAAGCGGGTGGCGTGCAGGGCGAAGCGCTTGAGGCCGTAGTCCTGGGCGCCTCGGGTGTGGATGACGAACTGCCAGTCCGAAGCCTGGAGGAGCAGCAGCTCCCGGCCCGCACGCTCCAGGGCCCCCCGGACCCGGCTGTGGGTCTGCCACGGCAGGGTCAGGCACAGGTGCCCGAAGCGTTCCTCGGCCCGGTACTCGACCTCCCAGGTCCACCGGAGCTCCTCGTTGAGCCAGACCCGGTGGTCGCCGCCAGCGCCCCAGGAGCCCTCGGGCAGCCAGGCGACCTTGTCCGCCGGGTGGCCGTCCAGGAACTCGCCCGCGGTCTCCGTGTCGACCTCCGGATCCGCCTGGAGCGCGAGCATCACGTCGCGCAGGAACGCCACGCCCTCGTTCCACCAGTGGCCGAAGAGCTCGGCGTCGAAGCTCGCCACCACGACCCCGTGGCGACCGGTCTGGTCCCGGTGCTGCTGCAGCAGGTCCCGCACGCTGGCCGCGAAGTGCTGGGCGTGACCGTGCACCGCTCCCGGGACGTCGTCCGGGTGCCAGGCGTCCTTGTCGCCGAGGTCGACGTCGCGGCCGGTGACCTTCCAGTACCGCAGGCCGTCCTGGCCGTGCCGCTTGTGGAATTCGAGGTAGCGACCATCCCCGGGGTAGCCGACCTCGCCGGACCAGACCTGCTCGGACACCTGGGGGTGCCGCGCGAACATCGTGACCCCCCCGTCCCCGCCGTCCGAGGTGGCGATGTGGGGCTCCATCGGCGAGCGCCAGCCGCGAGTGGTGTCCCACCCGGCCTGCTCCCAGCTCACCTTCTTGAACTCGCCCTGCTCTCGCACGCCTTCGCTCCGGCAGCCAGCCAGCAGGTGACTGTCGACGAAGGTGTACTCGACGCCCTCGCCCCACAGGATCTGGTCGGTGCCCTTGCGCAGGCGAGCGCCGCCACCGAGCACCGGTGGGGTCCAGTGCCCGCCCGGCCGGTACGCGCACTCCGGCAGCCAGATGCCCCGGGGCCGCCGCCCCAGGATGCGCTCGGAGGTCTCCAGGCCGAGGCGCAGGTTGGCCTGGCAGTTGGCGTCGTGCAGCAGCAGCGGCATGTAGCCGTGGGTGGCGTTGCTGCTCAAGAGCTCCAGGACCCCCCGGTCCCAGTGGCGGGCGAAGGCGCCCGGGATGTCCCGGTCCAGCGCTTCGAACCGGTCGCGCATGTCCTGGTAGTGCTGGCGCCAGTGGGTCGCCAGGTGGGCCAGGTGCAGCTCGCCGGCGGCACGGAACTCCGCTTCGTCGCGAGAGGCCCGAGCGATGCGCTCGCCGAGCCAGGCCACGAACCCCCCCTTGAAGGCGTCGTGGGCCAGCTGCTCCAGGAGCACGGGGGTGAGGCCCAGGGTGACCGGGAAGCGCCGGTCCAGGCCCAGGCACTCGTCGATGGCCGCCAACAGGGGCATCCAGGTCTCGGCGGCCACCTCGAAGAGCCAGTGCTCACCGTGGGGCCAGCGACCGTGCTTGAGCACGTACGGGAGGTGTCCGTGGAGGACCAGAACGAAGCTGCCGAGCGCCATGGAATTCCTCGTGTGGCGCGTCGGCAGGCCGGGCTATCGCTGCAGCTGCACCGCCAGGGAGATGTCCAGGCGCACGCGCTCTTCACCCCACAGACTAACGGGCCATCCGAGCAGCAGACACGGGCCCTGGAACACCGTTTCCAGACCGCCACGGCCCGCCACCACGCACTCCACGGGGTAGAACCACAGGGTCGCGGGCTGCTCCACCGCGATGCGCACGGCCAGCTGGCGAGCCTTGTCCACGTAGGCCAGCTGGCGCACCGACTCGACCTTGCCGCGCTTTGTGACGGCGATGCTTCGGCCGTCGTCCAGCTTGATTGCGACCGAGTCCCCCACCCGCCCGTCCAGACCCAGGTTGAGCTCGACGGCGAAGGTGCTGCGCACCGGGGAGTGGTACCGGTTGCTGATCTCGTAGCGGACATCGACCCGGGGGCTCACCCGGTGGAAGCGGTAGTGCTTGGTCACCTGGACCAGCCGCTCCTCGACGCCCTTCGTGCCGGCCTGCCGGACCAGGCCCTCTCGCGCCAGGTGCAGGTGGGCCAGGTCCTGGCCGCGGGTCTCCGCCTTGCGCACCTTGTAGCGGCCGTAGCTGAAGTCGCCTTCCTCGGCGTGCTGGCCACGCCAGAGGTTCTCCAGGGTCGTCTCCGCCCCCAGGAAGTGGTCCATGAACGACGCCCGCACCCCCCGGTCCAGCTGGAGCCGGTCCGCCAGCGGCAGATCACCGCTGGGCTGGATGAGGTCCCAGCGGCCGGACTCGAACTCCTCG
Organism: uncultured Enterobacterales bacterium; assembly: GCA_964344945.1. Lineage (GTDB taxonomy): Bacteria > Myxococcota_A > UBA796 > UBA796 > CAJQPC01 > CAYFPX01. The sequence goes on from CAYFPX010000016.1 coordinate 52,990, forward strand.
TCGTCTTCGATGAGCAGCTGTGTCTCGGGTCCCGGCTCGGAGCTTCCCTCGCCGGTGTCGGTGATGACCTCCTCGGGGGGCTCGTCGATGAGGGCCGGCAGCATGGCGTTTCGCAGCAGCTGATCGTGGTACAGCTCGGGTCGCCGGGTGAGCGTGTTCAACAGGTTCCCGGGCAGATCCCAGAGACAGAGCTCGCTCAGCACGCCCCCGCGCTCGGGCTCGACCATGGCCGACAGGAACGGGGTGCGGATCAGGATCTCCTCCCGCCCGTCGCCGTTGTGGTCCGCCCGCTCGCAGCGGACGTCCTGCTGGCCGCCGAGCACCCGCTGACAGGCCCGCTCGGCTTCGTTGACAGCGCGCCAGGCCGCCTGGCGCAGGGCTGGGTCGTAGACCCCCACCCAGCGGCCCTGGGCGTGCCAGATCGGGTCCGAGGAGCCGGCCCGACAGAGGGCCTCGGTCGCCCTCTCGAGGGCCTGCTTGCGGGCCTCGTCCAGGCCGGTCTTGCGCAGGTGCGCTCGAAGCCGCTGGACCTCCCGGGAGACGCGCAACAGGGCCTTGTGGAGGCGGTTCGCCTCGTCGTACCGGGACAGGAAGGACTCCCAGCCCGAGGCTGGCACCGCCCGGAGCTCGCTGAGCCGATCCACGTCGTCGGGCTCCAGCGCGGTCTCGGCCAGGCTGGGCGGGAACCAGGTCGGCAGGTAGACCCGCCGACGGTGCTCGTAGCGCTGGAGGGCCTGGGTCGGGAACAGGGTGCGCAGCCAGTGCTCGTGGGTGGTGAGCTTGCGCATGAGCTGGGACAGCCAGGTGCGCAGGCCCTTGCCCCGGGTCTTCTCCGCCAGGTCCTCGAGGTCGCCGAACCACGAGGTGATCGTGAATTCCGGGCGGGCCTTGCGGCGCAGGTGGTCGATGAGGTCCGGCACCGGCCGGTGGGGGACCAGCCCGTCGAGGGAGCGGTCCAGGGGGAAGAGCACCAGGGTGCTGCCCTCCCGCTCCGTGAGCAGGGGTCCTTCGAGATCCCGGGGCAGCAGGCCCGCTGCGGCGAAGGCCTCGTCCGGCAGGAAGGCGTGGGAGAGCCCCGCTCGGGAGAGGGTCCGGGGCAGCACCGGGTCCCAGGCGCCGTGGGTCAGCCAGGCGCCCTGGGGCAGCACCCCGACGCGACGCTTGAGCTGTCGGGCCGTGAGCTGGAGCTGGGAGAGGGCGTCCCGGTCCGGCAACCCACCCAGGAAGGCACCGGACCAGCCGCCGCCGAGCAGCTCCAGCTGCTTGCCGTTCACCAGGCTGCGGATGCGCTGCAGCGTGGTGGGCTCGCTCCCCGCGAGCCGGTTCCAGGTCGACCCGGAGAGGTGCAGGGTGACCCGCGGCCCCGGGGTGGCGGCGAGGGTGTCCAGCATGGGGCGCAGGGCGGACCGGTGGAGCCAGTCCCAGCGGGCCGCAGGCACGCCCGAGGGCAGGTGCAGGTGGAAGCCCAGGATGAAGCCGATCTCGTTCATCTGTCCCGACGCCAGCTGCGGAGGCTACCAGGGAGTGGCTCAGACCCAGCCCTCGCGCCAGGGCACGCTCGCGCGCGGGACCCGGGCGACCCAGCCGTCGGGCGGGCCGAGGGCACCCACAGGCTCCCCGTGCCGCTCCAGCCGGAGCCCGAGCCGGTGCTCGCCGGTCCCCCTGGGAGCAAGCCGACAATCCACGCTTCCTCGGGTCAGGGCAGCGTGGGGGACCCGGGCCTCGCTGTCGCCCTCCGGCCCGGTGAGGCAGAGCACCCAGACAGCCTCCGGCATCGGCGGCAGGGGGGCCCGAGGCACCAGGCGGACGTGCACCCCGCCGGCGCCCACGCCCCACAGGAGGCGGTCCAGGGGCTGGGCCCCCAGCGCCATCGCCCCCTGGGGTCGTCGCCCGTCCCAGCAGCCGGCCCCCCACCAGCCGAGAGGGCTCGCCGGGTCCACGGGGCCCGTCGGCTCGCGGTCCCGCAGGGCCGGCGGACCCCCGAGCAGGGACCGGCCCAGGGCCCGCGGCGGCGCCTGGCCCAGAGCCCGCCAGGCGGCCTGGAGGTGGCTGCGGAAGAGGCGATCGAAGGTGTCGTCCTGGTCGGTGTGGAACTCCGGGCCGTACCACCAGAACCAGTCGGAGCCCTCGGCGGCGAGCACGTGCTGCAGGGCCTCGGGGGGATCGCCGGCCTCGGCCACAGCGGCCCGGGTCTGCTGGAGCAGGCGCCACGCTGCCC
>CAYFPX010000016.1:55217-62393 GCA_964344945.1 uncultured Enterobacterales bacterium
TCGTCCCCGATCCAGATCGCGAAGTCGGCGTTGATCCAGCCACCGGTGAACAGGCGGGTGACCTGGCCCACCGGTTCCTCGGCGGCCTCGGCGAACCCCTGGGGTGCCAGGTCCGGGCGGGAGCGGAGCTGGGAGAACAGGGCCCTGAGAAACCCCTCGCCGGCGTCGCCATGGGACTCCCAGGGGTTCTCGCCGTCCAGGGCGAGGGTCACGTGTCCGGGCTGGCGTGCCACGCCGTCAAGCAGCAGGCACGCGGCCTCCGCCGGATCGGCGCCGGCGGTCCGGAAGCCCACGTGGTCGGACAGGTCCCGGTCCCGGAAGAAGCCCACCAGGTCGGCGCCGAGCCGCCAGGGTCCCTGGCCGGTGCCGCTGCGCTCGGACCTCTGCAGCACCCCCTCGTCGGTGGCGAGCCACCGGAAGCCCGCGTCCGCCGCCAGCGCGACGACCTCCGGAGAGACCGCCCCCTCCGAGGGCCACAGGCCGGTGATCTCCCGGCCCAGGGCCTGCGAGACCTCGGCACGGCCTCGCGCCAGCTGGAGGCGGGCGTCTCCCGGCCAGGCGAAGTCCACCTCGGGCAGCAGGGGCAGGCAGCGCCGGCCGTGCCGGGCGTCGACCAGCAGCGGCAGGATCGGGTGGCCCCAGGGGCTGGCCGAGACCTCGGGCAGGCGGGCCCAGAGCGCCGGCAGCTCCGCGCAGATCCGGGCCTGGATGGCCAGCAGGCGTGCCTTGTCCTGCTCGGTGAAGCCCGCGTCCTGGTCCACCAGGGCCTGCAGTGCCGGGTGATCCCGGCGGGCGGTGAAGCCGGTCCAGCCGAGCACCGACCAGACCTGCAGGTCCCGCAGCTCCCCTTCGTCGAGGCGACCTTCTCGCGCGACCTTCGCCTGGAGTGCGCGCCACCCCGGGCTGGCCAGGACCATGGCCGGGTGACCGCTGAAGCCCTCCCGCAGCAGGCCCGCACGCTGGTCGGGGCTCAGCTCGGCGGCGGGGGTCGCCAGCCGGTCCAGCCAGGGGTCGCTGCCGCCCTCGGCATACCAGGCCAGCTGCTCCAGGAGCGTGGGCACCAGGTTCACCGTGCAGGGCACCTCGTGCTCCAGGATCGCCAGGGGCAGATCCCGGTACCCCCGCAGGGCGTGGTGGCGGACCCAAGGCAGCACGGGACGCCCGGAGACGGGGTCTCGGTAGTCCGGCTGGTGGAAGTGCCACAGGATCGACAAGCCCGGCAATCGGCCTCCTCGGCGCGGCAGGATAGGATCCGCGCCCATGGCCTCCCTCGCCGACCAGTTCTGCCCGAACGTCCACGACGCAGCCATCACCGCGGCCTGCTACGACCCCGCCAGCGGCACCGTGGCGACCGCCGATGCCCGGGGCGTGGTGGCGGTGAAGCGGCCCGGCGAGAGCACGCCCGGGTTGGTGTTCCGGCCCGGTGGCCCGGTCACCAACGCCCTGGGGCTCATCGCGGGCGGCAGCTGCATCGCCGTGGGCGACGACCTGGGCAGCGTGGGCGTGTACCGCACCTCCGACGGTGGCGCGGTGTTCCAAGAGCTCCGAGAGGGCGCCACCGGCCGAGTGCGGGCAATGCGCGGGGTCGCGGTCTCGCCCGAGCGCAGCCTGCTGGCCGCCATCGCCGTCGACGGCCTCCTGCGGCTCTGGGACATCCCGAACCAGGAGCGGGTCATCGCCTGGAAGGGCTTCGGCGGCCAGACGGTCGAGTTCGACGCCCGCGGGGACCGCATGCTCTGCCTGTCCGACGACGGCCAGCCGCGCCTGGTAGACCTCCGCACCCGTGAGGCCATGCCGATGGACCGGATCCAGATGGCCGCCGAGCACGCCTGCTTCACCCGGGACAACACCATGGTCCTGTGTGCGGGTCCGGCCGGCCTGTCGCTCATGCGCGTCGCCGACGGCGTGCTCGCGGGGTCCTTCGCCACCCGGGGCGGCTCCGGCATCGTGGGGCTGGCCCTGTCTCCGGGGGGCGAGCGCGCGGCGGTGGTGACCCAGCGCTCCGTGCACGTCTTCAACCTGCCGGACCTGTCCCCCGCGGCGTCGCGCCAGCACGGCGCCCCCGATCCCACGGGTCCGGCGATCTGGACCCAGCACGACCTCGAAGTCGCCGGCAGCGACGGCCTGCTCCACGGCAGCGAAGAGGCCGAAGGCATCGCGCCGGTCGTGGCCATCGCGGGCTTCGGGACCCACCGCATCGCCGCCCACGACGACACCCTCGCCGTCTGGGAGGGCGACGCCCGCCGGCGCGTCTACCAGGTGAACCACGCCCCTCGGCACATGGTCCTGGACAGGGACGGCCACTACCTCGTGACCGTGCCCGAGCGCGGACCGATCACGGTCGTGCGGGCGGCGGACGGTCGAGCGGTCTTCGACGGCGGCCACGAGACCTACGGCGCCCTCGACGTGGCCGTCGGCGGCAACATCGTCGCGGTGCACCTGCGCGCCGGAGGCGTGCGGTGGTGGGATCTGGCAAGCAACCGCGCCTTCGAGCTCGGCTGGGCCCAGGGCATGGCCTTGTCCGGCAGCGGCACCTGGCTCGGGGTCATCACTCCCAAGGGGGCCGTCCGGGTCCTCGACCCCACCACCGGCAAGGACGCCGTCGACCCCCCCACCCCGCTCGCCGACGTGCCGGTCGTGAAGATGGCCTTCGTCAACCGGCGTCCCGACCTGCTGGTCATGGACCGCGACGGCGTGCTCGGCCACTACGACCTGGCCAGCGGCATCCGAGCCGGCCGCGCGGCCGAGGGCCGGGACATCCTGGACTTCGAAGTCCAGGTGGATCGGGTCTGGGGCGTCACCGGCGGCCGCTATGCGGCGGTTCGGCTGCCCGAGGGAGACCACTGCACGGTGGTGGTGGTGGACCTGGAGCGGACCTCGGTGGTGAGCGAGGTCGAGGGTCTGCACCCCCAGGCCTGGGTGGACCCGGAGTCGGGCCACATCCTGGTGCCCGCTCGCAGCGGCGCCATCCTGGAGCGGGACCTGACCGGCAAGGAGGTCCGGGTGCTGCGCAGCCTGCCCGGTCGCGAGTGGATCGCCTACGGGGAGCGTGGCGTGCTCGCGGCATCGGATGGTGCGGGCAGCGTCATGAGCCTGGGCTGAGCCCGGTCGGTCCTCGGGCCTCTCTGGCGGCCCTGTTGGGTTAGGCTGGACCCGCGCGGTCGGCCTCCCCGCCGACCCCCGGACCCCGCGTCCACACCGCCCGCCCCACGATTCCCCGCGCGGCCGTCGATGGCCGCCAGCCCTCCCTGAGCACCGATGACCCCGGACATCCAGCCGGTGCGGCTCCACGAGGCCGCTCGGCGCCGCTACCTGTCGTACGCCCTGTCCGTCATCACGTCCCGTGCCCTGCCGGACGTGCGCGACGGTCTCAAGCCCGTGCAGCGGCGCATCCTCTACGCCATGCGCCACAACCTGCACCTGGGCCCCGACTCCCGCTACCGCAAGTCCGCCGCCGTGGTGGGCGAGGTCATGGCCCGGTACCACCCCCACGGCGACAGCTCCATCTACGACGCCATGGTCCGCATGGCCCAGCCCTTCAGCCTGCTGCACCCGCTGGTCGATGGCCAGGGCAACTTCGGCTCGCTGGACGGCGATCCGCCAGCGGCCATGCGCTACACCGAGGCCCGGCTCACCTCCCTGGCCCTGGAGCTGACCGAGGAGCTCAAGAAGCAGACCGTCCACTACCGGCCCAACTACGACGGCCAGCTCTTCGAGCCGGTGGTGCTGCCGGCCCGCTTCCCCCAGCTGCTGATCAACGGCACCGAGGGCATCGCGGTCGGCATGGCCACCCGCATCCCGCCCCACAACCTGCGCGAGGTGATCGACGCCTGCGTCGTGCTGATCGACGACCCGGAGGCCACGGTCAAGCAGCTCTGCCGCAAGGCGAGGGGCCCCGACTTCCCGGTGGGCGGGCAGATCCTCGCGGACAAGAAGGACCTGCTCCAGGTCTACGAGACCGGCCAGGGCCCGGTCACGGTCCGTGGCGAGTACACCAGCGAGAAGATCGGCCGGCGGACCTACGCGGTCATCCACTCCCTGCCCTACGGCCTGAACAAGGCCAGCCTGGTGGAGCGCATCGGCCAGCTGGTCCGGGAGCGCAAGCTGCCCCAGGTCCTCGACGTGCGCGACGAGTCCACCGACGAGATCCGGGTGGTGCTGGAGCTGCGCAAGCCCCACGACCTCGCCCCGGCGATGGCCTTCGTCTACAAGCACACGCCGCTGCAGCAGCGCTACCACGTGAACCTCACCTGCCTGGTGCCCACGGACAACCCCGAGGTCTCCGCCCCCGCCCGGCTCGATCTGAAGCAGGTGCTGCGCTTCTGGCTGGACTTCCGGCTCGAGACCGTGCGCCGCCGGTTCGAGTACGACCTCAACAAGCTCCTCGAGCGCATCCACCTGCTCGAGGGCTTCGAGATCATCTTCGGCGATCTCGACGAGGCCATCCGCATCATCCGGGCCAGCGAGGGCAAGCGGGACGCCGCGGAGCGGCTCATGGACCGCTTCGACCTCGACGACCTCCAGGCCGACGCCATCCTGGAGACCAAGCTCTACAAGCTGGCCAAGCTCGAGATCCTGGCCATCCGCGAGGAGCTCGCCGAGAAGCGGGCCGAGGCCGCCCGCATCGAAGCCATCCTGGCCAGCGAGGCCGCCCTGTGGGGGGTGGTCCGGGAGGAGCTCCTCGACGTGCGCAAGGCCTACGGCCGGCCTCGCCGCACCGGCTTCGCCGAGGCCGAAGAGGCGAAGATCGAGATCAGCGAAGAGGACTACATCGTCGCCGAGGACGCGTTCGTGATCGTGACCCGGGATGGCTGGGTCAAGCGCCAGTCCAGCTTCACCCACGTCGACAAGATCCGGATCCGTGAAGGCGACGTGATCGGCTGGATCATGAAGGCCTCGACCCGCACGGCGATCAGCTTCTTCACCGACAAGGGCCGCGCCTGCACCCTGCTGGTGGACCAGATCGGCGCCACCACCGGCTACGGCTCGCCCATCCAGCAGCTGTTCAAGTTCGAGGCGGGCGAGAGAGTCGTCGGCGTGATCAGCCACGACAAGCGCAACCTGCCCCGCCAGCCCGACCAGCCGGGTCTGCCCCTGGCGGAAGACGCCCCCCCGCGTGGGCCCTACGGGGTCGCCATCGGCCGAGACGGCCGCGGGCTGCGCTTCCCGCTGTCCCTCCACGACACGCCGTCGACCAAGAGCGGGCGCCGCTACATGCGCACGACGACTGGCGTGCTGGCCTGCTACCTGACCCGCGGTGGGGAATTCGCCAGCCTGGCCACCAAGGGCGGCAACTGCCTGAGCTTCCTGGTCGACGAGCTGAACATCCTCGGTGGCCCTGGCAAGGGCGTCACCGCCGTCAAGGTGAACAAGGACGACGCCGTGCTCGCCTTCGAGCTGCACACCAAGCACCACGACGGCGCCACCGTGCTCACCACCACCGGTCGCGAGGAGACCGCCCGCCACAGCAAGTTCGCTGGCAAGCGGGGTGCGCGCGGGCGAGCCGTGCTGCGCCGGGGTGGCTTCACCAGCTGGATCCAGGGTCCGGTGATCCAGCTCGGCAAGGCCGATGCCGCCAAGGCCGAGCCCGTCCCGGAGTCGGGAGACGACTCCTGATGGCCCGGTCCGGCTACACCGCCAGCGACATCACGGTCCTCGAGGGCCTGGAGCCCGTGCGCAAGCGGCCAGGGATGTACATCGGCGGCACGGGCAAGGAGGGCCTGCACCACCTGATCTGGGAGATCGTCGACAACAGCGTCGACGAGGCCATCAACGGCTACGCCTCGTCGGTCCAGGTCATCCTGCACGCCTCGGGCAACCAGGTGACCGTGGTGGACAACGGCCGCGGCATCCCCGTCGACCGGCACCCGGTGCACAAGAAGAGCGCCCTGGAGCTCATCCTCACGACCCTGCACGCTGGCGGCAAGTTCGACGGCAGCAACTACGTCACCTCCGGCGGTCTGCACGGCGTGGGCAGCTCCGTGGTCAACGCTCTGAGCAGCCAGCTCGCCGCCACCATCAAGCGGGGCGGCAAGGAGTACCGGCAGGACTACCGCCGGGGCAAGGCCCGGGGCGAGATCAGGACCATCGGGCCCGCCCGGGGCAGCGGCACCCGCATCACGTTCACGCCGGACGAGGAGATCTTCGGGCCGGCGAGCTTCGACAGCGAGCTGATCCGCGAGCGCCTCGAGGTCAAGGCCTACCTCCACAAGGGCCTGACCATCAAGTTCAAGGACGAGGCCGCCGGCAGCAGCTGGACCTTCGTGCACGAGGGCGGCCTCTCCGACTTCCTCGACCAGCAGCTCAAGCACCGGGAGTGCAGCGCGGTCACGCCGGAGAGCTTCCTCTGCGAGCGCAACGAGGGCGAAGACGGCTTCCGTCTCCACCTGGCCCTGGCCTGGACCGACTCGCCGCGGGAGCACTTCCGCAGCTTCGTCAACGGCATCCCCACCGCCGACGGCGGCACCCACGAGCAGGGCCTGAGAGACGCTCTGCTGAAGGCCGTGCGCAACTTCATCGGCGCCCACAACCTGGCGCCCCGGAACGTGAACCTCACCGCCGACGATCTCCGGGAAGGCGTGCTGGGGCTGCTGAGCGTCTACCTCGCCGACCCCCAGTTCCAGGGGCAGACCAAGGACAAGCTCAACAACCCTGAGGCCCGGGGCCTGGTCGAGGGCGCTCTGCGGCCGGCCATCGAGCAGTGGCTGCACGACCACCGGCCATGGGGCGAGGCCATCGTCCTGCGAGCGGTCCAGGCCGCCAGGGCCCGCATGGCCAGCCGAGCCGCGGCCAACCAGGTGCGCCGCAAGTCGGCGGTCAGCCACCGCCTGAACCTGCCCGGCAAGCTCGCCGACTGCAGCAACACCGATCCGTCGAAGAGCGAGCTCTTCATCGTCGAGGGCGACTCCGCGGGCGGCTCGGCCAAGCAGGGCCGGGACCGCAAGACCCAGGCCATCCTGCCCCTGCGGGGCAAGGTCCTCAACACCGAGTCCGCCTCGCTCAAGGCCGTGCTCAAGAACCAGGAGCTGAACAACATCGTGCAGGCCCTGGGCTGCGGCATGGGCAAGGACTTCGACCCCGGCCGGCTGCGCTACGACAAGGTCATCCTGCTGATGGACGCCGACGTCGACGGTCACCACATCGCGACCCTGCTCCTGACCTTCTTCTACCGGCACC
>CAYFPX010000017.1:0-27341 GCA_964344945.1 uncultured Enterobacterales bacterium
CCTCGACCTCGGGGAGCCCGGCGTTCTACGCGCCCATCGCCCGGGCCCTCAGAGGTGCCGGCGAGACCCTGCCGGACCTGCGCAAGCTCTTCACCGGTGGTGCCCGGGTGCCGGCGGCGCTCCTGGAGGACCTGGTGGCCGTGGCCCCGGGGGCGCGCATCGAGGTGGTCTACGGCTCGACCGAGGCCGAGCCCATCGCGACCATCGAAGCCACCGAGGTGCTCGAGGACACGGCGGCTGGCGAGCGGGAAGGTCGCGGCAGCTGCGTCGGCCGGCCCGTGCCGGGCATCGCCCTGCGCATCGCGACACCTGGGTCCAAGGAGGCCCTGGGGCCCCGCCGGCTACTTCCAGGACCCCGATGCCGACGCGGAGAACAAGCTGCCCGACGGCGACCGGGTCTGGCACCGCACCGGCGACACCGGGTACCTCGACGAGGCGGGCCGGGTCTGGCTGGTCGGGCGGGTCGCGCACATGGTCCGGGAGCACCACCCCTTCCTGGTGGAGGCCCCGGCCGAAGCCGAGCCCCACGTGGAGCGGGCGGCGCTGGTCGAGGTCGACGGTGCGGCGGTCCTGGCGTGCCAGGTCCGAGAGCCCCCGGCGGGCTGGCAGGACGCGCTCCGGGAACGCACCGGTGTGGACCGGGTGGTCCAGGTCGCCCAGGTGCCGCTGGACCCGCGGCACAACGCCAAGGTGGATCGGGCGGCGCTCCGGAGGGTGCTCAGTCGGGAGTGACCAGGCCGCGGGCCACGGCGGCCGCACAGCCGGCGGTCAGGTCGGGGGGCAGGGTGCCCACCGCCTGGTCGCCGACGGTGTAGGAGAGCAGGGCTGCGGCCTCGGTGGGAGCCAGCGCACCGCCGGAGCGCCCGACGAGTCGCTGGGCCTCGGCGCCGAGCAGGCCCTGGAGCCGGCCGTGCAGGGACGGCACCCGGAGGGCCCTCGGGCAAGACCCTGCGCAGCGGGGTGCGCTCGAATAGGCTGGCCTCATGGCTCCCGTCCTCCTGCTCGTCCTGGCCTGTGCCGGTGGCGACGACACCGCCCCCGCCGAGGCCCTCGAGGCCGGTGACTACCAGTTCTGGACGACCCAGGCGGTCGACGGCTGCCTGGACGGTGCGCTGGAAGCCCTGTTCATGCCCGAGGGCCCCGAGGAGAGCCACCCCTTCGAGGACCTGATCTACATCCCCGCCCAGAGCGAGCTCCCGATGACCTACGAGGTGAGCTTCCGGGAGCCCTTCGTGGGCATGGAGGTCACCGCGGTAGACGCGGGGGACGGCGCCGTGGGCTTCGCCGACAGCCTCATCGAAGGCGTCCTGCTCAACGAGGCGCTCTACGGCGACTGCGCGGCCGACATGGTGGTGGCCGGCGAGCTGGCGCCGGACGAGACCGGCGTGGCGGGCCACGGCTGGGCGACCCTGGACCTCCAGGACGCCGGGGGCAGCGAAGGCCGCTGCCCCCTGCTGGAGAACGACCCCTGTCGGGTGGCGCTCACGCTCTTCGCCGAGCTGCAGTAGGTGGCCGTCTCCCGGCGACAGCTCTTCCAGGGCGGAGCCGTGCTGGGCGCGGGCTGGCTCTCGCTGCAGCTGTTCGGGCACCGGCCGATGCCGCGCGTCGACAGCCCGCTCCTGGGCAGCGCCGGCCGCACCACGCTCCAGGCCGTGGCCGAAGCCCTGCTGCCCGACCTCGACGACAGCGCCTGGGTGGCTGCGGCGGTCGACGACTTCCTCGCCGACGGCGACCCCATCCAGGGCGAGGCCTTGCGGCTGGCGCTCTCGGTGCTCGAGCACTGGCCGCGCCCCCTCCGCCTGGGTCGGTTCTCGCGGCTGTCGCGCGAGGACCGGGCCGAGGTCCTCGACTGCTGGCGGCAGTCCGCGGTGGGGCCCAAGCGGCAGATCGCGGTGGCGCTGTCGAAGACCGTGCTCTTCACCCACTACGCCAGGCCCGAGACCTGGCAGGCCCTGGGCTACCCCGGCCCCATGGTGAGCGGATGATCCGCCGAGGCGACGCCGTCGCCGACGGCTTCACCCTGCGCACCGACGTGTGCGTCATCGGCTCCGGCGCCGGCGGCGGGGTGGCGACGGGCATCCTCGCCGAGCTGGGCCGCGAGGTGGTGGTGCTCGAGGAGGGGCCGGCGGTCTCCAAGGCCGACTTCAACCAGCACGACGGCGACATGTACCCCCTGCTCTACCGGGACGGGGGCAACCAGACCACCGTCGACGGGGGCATCTCCATCGTCCAGGGCCGGGTGGTCGGCGGCTCCACGGTCGTGAACATGGCCGACGTGGTGCCGATCCCGCGGGAGATCGCGGAGTACTGGCGGGATCAGCACGGCCTCACCCGCTACGGTGTCGACCGCATCCTCGCCGTGGGCGAGGCCTGCGGGCAGGCCCTCGGGGCCACCCCGATCGCCGAGCTGGCCCTGAACCGCAACAACGCCCTGCTCCTGGAGGGCGGCCGCAAGCTGGGGCTCGAGGGTGGCGCCTTCTCCCACAACCGGGTCGGCTGTGTGGGCGCCGGCGCCTGCATGATCGGCTGCGCCTACGACGCCAAGCGCTCCGTGGCCCTGACCTGGATCCCCGACGCGGTGGCCACCGGCCGGGTGATGGTCCAGGCCGACGCCCGGGTCGAGCGGCTGGCGTGGGACGGCACCCGGGTGGTCGCCGCGGTCGGCCACGTCATCCACCAGGGGGATCAGCGCCCCCGAGGGGCGTTCCGGGTCGAAGCCGACCGCTTCGTGCTGGCGGCGGGCGCCATCCACAGCCCCCTGCTGCTCCAGGCCAGCGGGCTCGGCGGGAGCCAGGTAGGCCGCAACCTGGTGCTGCAGCCCCAGGCGCCGGTGGCGGCCACCTTCGCCGAGCCGGTCCTGGGCTTCCGGGGCGTGCCCCAGGCCAGCTACCTGGACTCCGAGGAGATCAAGTCGCCGGAGACCGGTCTGGGCGGGTACCGGCTCGAGGGCATCTTCGCGACCCCGGCGATGACCGCGGCCACCTGGGGCATCCACGGCGCCGCGGTGCACGAGGTGATGACGAAGTACGCCCACACCGCCGGCGCCCTGTGCCTGGTGCCCGACGAGCCGGCGGGCACCGTGACCCGGCTGGAGAACGGCCGCCCCAAGATCGAGACCCGGTACGACGGCGCCTGGACGAAACAGCTGATGACCGCGATCCACACCTGTGCGCGGGCGTACCTCGCGGTCGGTGCCGAGCAGGTGCTGCTGCCCTTCGCCGGCGCCACGCCGGTTCGGACCGAGGCCGACCTGGACCAGCTCGAGGGCTTCACCATTGGCCCGAACCGGCTGCCGCTGATCTCCGCCCACCCCCAGGGCACCTGCCGCATGGGCCCGGACCCTGCGACCAGCGTGGTGGGGCTGGACGGCCGGGTGCACGGGCTCGACAACCTCCAGGTGCTCGACGCGTCGGTCTTCCCGTCCAGCAGCAGCAGCCACACGATGATCCCGGTGATGACCCTGGCCTGGCTGGGGGCCAGCGAGGCCCTCTGATGCCTCACTACGAGGTCCACCTGCGCCGGGACTGGATCCCGCGCTTCCCCCCGCGCTGCGTGTGGTGCGGCGACGACGACCCGGACCGCACGGTCCGGCTGACCACCCACGGCGTCGGCTGGCACACCCTGCTGCTGATGTGGGGGAGGCTGGTGCACGTGCAGGCCCCGGTGCACGACGAGTGCCTCTGGCGGCTCCGGACCGACCGCTGGCTGAGGGCCGGCGGGCAGCTCGGCTCGCTGGTGATCGGCGCCCTGCTGTGGAAGCCGATGGTCCAGGTGGTGGGCCTCGAGGACCCCCAGAAGTGGATGCTCGCGGTCTGGCTGATCGGGTGGCTGGTGCCTCCCAGCCTGTTGAGCGCCTGGCGGTCGCCGCCCTTCGACTTCACCGCCCTCGAGACCCGGGTCGAGTACGAGTTCACCGACCAGAGGGTGGCCGACGGCTTCGCGCGGGAGAACCTCGCGGGTCGCGTGTCGAAGGACGGTTAGGAGGCGCCCCGCTCAGGAGGGCTCCCCATGCACGTCGGCATCTGCGGCTACCCCGGCTCCGGCAAGACCACCGTCTTCAGCGCCCTGGCCCCCGGGTCGGCCACGGGCCGTGGCGTCACCTACGGCAACATCAAGGTCCCGGACCTCCGGGTGGACGCGCTGGCGGAGATCTTCCACCCCAAGAAGAAGGTCTATGCCGAGTGCACCTTCCTCGACGTGGGCGGCACGGGCGGGGCACGGCCGGGTTCGGGCGCGTTCCCGTCGGACACGGTCCAGCACATGCGCAACGCCGACGTGCTGGTGCACGTGGTGCGGGCCTTCGACAACCCGATGCTGGTCGAGGATCAGGACCTGGCCCGGGACATCACCCGGTTCGACGACGAGCTCCTGCTCATCGACCTGACCGTCCTGGAGAAGCGCCACGAGCGCTTCCGCAAGTCCAACGACAAGTCCCTCGACGCCCGGGTGACCGCGAAGTGCGTGGCGCACCTGGAGGAGGGCGAGCCTCTGCGGACCCTGCCCCTGAACGACGAGGAGCTGGCCACGCTGACCGGCATCCAGCTTCTGAGCGGCAAGCCCCTGATCGTGCTCGCCAACCTGGGCGAGGACGAGTGGGAAGACGACGCCAACGCCACCTGGCGGGCGCTGCGCGACGAGGGCCCGAACCGCCTGGCGATGGGCCTGTGCGGCCAGATGGAGGCGGAGATCGCCACCATGGACGACGAGGACCAGGGGGAGTTCCTCGAGGCTCTGGGCATTACCGAGCCGGCGCGGAACGCCTTCATCCAGGCGGCGTACCGTCTGCTGGACCTGATCTCCTTCCTGACCGCCGGGCCCGACGAGTGCCGGGCCTGGCCGGTGCGACGGGGTTCCGTGGCCCGGAAGGCCGCGGGCAAGGTGCACAGCGACATCGAGCGGGGCTTCATCCGAGCCGAGATCTACCGGCTGGAGGAGCTCCAGGAATTCGGCAGCGAGGCCGAGCTGAAGAAGCAGGGCAAGCTGCGGGTGGAGGGCAAGGACTACGTGATGGTGGATGGGGACGTGGTGAACTACCGGTTCAATGTCTGAGCAGCTCCACCGCTGTCGCCCCACACCAGCCGGCTTCGAATGTCCGCTCTCGAACACCAGCCCTGGTTCAATGTCCGGTCCGGCCCCTCCAGCGGCCCCCGGAGCGCCACTTCGGGCTCGGATGAGGCCCTGTGAGGCGGAATTGAGCCCTCGAGCGGACATTGAAGCCCTACTGGTGCGACAGATCGGACACTCGCCCCGGACTGGTGTCGGACGACGGTGATACCGGAGCACCCCCACGCTCGCCCACGGCCCGCCCCCGCCCCTGCTCGACCAGGACTGGCGATCCCCCCCCTCCAACCGAGGACAATGACCGCTGTCCCTCCTCCACTCGGACCTGCTCGCGGCACGCCAGGACCTCTCGGCGACCCTCGGCTTCGAAGACAAGCTCTGGACCGCCGCCGACCTGCTGCGCGGGTCGATCGACCCGGCGGTGTACAAGCACGTGCTGCTCGGGACCCTGTTCCTGAAGGCGGCCACCGAGAGCGGGCGCTTCGTGGTGCCCGAGGCTGCGGCCTGGCCCCAGCTCGCCGCCCAGGCCGGCGCCGAGGACCTGGCCCACGCCCTCGACCACGCTCTCGCCGCCCTGGAGACCGCCAACCCGGCCCTCGCCGGCACCCTGCCCCCCCGCTTCGCCTTCGCGGGACTCGACGCCCGCTCCCTCGGCGAGCTGGTCCGGGTCATCGCCAGCCTGGAGCCGGCCGCCGACGACGGCACCCGCGACACCCTGGGCCGGGTCTACGAGTACCTGGTCGGCCGCTTCGCCAGCGCCGAAGGCCGCGGCGGCGGCGAGTTCTACACCCCGGCCTGCATCGTGCGCCTGCTGGTCCGGCTCATCCAGCCCTTCACCGGCACGGTCTACGACCCCTGCTGCGGCTCCGGCGGCATGTTCGTCCAGTCCCTGCGCTTCGTCGAAGCACACGGCGGGCACGCGGGCCGGATCCGCGTCTTCGGCCAGGAGTCCAATCCCACCACCTGGCGCATGGCCCAGATGAACCTGGCCCTGCACGGCCTGACCGGCGATCTGGGCCCCGAAGCCGCCGACACCTTGCACCAGGACCTGCACCCGGGCCTGCGGGCCGACCACGTGCTGGCGAACCCGCCCTTCAACATCTCCCGCTGGGGAGCCGACTCCCTGCGGGACGACCCGCGCTGGGTCCACGGTCCCCCGCCGGACAGCAACGCCAACTTCGCCTGGCTCCAGCACATCCTCCACCACCTGGGCCCCCGAGGCACCGCAGGCGTGGTGCTGGCCAACGGCAGCCTCACGGCGATGACCTCGGGCGAAGGCGCCCTGCGTCGGGCCCTGATCGAAGCCGACCGGGTCGAGGCCATCGTGGCGCTGCCGGACCGGCTCTTCTACGCCACCCAGATCCCCGCCTGCCTCTGGATCCTGGCCCGGGGCAAGGGAAGCGACCCCCACAGGGACCGCTCAGGGGAGGTCCTGTTCATCGACGCCAGCCGCCTGGGCCGCATGGAGACCCGGGTCCACCGGGTCCTCGACACGGCCGACCTGGAGCGGGTGGCAGGCGCCCTGCACCGCTGGAGGGACCCGGCGGGCGGCCACCAGGACGAGCCCGGCTTCGCCTGCAGCGTCACCCTGGCGGACATCGCGGCCCAGGACCACAACCTCACCCCGGGCCGCTACGTGGGGCCACGCCCGGCGCACTTCGAGACCAGCGCTCCTTCGGTCGCCGAGCTGGTGAGCACCCTGCGAGACCAGCGGCGGGAGGCGGTCGCCCTGGACCAGGCCGTCGCCGAGGTGCTGCACCGGCTCGAGCGGCCGTGACCCCCCCGTGGCCCACCCGGCCCCTCGCGGAACAGGCCGTGCGGGTCCTGGGCCGCGTGGACCCGCGCACCCTGCCGCGGCAGACCTACGTCGGCCTGGAGCACATGCGGCCGGGAGGCCTGCGGCTGCGGGGCACCGGTCACAGCGACACCGTGACCAGCGCCTGCTTCCGCTACCAGCCGGGCGACGTGCTCTTCGGCCGCCTGCGCCCCTACTTCCGCAAGGTGGTCCGAGCCCCGGGCACCGGCCTGTGCACCACCGAGGCCTGGGTCCTGCGGCCCCGGGAGGGGGTCGACCCGGAATTCCTGTTCTACGCCGTCGCCGACCCGCGCTTCGTCGAGCGGTGCACCCGCACCGCCGAGGGCACCCGCATGCCCAGGGCCCGGTGGGACTTCGTCTCCCGGCTGGCCATGCCCTGCCCGGAGCTGGACGAGCAGCGACGCATCGCCGCAGCCCTGGGCGCCTTCGATCGCCGCATCGCCCACCACCACGCCGAGGCCCACACCCTCCAGGACCTCGTCGAGGCCCTGTTCCGCGAGCGCATCCTCGCCCGGGCGGAGCGCTGGCCCCGCGGTCAGCTCGGCGACCTGGCGGTGGTCCACCGGGACACCGTCTCCCCCAAGGCCCTCGATCCCGCCACCCCCTGCGTCGGCCTGGCCGACATGGCCCGGGGCTCCCTGGCCCTCGAGACCTGGGGCCGGGCCGGCGCGGCCACCAGCCCCAAGCGCCGCTTCGCCACCGGCGACGTGCTCTTCGGCCGCCTGCGGCCGGTCTTCCGCAAGGTCGCCCTGGCCCCGGTCGACGGGGTCTGCAGCAGCGACATCCTGGTCCTGCGACCCCGCGGCCCCCACCACCGCTCGCTGCTGCTCTCCTGGCTCCTCCACGAGCCCTTCACCGCCCACGCCGTGGCCGTCGCCACCGGCACCCGGATGCCTCGGGCCAGCTGGAAGGCCCTCGCCCGGTGGCCGGTCCCGAGCCCTCCGCCGCCGGTGCTCGCCGCGTTCGAAGCCGACACGGCGCCGCTGCTGGACCGCCTGCTGGCAGGCATCCCTGCCAGCCTCACCCTGGCCGCCCTGAGGGATGCCCTGCTGCCGGACCTGCTCTCCGGCCGACGAAGGCTGTGAGCCCGAGCTGATCCCAGCCACACCTCACCTCGTACGCACATCCTCCCGACGTGTTGTTGACAGCTGCCTGCCACTGTTGACACCCGCCGCACAGGCTCACCCCTATGTTGCGCCACCCCCGGGAACCCGCACCTCTGGAGCCCCGCAGATGCTCACGACCCTCGCGCTCCTGACCGCCTGCACCCTCGGTTCCTACGGCACCCCCGCGGCCGATCTGGCGGACGTGCTGCCCGAGGCGGAGCTCAACGAAGAGGGCGACGTCACGGTCGACAGCATCGAGCTGAGCGCGGCGCTCTCCGAGCACATGGGCACGGTCATCCACGTGACCTGGGACCACGCGTTCGCCGAGGTCACCTACGAGAGCGGCGGCGACCTGCGCCGGACCGCTGGCTCGAAGGCCAGCGACGGCGGCTACGAGGCCTGGCTCATCGGCCCCGCCGAGCGGACCGACGTGACCCTGTGGCTCGAGGGCAGCGTGGACGGCGTGCCCTTCAGCTCCGAGACCGTCACCCAGCGCACCGGCACCATCGGCGTCGAGGTGCCCGTGCAGACCGCCTGGACGGGCACCGCCAGCAAGCTGGAGGACGGCCTGATCCTCTTGTCCTGGCTGGGCGACGAGCCCAGCGGGGTGGCCCTGGTGGACCGGGCCGGCCGGACGGTCTGGGCCGCCGAGACCCAGGACCGCGACGCCAGCCTGGTCAGCGCCGCCTGGACCGCGGAAGGCCTGTGGACCCTCGAGGAGGACCGCAACGCCCGCACCGGCCAGGTCGTGCTCTACAACCTCGACGGCAGCGTGGCCCAGGTCATCGAAGCCAACGACGCCCACCACGACCTGACGCCCCTGCCCAACGGCGGGGTCGCCTGGCTGGAGTCCGACGCCCGCAACACCACCCGCTGGGGCAAGGTCTACGGCGACCGCATCGTCATCGCCGAAGCCCACCGGGAGCCGGTCGAGGTCTTCAGCACCTGGGATCTGTACGGCGACGCCAGCCCCAGCGAGACCTGGGACGGCAACTGGTACGACGACGGCAAGGACTGGACCCACGCCAACGGCCTGACCTACTCCGAGGAGCGGGACAGCTTCCTGCTCAGCCTGGCGGGACAGTCCACGGTCATGGAGCTCGACGCCGCCGATTTCAACGTGCGCTGGGAGATCGAAGGCCAGCAGCTGTCCCAGCGCGACGCCCGCTTCGTGCTGCAGCACAGCCCCACCTGGACCTCCGACGACACCGTCGTGATCTTCGTGAACGTGGGCGTGTCGGTCGATGCCAGCTGGGCCGCCGAGTTCGACGTGAGCAGCAACAAGCCCACCGAGATCTGGCACAGCGGCCGCACCGGCGAGATCACCACCCACGCCCTGGGCCGCGCCGCCCGCCTCAACGGCGGCAACACCCTGGTCAACTACGGCGTGGCCGGCGTGCTCCAGGAGGTCGACGACCGCGGCGACGAGGAGTGGGAGCTGAGCCTGAGCGGCGACACCGTGCTCGGTCAGTCCGACCTGGTCGACCTCTACGAGGACTGAGCCGACAGCTGCTAGAACCTGTTGCAGCCGGACGCCCGCCGGCGATAGAACACCGGCCATGGCGCTGCCAGGAAAGCGGCTGCTCTTCCCTCGCCGCATCCAGGTCCACGACCCGGAGGCCGTGACGACGATCTCCGACCGGGAGACCGACCCCCGGGAGGTGGGCCTGGACCCGGCCGTCATCGACCAGATCTGGCAGAGCGTCGTCACCTACTACCGGGTCGGCCTGCACCCGGCCCTGGCCCTGTGCATCCGGCGTCGGGGCCGCATCGTGCTGGACCGCGCCATCGGCCACAGCCACGGCAACGCCCCCGACGAACACGGCACCCCCAAGCGCCTGGCCACCCCGGACACCCCCTACAATCTCTACAGCGCGTCGAAGTGCGTGCTGGCGATGCTGGTCCACCAGGCCGACGACGACGGCCTGCTCCACCTGGACGACGCGGTCTGCGAGACCATCCCGGCCTTCGGCCGCCACGGCAAGCACACCCTGACCATCCGCCACGTGCTGACCCACCGGGCCGGGGTGCCGTCGCTGCCCAGCGACCAGATCGACCTGTCCCTGCTCGGCGACCCGGACGCGATCCTGGAGCGCCTCTGCGATGCCCGGCTGGAGACCCACCCGGGCCGCCAGCTCGCGTACCACGCGGTCACGGGGGGCTTCGTGCTCGCGGCGGTGCTGAAGGCCGTCACGGGCAAGGACCTGCGCACCCTGCTCGACGAGAAGATCCGCCAGCCCCTGGGGCTGTCCGGCTTCACCTACGGCGTGCCCCTGGACCGGGTCTGCGAGGTCGCCCGCTGTGCCTTCACCGGTCCCCGCCCGCCGAAGGCCGTCGCCAACCTGCTCGAGAAGTCCCTGGGCGTGCCGGTCGAGGAGGTCGTGCGCATCAGCAACGAGCCCGGCTTCCTCAGCGGGGTGGTGCCGTCGGCCAACATCATCGGCACGCCAGCGGAGATCGGCCGCTACTTCGAGTGTCTGCGCCAGGAGGGCACCCTGGACGGGGTCCAGGTCTTCGCGCCGAGGACCATTCGCCGCGCCGTGGCCGAGCAGAGCTACCACGAGCTCGACGACGTCATCAAGCTGCCGATCCGCTACGGCATGGGCTTCATGCTCGGCGCCGACCACCTCAGCTTCTACGGCCCGAACACGCCCCGGGCCTACGGCCACCTGGGCTTCAGCAACGTGATGGCCTGGGCAGACCCGGACCGGGCGCTGTCCATCGCCTTCCTGAACACCGGCAAGCCCATCCTGACGCCCGAGGTGGCGCTGTGGCTGCGGATCATGCGGGTCATCGCCCGCCGCGTGCCGGCGGATGTCCCGCCGCGCACCTGGGACTGATCAGCGCCCCTTCAGGCGCCCGAGCAGCTCCGCCACGGCGTCCCGCAGGGCCTTGCCCGAGTAGGGCTTGACGATGGACCGGGTCTCGGGGCGCTCGAGGAAGGCCCGCCCGGGCGCCGAGGTCGCGCCGCCGGTCGCCCACAGGGTGGCGTCCTCCAGCTCGGGTCGGTGCGCCTGGATGGCAGCGTGCACGTCGAGGCCGTCGACCCCGGGCATCTGGAGGTCGCAGACCACGGCCACGATGCTCGGGTCCTCGCGCAGCAGCTGCACCGCCGCGGCGCCTCCCCCGGCCGTGACGACGTCGAAGTCCCGACTCAGGGCGCGCCGGCTGGCCCGCAGCAGCGTGGGCTCGTCGTCCACGATCAGCACTCTGGCGAGCTGTGCCATGCTCGAAGGGTACTCCAGCCAGGACCACGCCCTGCCCTCTCTCCGCTTCGAACCGACCGGGTGTGAGCTTGAGGTAGACGCGCACACGACCCTGTTCTCCGCGGCGAAGGCGTTGGGGCTTCCAGTCGGCAGCGCCTGCGACGCCGAGGGCATCTGCGGGCGGTGCGGGCTCCGTCCGCTGGGGGGCGCCGAGCACCTCTCCGAGGAGACCGACGCCGAGCGCCGGGTGAAGCGCGACAACGAAGTCGACCCGGCCCTCCGCCTGAGCTGCGTGGCCACCGTGCGCCGCGGGAGGGTGGTGCTGACCGCCGACTACTGGTAAGCCACCTCTCCCCCCCGAGGAGGTTCCAGTGAGTGAGCGCCACGTCGTCGTGACCGGAGGCGGCCGGGGGATCGGCCGCGCCATCGCCCTGCGCCTGGCCAGCGAAGGCGCCTCGATCTCGGTGTGCGGCCGCACGGTCGGCCCCCTCGCCGAGACCGCGGCCTCGTGCCGGGAGGCCGGCGCGCCCAAGGCCTACGCGGCCCGCTGCGACATCCGCGACAGGGACGCGGTCGACGGGTTCTTCGCCGCCGCAGCAGCAGCCCAGGGCCCGCTCCACGCCCTGGTCGCCAACAGCGGCGTCGGCGGTGCCAACGAGCCCGGCGACGGCGACCGGTGGGAGGAGCTGGTCGACACGAACCTCAGCGGGACCTACTGGTGCCTCCGCGCCGCCGAGCGCCACCTGAGCGCCAGCCCCTCGCCCCGCCACCTGCTGATCATCAGCAGCATCCTCGGTCGCTTCGGCGTGCCGGGGTACACCGGCTACTGCGCGTCCAAGGCGGGCTTGTTGGGCCTCACCCGGGCCCTGGCCCTGGAGCTCGCGGACCGCAACGTCCAGGTCAACGCCCTGTGCCCCGGCTGGGTGGACACCGCGATGGCCCGGGAGGGCCTGGAGGGCATGGCCGCCGCCATGGGCACCACAGCCGCCCAGGCCCGCGCCGAGGCGATGAGCGCGGTGCCCCTGGGCCGCATGTCCACCCCGGACGAGATCGCCGGCGTCGCGGCCTTCCTGCTCAGTCCAGCGGCCCGGGGCATCACGGGACAGGGCCTCGACGTCAACAACGGTGCATGGATGTAGCGGCCCTGGTAGGCTCGGCTCCATGGGGCCGCGTGGGGGACCCGAGAAGGCTCGGTCCGTGGGAGACCCGAATTACCGGCTGCTGATCCTCGACGGGATGACCTGGGACGGGGCGGTCCGTCGCCAGGCCCTCGCCCGTGGGGTCGAGACCCTGAGCGCTCTGGACGTGGCTTCGGCCCGCTTCCTCATCGCCGGTCCCCACCCGGTGCTGGTCATCGGCCCGCCCGAGCGCAGCCCGATGCAGCTCCACGACCCCGGTCGGGTAGACGTCGCCCTCATCGGACCCGGCTCGGCCGACGAGGTGGGCGCCGCCCTGGCCGCCGGCGCCGTGGACTGGCTGCGGGACCCGACCGACCCGGTCGATGCCCTGCGCATGCTCGCCGCCCACCAGGCCCGGGTGAGCCGCCGGGCCTACCAGCACGAGATGCTCGACGCGCTCGCCCGGGCGCTCCAGCACCACCTGCAGCCGGCCAACGCGGGCCAGGCCGGGGTGGCCCGGGTCGTGCTGCACGAGGTCCGCAACGCCATGGCGGCCCTGGAGCTCAACGTGGGCGCCCTGGCCCACGGCCTCGAGGGGGCCGACGCGGAGACCCGGGAGACCCTCTCCGACCTGGCCCAGCTCACCGCCCACCTCAGCGCGGTGCTCGGCTCGGGTCGCACGCTGCTGGCGGAAGGCCCGCCCCGGGGCGACGTCTCCCGCGCGGTGCGAGCGGCCGTCACCATGACCGGTACCCGCAGCAGCGGCGAGGTCCGGGTCCAGCTCGATCCCGACCTGCCCGCAGTGGCCCTGCCGACCCACCAGCTGGCCCAGATCCTGTTGAACGCCATGCTCAACGCCCTGCACGCGGGCGCGGTCGAGGTCAGAGTCTCCGCCCTGGGCCTGCCGGACCACGCCCACATCGCCGTCACCGACGACGGCGCCGGCATGACCGCCGACGACCTCTCCCAGGCCCTGGAGCCGGGCTTCACGACCAAGGAGACCGGCAGCGGGCTGGGCCTGGCGATCTGCCGGGAGATCCTCCAGGCGGTCGGTGGGTCGATCCGTATGGCGAGCCAGTTCGGTGCGGGCACGACCGTGGTGGTCGAGGTTCCCTGGGCCGACGGCCCGGCGTCAGCCTGAGTCCAGCCGGGGCCTGAGCAGCCCGACCAGCGCGGGCAGCACCAGCAGGTCGGCGATCAGCGCCGTGCCCATGGCCAGAGAGATCAGCAGCCCGAACCAGATCACGCTCTTGATCTGCGCCAGCCCCAGCACGCTGAAGCCCAGGCACAGCACCACGGTCGTGATGGCCAGGGACCGGCCCACGCTGCCGACCGCCGCCCGGACCCCGGCGTCCGGGTCGTCGGGACTGCGCTGGAGCTCGTGGCGAAGCCGGTAGAGGAACTGCACCGTGTCGTCGACCACCAGGCCGAGCACCACCGCGGCGATGGTCACGGTGGCCACGTCGAGTCGCACTCCCAAGAGGCCCATGGCGCCCAGGGTCACGAGCACCGGCAGCAGGTTCGCCGGCACGGCCAGGGCCGCCAGCCGGATGCTGCGGAACAACAGGGCGATCAGCGCGAAGATCACGCCAAAGGCCAGGCCGAAGGACGTGATCTGGGACCGCACGATGTAGTCCATCATCCTGGTGTAGAGCGGCAGGTAGCCCGCGGGCCGCACGGTGACGCCCGGGGGCAGCTGGTGCAGCTCCTGGAGCCGCTCGACCGTGTCGGCGATGCCTCGCGCGGACTGCATGGTGATGCCGAAGGTCACCCGCAGCTGGTCCGAGCCGTCGACCAGGTCGTCCAGATCGCTGTCGCTGCCGGTGCCGTAGACCAGCAGGGCCTGGTCGATGCGCTCCGCCTGGTCCGGGACCACCGCCTCGCCGCCGCCCAGGACCTGCTCGAGCTTCTTGACCACGTCGACCACGGAGCGACTCCAGCCCACCTCGGGGTCGCTGTGGGAGGCCCGCTGCCAGTCGTCGACGGCCTGGAGCACCTGGGGGGACAGCGCCTGGCCCTCGGCCTCGACCACGAACTCCAGCGGGGTGTAGGGCCCCAGGGCCTGCTCGAGGTGCTCGGAGTCGACCCGCACGGGGTGGTCCGGCAGCAGGAAGTCGATGCTGTAGGTGTCGACCTCGATCCGGCTGACGCCCAGGGCGGCCGCCAGGGTCGCGACGCCCGTGAGGCCGAGGACCAGCTCCCGCTTCCTCAGACCGATGTCGGCCAGCTTGTCCACCGCCCGCTGCAGGGGCCCGGTGGCCGCGACCCGGGGCTCGCAGGCCTCCCAGGACAGCGCCCAGGTGCAGAACACGATGCTGGCCACGAAGGCCGCCACCAGCCCCAACCGCCGAGAAGATGCCCAGGTCGCGCACGACCTGCATCGGCGCGGTGGCCAGGGCGGCGAAGCCGGTCGCGGTGGTCAGGGTGTTGAACAGGCACGGCCAGAACATGAAGCCCACGCCGCGCACCAC
The DNA here is from genome assembly GCA_964344945.1 of uncultured Enterobacterales bacterium. Taxonomy (GTDB): domain Bacteria; phylum Myxococcota_A; class UBA796; order UBA796; family CAJQPC01; genus CAYFPX01. The sequence continues at coordinate 14,779 of CAYFPX010000017.1, forward strand.
CCGGTCCCGTCGGGTCTCGCCCTCGACCGGCGCCTGCCTGGCGACGTGCACCAGGATGTGCACGCAGTCGCTGATGCCGATGAGCAGCACCAGGGTCGGCATGACCATGGTGACCATGTTGATGTCGCGGCCCGCCGCCCCGTAGGCGCCCATGAGCCAGGTCGCGGCCACACCGACGGTCACCATCGTGACCACCAGCGGGCCCAGGCGCCGGAAGAACGCCCACAGCAGCACCACGATCAGGCTGTAGGACGCGACGATGAACACCGCCGAGTCGACGGTGCTGAGCTGGTTCAGGGCGGCGTAGATGACGCCGATGCCGGCGGCCCGGTAGTCGGTCGAGACCTCGTCGACGGCCCCCCGCAGCTCGAGCAGGATGGCGTCCCGGCGGGCGTCGATGTCCCCCATCGCCTCCATCCGGGCGAGCAGCAGGGCCACCGTGCCGTCGGCGCTGACGAGCTTGCCGACCAGGAGCGGGTCGGAGAGCACCCGCTCGCTGAAGCCCGCGGGCAGAGGGCCCTCGGCTGGGGCCAGGGGACCGACCTCGAGCCAGTCGGCCTCGCTGCGGATGTCCTGGACCGTCGCCAGGCTCACCACCTCGGCGATGCCCTCGACCCCCGCCGCGGCCTGGCCCGCGGCCCGCAGCAGCTGGAGGCCCTCGTCGTCGACCAGGCCGCCCTCGTCCTCGAAGGCGAGCACGACCACCTCGTCGTTGCCGAAGGTGTCCTGGAAGTCCTGGTAGGCGGTCAGCGCAGGGTCGCCTTCGACGAACCAGATCTCCACCGCGTTGTCGACCCCGACCCCCGTGGCCTTCCAGCCCGCCAGCCCCGCGAGCAGCAGGGCGAGCACGAGCCAGGCGTGGCGCAGGTCCCACACCAGCCCCACGATGCGCTCGCCGACGCGCTGTCGGACGCCCTGGCCCGTCACTGCACCACCTCCAGGCGGAAGGCACTGTAGAAGAAGGCCCGGTCCGTGGCGTACAGGGCGGCGGCTTCCTCTTCCAAGGTCCCGAGCCGGTCGGCCAGAGAGGCTGGCCGGCTGCGGGGCACGAACAGGTTCCAGTAGCCCACCCGGGCGCCCGGGCGACCGGCCTGGGCGGTGAGGCGGAGCATCTCGGCGTGGGCTTCGGCAGGCACGTACTCGAAGAGGTTCGAGTAGTTGAAGCCGCTGTAGGTGCCGGCGGGCACCGACGCGAGGTGCTCCTCGAGGGTGGCGTGCACCAGGGTGAGGCGCTCGCCCAGGTCCTCGAGCTGCCCGTGGGCCTGGCGGCTCAGGTAGGGGTGGGACCGCTCCAGGTCGGGGAAGGACCCGGTCAGGATCCACTGCAGGAAGGGGTTCGAGGCGATGGGCAGCTCCGTGAGCACCCACCGGGCCCGCTCCAGCAGCCGGTCGGCCACCGAGCCCTCGACCTGGGCGAATTGGGCCGGGTCCCGGCCCAGCCGCTGCATCACGGCCTTGGAGAAGAAGACCTTGAACAGGGCCCGCCAGCGCTTGTTGTCCCAGACCCGCTCGTAGAACTCCCGCTGGGGTGCCAGGTCCTCGAAGCCGGCCAGGGTCTCGCAGCGGTCCCGGGGGTGGATCAGCGGCAGGACCTTCGTGCGGAACGTGCCCAGGTAGCGCTCGAACTTGCCGGAGTGGAGCAGACCCTCGCGGATGACGTCTTCGTGGGCGTCCCAGTAGCGACGGGGTTCCTCGGCCAAGAACTCCCGGGCCCGGTGGTAGAGGAACACGCGGCGGCCCCCGGGCAGCAAGCCGAGCAGCTGGAGGAACTCCTCGTAGGCCAGGTGGCCGCCGGCGAGCTTCAGGGCGAGCAGGTGCAGCTGGGGCTCGGAGAGGTCCAGGGCCGTGACCCGCTCGGCCCCGGCCAGGGCCAGCGCCAGGGAGTTGTCGCCCGCGGAGGCGATGGAGAGCACGTGGCTGCCCGGCCCCGGCTGGAGCGCGGGCACCAGCACCCCCGGGTCCTCCCAGCACTGGGCGTAGGAGATGCGCTTGGCGAGGGCGTCGAGGTCCGACACCTATTCTTCCGGCAGAGCGGGGAAGTCCGGCGCGTCGACGGCCACGTCGGCCAGGGAGTCCCGTGCTGCAGAGAGCTGCTCCACCGTGCCGGCGCCGCCGTCCATGCGCACCCAGTCGCCGTCGCGGATGAACGCCGTCAGGCCGCGCAGGCCGACCACGGTGGGGATGCCCAGCTCCCGGGCGACCACCGCGCTGTGGGAGAGCACCGAGCCCCGCTCGACCAGGATGCCGCTGACGCTCGGGTAGAGCGGCACCCAGCCCGGATCCGTGCGCTCGGCCACCAGGATCTCGCCGGAGAGGCGGCCGCCCATCGACGGGTCCTCGAGCACCCGGACCGGCCCCTCGACCACCCCCGGGCAGCAGGGGATGCCGCTCAGCACGCCGTCGACCGGGTCCGCGGCCAGCCGCGGGCCCTTGAACCGGTTGTGGGCGTAGACCGACCCCCAGGTGTGGAAGCGCTCATCGGGCGCTGGCTGCTCGGTGTAGCCGGCGAATTCCGCCTGACGCAGGGCGACCAGGGCCCGCAGGTCCGTGGTCACCGAGGTCCCGCGGATCCAGTCCAGGCACTCCTCCATCGTGAGCCACCAGACCTGCTCGCGGGCGTCGAGCGCGTCGGCTTCGACCATCTTCAGGCCCATGGCGCGGACCAGGTCCCGCACCAGGCCGAAGATCCGGGTCCGGGCGAAGCGCAGGTTCTCGCGCTCCTTCACCCGCAGGCGAGTCATGTCCAGCACCCGCTGGAAGAGCCGCTCCTTCCACCCGCCCACCAGGCCCCAGACCCGGACCTCGGCGGCCTTGCGCATCCGGCGCTCCTCCTCGCCGAACCTCGTCACGTCCACCGGGGCGGCGCCTTCCCGCACGTAGTTGCGCAGGGCGGCGATCAGGAAGTCGGGGCGCTGTCGTAGCGACGGCACCTCGAGCTTCAGCTCGTCGACGCAGCGGTCGCCGTAGCGGTCGAGGTAGGTCGTGAGTCGGTTGTCGAACCAGCGCCAGCCCGTGCGCGCCTCCGAGAGCACCTCGGCGTCGCTGCGCTCGCTGCGCATGACCGCGAGCAGGCCAGGCTCCTTGAGGATCAGGTCCGCGATGCGCAGGGCCTCCAGCGTGGGCTCGGTGGACTCCAGCCCGCCTTCGCCGGCGAGCAGCTCGTTGTGCAGGTTGGTGGCGGAGTCGTCGGTGAGCTTCTGGCACCAGCTGCGCAGGACGCCGTAGGAGATCATCACGAAGAAGTCGTTGACGATCGGTGGGGTCCAGGCCCACAGCAGGCGGCGCTCCAGGTCGTGGTAGACGGCGAGCAGCTCGAAGGGCCCGCAGCTGTCCAGGTCCTTGCCGCGGTGCTCCCGGTACGCGGCGTCGAAGGTCTGCCGGAAGCGGGCGATGTCCTTGTCCAGCCGCGCCAGGCGCCAGAGCAGCTTGACGACCATCCACAGGGTCTTCGGCCCGTGCACGAAGGCCCGCTTGAGCACCGAGTCCTGGAGGGCGTCCTCGTCGGAGGCGACCTCGGCCACCCCCATCATCTGCTCCATGAACTTCCGGTTCATCTGGAAGCCGGGGAGCAGGGAGATGACCATGTACCAGGCGTTGAGGTTGTAGTAGACCCGCGCGCGGATGAGCCCGATCATCCGGTGGAAGGTGCCTTCGTGCTCCCGGATCGTGGCGTCGTCGACCCCCATCACCGCGCTGAAGAGCTGGTAGATGATGGTGTAGGCCCGGTGGGCGAAGGAGAAGGTCATCGGGGTCGTGGGACCGCTGAAGGACTCCACGATGTTCGAGTTGTCCCAGAGCAGCCGCCGCCCCGAGGGGATGGGCACGGTGATGGGCCGCACCTGCAACAGGTGCGCGGTCTTGCCGATCACCGCGAACTCGATGTCCTGGGGGCCCCCCAGGGCCTGCTCCAGGCGGCGGCCGGTGGCCACCAGCGCCTCGACGGTGCCGGGATCCAGGCAGGGCTCGCCGGCCTTGTCTTCCGGCACGGGGGCCTCTCGAGGGCCGTGGTCGCCCAGGACCAGGCAGCGGGCCTTGGTCTCGGTGGTCAGGGTCGTGCCCTTGGGGCCCACGCTCCAGGTGTCGCAGTCCACGGTGCCCTGGACCACGCCTTCGCCCAGGCCCCAGCTCGCGGAGATCAGCGAGGCCTCCGGGTCGTCGGGGTTGCGGCTGAACAGCACCCCCGCGGCGTCGGGCGCCAGCATGGCCTGGACCACCACCGCCACCGGGGTGGGCGCCAGGCCGTGGAGCGCCCGGTAGGCCCGGACCCGCTCGGAGTCGCCGGAGCGCCAGCAGACCCGCAGGGCCTGCATGACTTCGTCCAGTCCCCGGGCGCCGAGCACGCTCTCCAGCTGGCCGGCGTAGCTCGCGGCGCTGCCGTCTTCGCCGACCGCGCTCGAGCGCACCGCCACCCGATCGGCGCCGAGGACTTCGAGGGCCGCCGCGACCCGCTCCCGGAGCCCCTCGGGCGGTGGCCCTTCTGGGGTCCAGACCGAGGTCTCGACCACGAAGAACGGGGGCACCAGCAGGTCCAGGCGCTGGAGCCGGAGCAGGCCGACGGCCTTGCCTCCGATGCGGTCGAGGAGGGAAGCGGGGTCGCCGCTGAGGGCGGTGCTGGGCGTGACGGTGGGCACGGGTGGGGTCTATCCGACCATCCACCACAGGACCGCGAAGCTCCCCAACAGGTACAGCGACGCCCCGCCCTCGACCCGCTTCGCTGGCGCCGACCCCGGCGGCAGCAACATCGCCAACCCCAGGACCGCCGGCACCACCGCCCCCGCCAGGGCCACCGGCGCCGTCCCCAGCAACACCACGACACACGCAGCGGCCGCCACGTAGCAGCCCGCCAGCAACCCCAGCGCCCGACCCCGACCCAGCACCGTCGTGTAGCTCGGCACCCCCGGCACCTCTTCGCCGGGCAGGTTCACCTTCCTGCCCACCTCGAAGGCCAGACTGCCAAAGGTCGCGAACCCCACGTACGCCAGGAACCGGTGGTCCCACGCCGCCCCCGTCGTCGCCCACATGTAGACCGCGAGCAGCGCCGTGATCGGGTTGTGGCTCACCGCGTAGAGCACCATGCGGTCCCGCAGCCAGTCCCCCAGCCCGAACTCGGCCTTCATCGCCAGGGTGAAGGCGAAGGCGGCGAACCACGCGACCAGTGCCGGCACGCCGATCCAGGCGCTCAGCGCGGCCTGCAGGAAGATCGCCCCGGCCCCCAGCGACGCCAGCAAGGGCAGGGTCACGACCCCCTGGGTCAGCAGGCGGTCCGGGTAGGCCTGCGCGTCGGCTTCGGCGTCCTTGTGCTCGTCGAAGACCCGGAGGTGGAAGAACACCAGCAGGACCACCGCCGCCCCGGCCCAGTGGGTCCGCCCGCCGCCCCCGAGGGCCTGGGCCGCGGCCGTGCCCGAGCCGAAGAACAGCACCACCAGCAGGGTGTAGGGCACCGGCGGGAAGCGCTCCTGCAGGTACGCCCAGAGGCGGACGGGCGCAGGCCTGCCGAGCAGGGGGTGGGCGGGAGGGCGCACGCGGCTTCCTATCCCCTGAACGCCCCTCAGGGCTCCACCCGCTCCACGTGCGGCAACAGCGCCTGCTCGATCCGCTCCACCTGCGGCATCAGCAGCGCCCACAGCGCGTCGACCTGATCCGGGTCGGTCCCCTCGATCACATCGCTCAGCTCCAGGGGGTCCGATGGCCGATGGTGCAGGCGCTGCACCCCGTTCCAGGCGTAGCTCAGGCGCCAGGTCTCGGTCTCCAGGGACTGTCGCGCCACCGCCTGCTCCTCGTCGCCGCCGTGGGACCGGTAGTACTGCTGGAAGCGCGCCCGCTCCGGGTCCGCCTCGCCCACGGGCACCCCGGACAGCGGGCTCAGACCCAGGCCATAGAGGGTGTCCAGGGTCGCCGCGAGGTCCTGGTGCACCGTGAGGCCTCCGTGCACGCCGGGGGTCATGCCCTGGGACCAGAAGGCCGCCACAGCCGCGGTCTCCTCCTGGTGAAGGTGCTTGCCGTGGGACCAGCGGGAACGCTCGAAGTGCTGCTGGCCGTGGTCGCTCACCCAGAGCACCAGGGTGTCGTCGAGGGCTCCCGACCCCTCGAGGCCGTCCCACAGCCGGGCCAGCTGAGCGTCGAGGTAGCGGACCTCGCCCAGGTACTCCGCCGCGAGGGCCGCCTGGACGTCGGCCTGCTCGTCGGCCGACAGGGTCGCCCAGTCCCCCTCCAGGCGCTGGATCTCCGCCGGGTCTGCCAGGGCGTAGTCGATCTCCGGACCGGGCTCGACATACGACCGAGGCGCTTCGTAGGGCTCGTGGGTGTCCATGAAGTGGACCTGGAGCAGCCAGGGCGACCTCAGGTCGGGCGCCAGGTCCAGGGCCGCGTCCACCAGCAGCTCGCCGCGGGCGTTGGCCTCCATCCAGTCCTGGTCGAAGCCCTTGCCCAGGGGCCAGCGGGGCTTGTCGTGCACGTAGGGGTTGGCCGAGACCAGGCGGGTGTCGAAGCCCCGGTCCTGGAAGGCCTCGGGCAGGCTGTCCAGGTCCGCTGGCATGTCCGGCACGTCGGGATCCCCGGAGTCCGGCTCGAAGCCCAGGTCCAGGGCACTGGAGCCCGTGTAGAGGCAGACGAAGCTGGCGACGGTCCAGTTGGCACAGCTTGCGTGGTCGTCGAGCACCACACCCGACCCGAGGAAGTCGCTCATCCAGGGAGTGTTGTCGGTCCCGGCGTAGCGCCCGACGAAGTCCCGGCGCAGGGTGTCGGCGCTCAGGATCAGGACGTTGGCCGGAGGCTCGCCCTCGAGTCCGAGCAGAGGGACCTCGCCGGGCTCGACGGCGGGTCGACAGGCCAGCAGGAGCCACCACATGGGCCCACTGTAGTCAGTCCAGGGGCACCAGCTGCGCTGGATTCCCCGACACCAGCGCCCACCAGCCGTCGGCGTCCTGGAAGGGCACGGCGTTGCCGGTCTCGTGGACCGGCGCCACCACGGTGTCGGACCAGCCCAGGGCGTCGCGCTTCAGCCAGTGCACGCCCTTGGTGCCCGTGGCGAGCAGGGCGTCTTCGACCACCGCCACGGACCAGACCGTGTACTCGCCGTCGAACATCGCCACGGTGCGACCGCTCTCCCAGCCGGGCCCCTCGAGCACCCGAACCCGGGCCACCGCCTGCTTGCCGTAGGCGTGGTGCCAGCCGTCGCCGACCAGCAGCTCGTCGTGGCCGTCGCCGTCCAGGTCCGCGGCCTCCAGGGTGCGCACGCCCCGCAGGGTGGGCAGCACCCGCTCGCCCTCGGGCTCGACCAGCCTCAGGTCCCCCGGCGCCTTGGGGGCGTCGCCGTAGACCCGGCCGACCACCCGACGGCCGGGGCCCAGGGGCAGCCAGGCGGTCGCCAGGTTGCGGGTGTCGACCCCCGGGAGGGCCCGGCCCTCGACCCAGCCGGCCTCGACGGCCTTGCCCGTCCCCCACAGCGCGGCCCAGATCCGCCCGTCGACCCAGTCCAGATCGGCCACCTGGTTGCGGTCGGCCCGACGCTCGAAGACCAGCTCGGGACCGCGCTCGCCGAGCCACCAGATCCGCGTCGGCGCCGAGCGGTCGGTGCGGCCCATGCCCGTGCCGAGCAGCACGATCTCCTTGCCGTCGCCCGCGGGGTCTACTCGCCGGACCACCTGGACCTCGCCCCCGAGCTCGATCGCGTGCTCCCGGTACCGGGCCACGCCCTCGTGGACCAGCACGGTCTCGTCCACGCCGTCGCCGTCGAAGTCCGCGGCCGCGACCCGACGGGCGGGCCCGAGGCGCTTCGCCTCGCGATCCGCCGACGGGCTCGCCGAGCCGACCTGGCTGGCCTGTGGAACGCCCGTTGCAGGCCCGGGATCGCCGCACCCGAGACCGAGGATCCACCCCAGGATCACCATGCTGCGCACTCTCCCGCTGTCCGTCCGTCGGTTCCCTATCGGTTGCCGCCGAATCCGGGTATGGTCGGAGCGGTCAGGGTCGGGGACATCTCTTGTGATCTCGCGTGAATTGAGTGCTGGACGTTCGCGGCTCGCCCTGCGAGCGCGGAGCCGAGGCAGCGCCTGGTTCGCTGTCTACGACGAGGGAAACGGCACCCGCTCGCTCTACCTGGCGCCGACCACGGCCCGGGAGCTCGGCTCGGCCCTCTACCCGGCGGCCCTGGGCAACCAGCTCGCCGTGCTCACCCCTCTCCCCGCCCCGGCGGGCTGCCGGCCGCTGCCCGGCGGCGGCTGGCTGGGTCCCGGTCGGGCCATCCTCGGCCTTCGGGAGCCGGTCCAGGTGGCGGTCGTCGGCCCCCACGTCACCCCGGCGGCCGTAGACCACGAGCTGCCTGGCAGCATCCTCGCCTCTCCCCAGCACGCGCTGCCCGAGTCCCTCGGCGCCCGCGTCGCGCTGGACGCCGAGGCCACCCAGCACGCCATCGTGCTCGCCCGCGACACCGACCTGCTCGCCGCCTGCCTGGAGACCGTGCTGGAGCGGTGCACCGAAGAGGGCCTGGACCGGCTCGCGCCCCGCATCACGGACCGCGCGCTGGGCGACCTGTTGGAGCCCATCCAGCCCGGCCACTGGCGCCGCGCCGTGGCCCGAGACCGGGGCCGCTACCATGTGCTCGAGATCGAGACGGCTTCAGCTGCAGAGGTCCTCGACCGAAGGACCTGGGTAGCGAACGTGCAGGGCGGTCAATGGAACCCCGACTGGGCATTCTGAGACAGAGGAGACGCCGGGGGGCTACGGCGATCGAGTACGCCCTGATCTCCTTCCTCATCGGCGCCACCCTGCTCGTCACCATCCGTGCCCTCGGCATCTCCGTCACCAGCGTGTACGACGAAGTCGAGGACGAGGTCACCAACGCAACCGGCAGCTGATCCCGCCGCCGTGTCCGCCGCGCTGGTCACCTCGCCAGAACAGCTGGCAGAGGTCTGCGGCGCCCTGTGCGGTCGGATCGCCCTGGACACCGAGTTCCACGCCGAGCGGCGCCACGCGCCGGAGCTCTACCTGGTGCAGCTGCACCAGCCCGGTCGCGGGACCTGGATCGTCGACGTGCCCGCGGTGCGCCAGCTGGAACCGCTGGGCCCGGCGCTGTCCGCGTGCGAGCTCCTGCTCCACGGGGGCGAGCGCGACCTGCAGCTCCTGGTGGACCGGGCGGCCCTGGCGCCCGGGGCCGTGGTGGACACCCAGGTGCTCGCCGGCTGCCTCGGTCTCGGCTACCCCCGCCGCCTCGAGGACCTCCGGGCCGAGGTGCTCGGCCGTCCGCGGGACGGCGCCCGGCGGGGACTGACCAACTGGAGCCGGCGGCCCCTGACCGACGAGCAGCTGGCCTACGCCGCCACCGACGTGGCCGACCTGCCGGCGCTGGTCGACGCCCTGGTCGCCGGGGCCACCCCGGACCGGGTGCGGCTCGCCCGCGCGGTGACCGGAGACCTCGTCGAGCGCTGGCTGGCGCCCGAAGACCCGTCCCTGCTCTGGCGGCGCTTCCCGGCCGCCCGCGTGATGAGCCTCGCCGAGCGCCAGCGGCTACGCCACCTGGCGGCCTGGCGGGCCGAGCAGGCCCGGGTCCGAAACCTGGCGCCGTGGAACATCGCCTCGGACCGGGTGCTGGTGGACATCGCCCGGCGGGCCCCGGGGTCCGTGGCGGCCCTGGCGGCGAATCGGCTGACGCCCCGCGGCCTGGTGAAGCGCCACGGGGAGACCCTCGTGGACCTGGTCCGGGGCGCCCCGGCCGTCCCCCTGGCTCCCCTGGCCGACGACCCCACGGGCCGGGCCGCCCAGGCCCTGCTCCAGGCCTGGGCCTTCGGGCTCGAAGACCGGGAGGGAGTGGCCGCCGGGCTGGTCCTGCCGCCCGAACGCCTGGACGACCTGCTCCAGCGATGGCTGGTCGACCGCTCGGTGCCGACCCTGCCGGCATGGCTCGAGGCGCTGGCCGGGGCCGAGCTGCGGGCCCTGCTGGCCGGCGAGAGCGCCCTGCGCCTGCATCCTCGGACCGGCACGCTCATGCCCAGTAGTGAAAATTCCTAAAGAAGCTCCCTCGGTGTGCCGACCCCTGGTGGTAAGGTGCGGCGGAACCCCGGGCCCCCCCCATTGCCGCCTCCCTCTTTTTCCGCAAGGAGCTTGACCATGCTGACCGCCTTCATCCGCGAAGAGTCCGGTGCCACCGCCATCGAGTACGGCCTCATCGCCGCCCTCATCGCCGTCGCCATCATCGGCGCCCTCACCAGCCTCGGCACCGAGCTGGGCAACACCTTCCAGAGCGTCTCCGACACCGTCAGCTCGGCGGCTGGTTCCTAGAACCCCCCCCGTCAGACGCTCCGAGGGCCGGCCCTGCCGGCCCTTGCTGCTTCGGGCGGCGGCGTCCGAAATGGTAGGCTCCCATCGGCCAGCGTAGGGATTGCGCGGCCGAACACACGCTCCAGGGAAGCCTCTCGATGCAGCAACGCCAGCAGACGGGCGGGCGCACCAAGGCCATTGCGTTCCTCCTCGTCTCCATTCTCGCGGCGGCCGGTGCCGCCGCGCTGGTGCTGAAGGTCATCTCCAGCGCCAACGAGCAGCTCGCCGAAGCCCGGGCCCAAGACAACAAGGTCGACGTGGTCGTGGCGACCCGCGAGCTCTTCGTCGGCCTGCCCATCACCGACATGGACGTGGCGGTGAAGAGCTTCCCGCCCGAGATCGTGCCGGCCGACGTGGTCTTCACCTCGGTGGAGAACGTCGTGGGCCGCACGCCGAAGGAGCGCATCCTCCCCAACGAATTCGTCCGGAATGAGCGCCTGGCCCTGGCCGACGTCGGACGGGGGCTGAACGCCATCATCGACTCCGGCACCCGGGCGATGAGCATCTTCGTGAACACCGAGTCCTCGGTCGCCGGGTTCATCGAGCCCGGGAACTTCGTCGACGTCATCGTGACCATCCGACCCGACGACACCGCCCAGAAGTCCTGGACCACCGAGACCCTCCTCCAGAACGTCAAGGTGCTCGCCGTCGGCGACTCCCTGACCCGTCCTCGGAGCGCCTCGGAGAACACCGGCGGCAAGAAGAAGCGCGGCAGCGGCACCGCCCGCGCCAAGCCCACGGTCACCCTCGAGGTCACCCCCGAAGAAGCGCAGAAGCTCGCCCTGGCCACCGCCAAGGGCGACGTCCACCTGGCTCTGCGCTCCAACATCGACAGCGTGGTGCTGCCCACCAAGCGGGTCACGGCCAAGGACATCATCGGCTACGAGCCGGTCGAGGTCGCCACCGTCACCACCCGGGCCGCCCGCCGCACCAAGCCCCAGAAGCAGCCCGAACAGGAAGACGCCGGCGGATTCGTCGACGTCATCTCCGGCGGCGAGCGCACCCAGGTCAACCTGGACGCCGAAGGCAACGTGAAGTCCGACACCAACCGCCGTCGCGGCGGACGATAAGGCAGGGATCACCTTGGCTCTCACCCGCTGGACGGGCCCACTGCTCGGCGCCCTCACCCTGGCCCCCGTCGGCCTGACCCTCTCCACCCCGGCGCACGCCCAGCAGACCCAGCAGAAGCGCTGGCTGGACGTCGAAGCCGGCAAGACCATCGTGCACTCCGGCTCCGACCAGGAGCTGGCCCGGGTCATCCTCAGCGACCCGAGCGTCGCCGAGATCAAGGTGCTCGATCGAGGCCAGATCTCGATCCGAGGCCTGAACGTCGGCTCCACGGACATGTGGGTCTGGTACAAGGACCGGCCCACCTACCCGGACGTCTTCGAGGTCACGGTCCACCAGGACCTCAGCGACCTGGTCCGGCGGTGGACCGAGATCACCGACGTCGCGCCCCGGGTCTACCCCCTGAACGGCCGGCTGGTGGTCGATGGCCAGATGCCCGACGTGCAGACCCTGGAGCGGGTCGCAGCGGTCGCGCAGATCTATGACCCTGACTTCGTCAACCTGATGAGCGTGCGAGGGGACCACCAGGTCCAGCTCGACGTGGTCTTCGCCGAGGTCAACCGCTCCCGGATCCGGGAGCTGGGCCTGAACTTCCTGGTCAGCGACGGCCGCGGCGGGGTGTGGGTCGAGGGCCCGAACTCCTCCACGAGCCAGCTGGCGGCGGACTACCCCACCGGCACCGGCTCGCTGATCAGCGGCGTGCTGCCGGCGGCCTCCACGGCGACCTTCAACGTGCTGGGTGTCCTGGCCGACCCGGTCGACATCCTGGCCATGCTGGCGGTCCTGGAGCAGAACAACCTCTCCAAGATCCTGGCCGAGCCCAGCATCGTGACCCAAGCTGGTCTTCGTGCCCACGGTCCTGGCCCGAGAGGTCGTGGACATGCGGGTCTACATCGAGGTCAGCGACGTCGACTCCGCCACCGGCACCCGGGTCACGGGCATCGAGATCCCCGGCTTCGTGATGCGCAAGGGCGAGAGCCACCTGCGGGTGGACAACGGCATGACCTTCGCGATGGCCGGCCTGCTCAGCGAGACCGTCGAGCACACCCGAGCCAGCATCCCCCTGCTCGGGGACATCCCCATCATCGGCGCGGCCTTCAGCTACACCCGCCACGAGCGGAACGAGACCGAGCTGATGATCTTCGTCACCCCGCGGCTGGTCCGGCCCATGGCACCCGACG
>CAYFPX010000017.1:27351-33383 GCA_964344945.1 uncultured Enterobacterales bacterium
GCCCCGGGAGCGCTCGAAGACAACAACCCGAACGACTTCGAGCTGTTCCTGCTCGGACTCGACCACCGGGTCTGGACCAGCGACGACCAGGACCCGGAGGGTCCGGTCGGCTTCTCCCGGTAGGAGTCTCTTCCGCTCGATGCGCTCCCTCGGACCCGCCACCGGCGCCGCCACTGTCCTCGTCGTGGGGGTCAGTCCTCACGCCATGGGCATGCTGCGCGAGTACCTGGGCACCGAAGCCATCCTGCCCAGCGAGCCCACCAGCTACCAGGACGGGGTCATCGCGGGCAACCGCCTGCGCCCCCAGGTGGTCATCTTCGGCTTCGACCGGGACCCCGAGGAAGCGGTCCGGCTCGGTCCGATCCTCACCAGCGAGCTGCCCGGGGTGCACCTGGTGGCGCTGTCCGAGCGCAGCGACCCCGACCGGATCCGGGCCGCGATGCGGGCCGGCTACCGGGAATACGTGGTCCTGCCAGACGACGTCGACCTGCTCCGCCAGGCCGTGCACGAGGCCGCCTACGCCGTGCCCGACGACGAGGAGCGCGGCGAGGTCATCGCGGTGTGCGGCACCAAGGGCGGCATGGGCGTGACCAGCCTGAGCATCAACCTGGCCGCCGAGCTCACCCCGGTCTGGCGGGTGTGCGTGGTGGACCTGGACTTCTCCATGGGCGACGTGGCCGCGCTGCTGGATCTCAAGACTCCGAGCCACATCGGCGAGGTGCTGCGCAAGGTCGACCGCCTCGACGAGCGCATGCTGGCGGGCTCGGTCGGCCACCACGGCTCCAAGATCCACGTGCTCGCCCAGCCCGACGAGCTCGACGAGGGCGACGAGGTACGCGGCGACGCCATCCTGGCCCTGCTCACCACCGCCGCCCGCAGCTACCAGTACGTCCTGCTGGACTGCGGCAGCCGCATCGACGAAGCCACCCTGATGGCCACGAGCGTGGCCGACCGGGTGCTGCTGGTCTGCGGGACCGACGTGCCGAGCGTGAAGAACGCCCACCGGCGCATGCAGCTCTTCGATCGGCTCGGCGTGGAGCGCGAGCGCATCTACCTGGTCGTGAACCAGTACGACAAGCGCAAGGCCCACCTGTCGCTCACCGACATCCAAGGCAACCTGGGCGTGCCGGTCAGCGGCACGGTCAGCGACGACCCCCGCACGGTCGACCAGGCGGTGAACGACGGCCGCCTGGTGCGCGACGTGAACAAGCGATCCCCCGCCGCCCTCGACTACAGCAACCTGGTGGGGCTGCTCACCGAGGGGGAGGTCTCCGCCCCCGAACCCGCCAAGGCCGGCCTGATGGGCTGGCTGCTCAACTGAGGCCGGACACATGGGTTCATCGCGACTGATCGATCGGGTCCGGGGCGCCCAGCAACGTCACCAGACCCGCGGCGGACCCGGGGTCACGGACTCCGAGGAATTCGCGCGGATCAAGCGGGGCCTGCACGCCGAGCTCATCGAGAGCCTGGACTTCGAGCAGGTCATATCCACCCCGCGGGAGGAGCTCACCAGCCGCCTGCGGGCCACGCTCTCCGAGCAGGTGGAGACCCGGTCCCTGCCCCTGAACCGGGCCGAGCGGGAGCGGCTGGTCGAGGAGATCCTCGACGACATCCTCGGCCTGGGTCCCCTGGAGCCCCTGCTGCGGGACCCCGAGGTCAGCGACATCCTGATCAACGGCGCCGAGAAGGTCTACGTCGAGAAGCGTGGCCTGCTCCAGAAGTACCCCCTGCGCTTCAACGACGACCGCCACCTCATGCAGATCATCGACCGCATCGTCTCCGCGGTCGGCCGGCGCATCGACGAGACCAACCCGATGGTCGATGCCCGCCTGCAGGACGGCTCCCGCTTCAACGCCATCATCCCGCCCCTGGCGCTGGACGGTCCCCACGTCTCCATCCGCCGCTTCGGCACCGTGCCGATCCTGGCCGAGGACCTGGTGGCCACGGGCTCCATTCCCCGGCCGATCCTCGAAGTCCTGCGTGCGTGCGTGCGCTGCAAGATGAACATCATCATCAGCGGCGGCACCGGGACCGGCAAGACCACCCTGCTCAACGTGCTGTCGAGCTTCGTGCCCGAGGGCGAGCGGGTCATCACCATCGAGGACTCCGCCGAGCTCCAGCTCCAGCAGTCCCACGTGGTCCGGCTGGAGACCCGGCCCCCGAACCTCGAGGGCAAGGGCGAGGTCACCATGCGCGACCTGGTCCGCAACTCCCTGCGCATGCGGCCCGACCGCGTCATCCTCGGCGAGATCCGTGGCGCCGAGGCCATCGACATGCTCCAGGCGATGAACACCGGCCACGACGGCTCCCTGGGCACCATCCACTCCAACAGCCCCCGGGACGCCCTGAGCCGGCTGGAGACCATGGTCGGCATGGGCATGTCGAACCTCACCGACAAGCGCATCCGCGAGATGGTCGCCAGGGCGCTGCACGTGATCGTGCAGCTCGAGCGGCTCAACGACGGCACCCGGCGCATCGTGGGGGTCACCGAGATCGTGGGCATGGAGGGCCAGATCATCACCACCCAGGACATCTTCGTGTTCGAGCAGAGCACGATCGACGACCAGGGCAAGGTCCGTGGGCGCTTCCGCGCGACCGGGGTGCGGCCGCGCTTCATGAAGGTCTTCGAGCGCTACGGCGTGCGGCTGCCCCCGGACATCTTCCGCTTCACGATGCCGGTCTAGTCCCATGTCTCAGAAGTTCGTGGACACTCGCTTGCCCTCGCCACGCCTGGCGGCCCGCTCTCGCGTTGATGTGACTCGGCCACACCGGCCGCTCGAGCAGACCACCAGACGCGGCGATGGCTGCGCGATTGCCTCACGAACTTCTGAGACAAGGGTCTAGATGGGCACCGGAGACAAGGTCCTCATCGTCACCGCGGTCGCGGTGGTCTTCGCCAGCGTGCTGCTGGCGATCCAGAGCCTCTACTGGTACCGCCTGACCCGGCAGGAGGAGGACCAGCGCGAGCTCGCGCGGCGCCTCGGCACCGGGTCCCCCGAAGGCATGGAGAGCCTGTTCAGCGAGGCCCGGGGCAGCCTGCAGGGCACCGAGGACGGGCTGACCGATGCCATGGTCGACCTGCTGGTCCAGGCCGGCAACCCCTTCACGCTCTCGGCCCTCATCCTGCGCATGTCGCTGTTCACGATGCTCGGCATGATCGCGCTCTCCCTGCTGCTGCCGGCGCCCCTGGGGCTGGTCGGCGCCGCCCTGGGCTACTTCCCGATCCTGTCGCTCCGGGGAGCCGCCCAGAAGCGCATGGAGCAGATCACGGAGCAGCTGCCCGAGGCCCTGGACCTGGTGTGCCGCTCGCTCCAGTCCGGCCATGGCATCAGCGAGTCGATGCGCATGGTGGCCGAGGAGATGGACCAGCCGATCGCGGGGGAATTCGGCCGGGTCTACGAAGAGCACAACCTGGGTCGGGACTTCCGCGAGTCCATGCAGAACATGATCGCTCGCAACAAGGCGAACTTCGACCTGAAGATCTTCGTGTCCTCCACGCTGTTGCAGCGGGACACCGGCGGCAACCTGATCGAGATCCTGGGCAACATCGCCCACACCATCCGCCAGCGCTTCGTGTTCAAGGGCAAGGTCCGGGCGCTCACGAGCGAGGCCAAGTTCTCCGCCTGGATCCTGGGCGGGCTGCCCTTCGTGGTCGCCGCCATGCTGCTCTACACCCGGCCCGCCTACCTGCGGCCCCTGGTGGTCGATCCCTTCGGGCAGCTCCTGCTGGCCTACTGCATCATCAGCTTCATCGTCGGCGTGGTGGTCATGCGCGAGCTCTCCAAGGTGGACGTCTAGTCGTGGGTGTCTCCGCCATCGCGGCCGCCGCCGCCGTCGCAGTCGCCGTGCTGATGGCCTTCTACGGCGCCTATGTGCTGCTGAACCCCACCCGCAGCGCCCGGGACCGCCTCGACGACCTGACCCACCGGCCCACCGCCAGCTACGGCCTGGCCGGCTTCGACCAGGGACCCGAGCTCAGCCCCTTCACCCTGGCGGTGGCCAGGGTCGCCACCCCGACCGACGAAGGCGAGCTGGGTGCGTTGCGCAAGGCGCTGGTCCAGGCCGGCTTCCGCAATCGCCACGCGATGGAGCTCTACTCGCTCTTCCGGGTGGTCTTCGCGATCCTGCTGCCGGTGCTGTTCTCGCTCTACCCCGTGCAGCTGCGGCTCATCTGGGTCATCTTCTGGAGCCTGGCGCTGGCCTACCTCGGCTACCAGGTGCCGCGGATCTACGTGGCCAACCAGCGGCTGCACCGCATGGAGGACCTGCTGCGGTCCTTCCCCGACGCCCTGGACCTGCTGGTGGCCAGCGTCGAGGCCGGCCTGGGCCTGGACGCCAGCTTCCGCCGGGTGTCCGACGAGCTCGAGAGCGCCGCACCGGCGCTGTCCCAGGAGCTCCGCCTGGTCACCCTGGAGATGAACGCCGGCGTGCCGCGGCTCGAGGCCCTGCGCCACCTGCAACAGCGCACCGGTCTCGACGAATTCAACGCCCTGGTGAACGTGCTGGCCCAGGCCGAGCGCTTCGGCACGCCGGTCGCCCAGTCCCTGCGCATCCACGCCGGCCTGGTCCGGACCCGGCGCATGCAGAAGGCCGAGGAGCAGGCCGCGAAGATCTCGCCCAAGCTCACGGTGGCGATGATCTGCTTCATCCTGCCGTGCCTGATCGTCATCCTGGTGGGGCCGGCGGCGGTGAACGTGAAGAACACCCTGCTCCCGGCGCTCGCGGCGCAGCAACAGCGATGAGCGCGGAGGCTGGACGCCGGAGTCCGCAGGGCAGGCGAAAGCCCGTGCGGAGCACGGGACCGTACGGCGCCGGCGACGTGCGCAGCACGTCGGCCCGGAGGGTGGGGCCACTGGAGGTGGACCCATGACCTCCCTGACCCTGCTGGCGCTGCTCGGCTGCGCCACCGTGCGCGGCACGCCCCCGCCACCGGCCGACGTGATCGAGGACGTCGATCCGCTCGACATCCAGCTCCAGATGGCCGGCGCCCTGGTGCGGCAGGGCAGCTACACCCGGGCCCTGAACATGGTGAGCGCCCTGCGGGCCGAGGGCTACGACAGCCTGCAGCTCGATCAGGTCCACGCCGCCGCCTGCACCGGCCAGGAGCTCTACGAAGAGGCCATCGGCCTGCTGGAGCCCTTCAAGCACAGGCCCTCGGCCGAGTCCCAGCGACTGCTGGGGCTGGCCTACGCGAGCGCCGGGCGCGCCGACGACGCCGTGATCGCCTTCGACCGCGCGGTCCGCCGGAGCCAGAACAACGACGACACCGGCCAGCGGGCGAGCCTGCACAACAACCTGGGCTTCGCGCTGATGTCCGCCGGCCGGCCCCTCGACGCGGTGGCCAGCTACCGCAAGGCCATCTCCCTGGACCCCACTTCGGCCCGCACCCGCAACAACCTGGGCTTCGCGCTCTCCGCCCTGTCCCGCGACGACGAGGCCCTGGCGAGCTTCCTGGCCGCCGCACGGCTGGACCCGACCTCGAGCCTCCAGGAGTCCAAGGCCGACGCCCTGTACAACCTGGGCCTGGGCCAGGACCTGCGCGGAGACCCGGTCTCGGCCCGCGACAGCTATGCTCAGGCCCTGGAGGCGTGGCCCGATCACGTCGCCGCGTCGGAGGCGCTGGCCGCCCTCGACGAGCAGGAGGACACCCCATGACCCGTCTCCCCCCTCTGGGCTTCGCCCTCGGCCTGGGCCTGCTCGCCGCGGCCCTGGGGTGCTCCACCCCCCACCACCTGCAGCACGACCACGGGCGGGCCTTCCAGGACGCCATGGCCATCCAGGCCGACCTGAGTCGGCCCTCGGTCGCCCAGGCGGTCTACACCCTGAGCGGCGAAGAAGCCCTGGCCCTGAGCGAGAAGAACAGCGACCAGCTGGCCTCCGACGCCGCCGACGCGGGCCTGACCATCAACATCGGCGACGCGACCACCGACTGAGGCCCTCGCGACGTGCGCCGCCCGGGGCGGACCCTGGTCCTGCGCACGACCGCCACGGCGGCGGTCGTGGGGGCCATCGTGGGCATGGTCGCCACCTTC
>CAYFPX010000017.1:33393-39421 GCA_964344945.1 uncultured Enterobacterales bacterium
CGGGACCCGCTCGGCGGTCGACCCGAGCCACCGGCTGCGGGCGACGGCCCGCGCGGTGGCGGCCACGCTGGTGCCCGAAGCCGACCTCTCCGTGGTGGTCCGGGCCAGCCGGCTGCGGGCCGCCGCGGTCGTCGACCGCCAGGGCCGCGCGGTGGACCTCGCGGGGGCCGCCGCCTGGCTGCCTCCAGGGCTGCTCAAGCGGTGCAGTCCGCATCCGGGGGACGACCTGCCGCTCGAGGGTCGGGAGGACACGGTGGCCTGGTGCGTGGGGCTGGCTCTGTGGCCGCGCCATGCCCTGGTCGTCGTCGCGCCGGACGGCTGGCGCCGGAGCCGGTCCATCGGCCTCACGGCGGGACTGTTCGCCGCCAGCCTGACCGGGCTGGTGCACCTGTGGCTCTGGGTGCCTCCGGCTCGCCGGGAGCTCGACGAGCTGGAGGAAGAGCTGGGCGATCGGTCCTCGAGCCTGGGTCGCCTGGCCTGGACCCGCCAGATCGCCGCCATCGTGGCCCACGAGGTGCGCAATCCCCTCCAGAGCCTGACCGCGCTGATCGACCTCATGGCCTATGAGCCGGAGGAGTCCGACCGGCGCGAGCTCCAACAGGCCCTGCAGAGGGAGCTGGAGACCATCGAGGTCGTGATCCGCAGGCTCGTCGACTCCGGCGACGAGCTCGAGATCCTGCGCCGCACGGTCGAGCTCGAAGCCCTGCTCGACAGCTGCGTCGAGGTCCACCGCCCCCGGGCGCGGGCGGCCGGGGTGAGCCTGCGGCTGATGGCGCCGAAGGCCCACCGCATCGCCCTGGACCCGCCGCTCACACGGCGCGCCGTGGAGAACATGCTCGTCAACGCCCTGCAGGCCCTGTCGGAGGAGGGCCAGCAAGGCGCCATCGAGGTCTCGGTCCTGCCGGGGCCACGCAACATCACGGTCCACATCGACGACAGCGGTCCCGGGGTGCGCCCGGAGGACCGGGTCCGGCTGTTCGAGCCGGGCTATAGTCGCAGGCCAGGGGGCACCGGGCTCGGGTTGTTCCTGGCCGCGAAGGTCGCGGATGCTCACGGGGGCACGCTCGAAGTCGGGCAGAGCCCCCTCGGCGGCGCACGGTTCAGCCTGACCCTTCCGAGGACGGAGACCGCATGAACAGCCGCAGGGTCCTCATCGCAGACGACAACCGCTCCGCGGCGGACGCGCTGTGCAAGGTGCTCAAGCGCGAGGGCTACGACGCCCAGGCGGTCTATGACGGCCAGACCGCCATCGATCGCATCCAGGCCGGCGGCATCGAGATCGTGCTGACCGACCTCAAGATGGCGCCGGTGGACGGCATGCAGGTGCTCCAGGCCGCCAAGGGCATCGAAGACCCGCCGGTGGTGCTGGTCTTCACCGGCTACGGCACGGTCGAGACCGCGGTCCAGGCCATGCACCTGGGGGCCCTGGACTTCCTGACCAAGCCGGTCACACCGACCCAGCTGATCCAGAGACTCCGTGAGCTCGAAGGCCGCGGCTCGATCATCACGAGCGGTGAGGCCGATCTGTGGCCAGGCAAGATCGGACGGCAGCTCCAGCTGGTGGCCGGCGTGGACTCCACGGTGCTGCTGCTCGGCGAGCCCGGCAGCGGCCGAGGCAGCGCAGCCGCGCGCATCCACCAGACCGGTCGCCGACCCGACGGCCGCATGGCCGCGGTCCCGCGACCGGGCAAGGCCGACCTGGCGGACCTGAGCGACTGCGCCGCCGTGTTCTTTCCCTCGGTGGACAAGCTGGGCATCGAGGCCGCCCAGCACCTGGAGCGCCTGCTGGAGTCGCTGCCGGCGCCCCATGACGGCGGCCCTCGGGTGTTCGCCTCGGCCAGCCCCGGCTGGACCGCCCACGCCGGGGGCAACCTGTTCTACCGCCTGGCGGTGCTGGTGGTGGAGATCCCGCCACTCCGAGACCGGGTGCCGGAGCTGCCGCTGTTGTTCGAGCGCATCCTCGAGGAGCGCAGCGACCTGGCCGGGCGGGAGGCCCCCCGGCCCACCCCGGCCCAGCTCGAGCGGCTCAAGGCCTACCACTGGCCCGGCAACCTGCGCGAAGCCGCGGCGGTCTGCGAGCGGGCCCTGGTGTTCGGTCCCTCGGCCTATGACCTGCCCGACGTGCCCGGCCGCAGCCCCGAGGCCCTGACCGAGGGCTTCAGCCTGTCCCGCTACCTGGAGAGCGAGGAGCGGCGGCTGCTCGAGCAGGCCCTGCGGCAGACCGAAGGCGACCGCTCCGAGATGAGCAAGCTGCTCGGGGTCGAGCGCAACACCCTGCGGTACAAGCTGAACAAGTACGGGTTGCTCGACCGCACGTGAGCCAGCCCTCCGACGCCGAGCTCACCCAGGCCCGGCTCGACAAGGCAGCGCGGACCGGCGTGGCCCTCGCCTTCGGCGGGCTCGCGGTGCTGGTGCTCCTGGCGCTGGCCCTGAGCCGAACCGACGCCGGCGCCGCGGCACTGATCGACCTCTGGCAGCGCACCAGCCCGGTGCCGCTGATCGGCGGCGTGTCGGTGATGACCGGGGCGGTGGTGTTCCTCGCCCTGCGCTGGAGGGCGCTGATCCCGGGGGACCACGACCTCGCCCTGCCCGGCATGATGGGCATCGTGTGCGCCGGCATGCTGATGAACGTCGCGCTGCCGGGGCCCGTGGGCGAGGTCGGTGCGGCGCTGTTGGTGAGGCGGCGCTTCGGGGTGCCGGCCACCACCGCGCTGGCTGCGGGCATCCACGCCCGGTTCATCGGCCTGTCGACCGCCGGGGCCCTGGCCCTCGGAGCCTGGGCCCTCGGGGACCTGCCGGTGCCCGCCGAGGCCGAGGGGCTGGTCGGTGGCGTGGCGGTCTTCATCGCGCTCTTCGCCATCGCACTGGGGGTCCTGAGCGCCTGGCCGCGGCTGCTCCAGCGCATCAGCCGGGAGACCAACGGCCGCCTGGCCGGCCTGCCCGGGCTGGCGGGACGAGCCTTCGGCGCCCTGGACGACGGCGTCCAGCGCACGGCCGCGGCGCTGGGCGAAGTGGGGCGCCAGGCGCCGGGTCGGTGGGCCCTGGCCATCCTCTGGAGCCTGGGCAGTCACTTCTCCGTGACCGCCGGGATCTGGCTGGGCAGCGTGGCCCTGGGCATGGACGCCCACGTGTGGGGCATCCTGTTCACCTACTGTGCCGCCACCGCCGGCATCGTGGCCCTGTACGCCCTTCCCGCGGCGATGGCGGGGTGGGACGCGCTGTTCTGTGCCTTCTTCGTCGCCACCACCGGGGTGAAGCTGGCCGATGCCCTGGCGATGACCGCCCTGGTGCGGACCCAGCAGCTCCTGCTCCTGCTCCTGGGGGCCTTGTTCCTCGGATCGGTGGCCAGAAGGGCTTGATCGCCGGGCTCTGAGGGTTCCCCGGAGCTGTCACCAGAGTCCTACTGCGGCGGCGGATCCAGGGCGGCGGCGGCCCGTTCTCGCTCCCCTCGCTCGATGTGCGCCAGGCACACCTTCGCTCGGCTCGCTTCCGAGCGGACCGCCGTCACCTCTGGCTCCACCGCCTCGCAACGGACTCTGGTGACAGATCCGGGTTAGGCCGACGGTCTCGATCGAGAGGAGGGCCACACCATGCGAGCTCATTGGCTCACGTTCATCGCCGCTGGCGCGCTCACCCTGGCCGCGTGCGGCGAGAAGAAAGACCCGGCGTCGTCTGGCGACGCCGCCGAGGAGGCACCGCCTCCGGACACCGAGGAAGGGAATCCTGACGCAGCGACTGGCGCGGACACCGAGTCCGAGCCGGCGGCCGACGAGGAGCCCGTGGAGGAAGAGCCTGTCGAGGAGGCGCCCCCGCCCCCGCCCCCGCCCCCCGCGAACAACGTCGACTGGACCGTCAACCTGAAGCGGGCCGACGGCACCACCGTGGCCGGCCTCGTCAAGCGGGTCGAGCGCTCCAGCGACTGGTGGGGCGAGGCCGACTGGCTCGACGGCGAAGGCGATCTCAAGCTCACGCTGGAGGGCTACGGCACCGAGATCGAGGTCGGCTGGCACGAGGTCAAGGGCGTGACCATCGCCAAGGGCAACCCCGCCGA
Source organism: uncultured Enterobacterales bacterium (assembly GCA_964344945.1). GTDB lineage: Bacteria > Myxococcota_A > UBA796 > UBA796 > CAJQPC01 > CAYFPX01. The sequence goes on from CAYFPX010000017.1 coordinate 37,445, forward strand.
CGCCGACTGCGCCTACAGCTCCGACTACAACCCGTGGATGTACACCTGCGAGGTCAAGATCAAGAGCACGGCGACCACGCTGGACGGCAAGAAGTGGACGGTCGTGAGCCGCCACCAGTGGCTCTTCCACTTCGAAGACGGCACCGACGTCGCGTTCTGGCTGTACAAGCACCCGGCCCGCATGCAGGACCCGGACGACACCGACGGCGAGAACTACAACGTCTACATCCAGCTCCAGGACCGGCTCCGCGACGAGATGAAGACCGTCATCACCTCGGCGAAGGTGCAGCCCCAGTAGGGGCGTCACCGGGACCCGAGCATGGAGACCGCCGAGCCACAAGACAACCTGCTCCTCCGCTTTCGCAAGTGGGTCGTGTGGGCGATCGTGGTCGGCGTGCTGCTCTACGTGGGCGGCTCGGTGTGGGCCGGCGTGGACGAGGTTGGCGAGCAGCTCGCGGCGTTCGCCTGGCCTCTGTACGTGCCGGTCCTGCTGCTCACGCTGGTGAACTACGGCCTGCGCTTCGTGAAGTGGCACTACCTGCTGCGGGTGCTCCGGGTCGACATCCACTGGCGGCCGAACCTCACCATCTTCGTGGCCGGGCTGTCGATGGTCATCTCGCCGGGCAAGGTCGGCGAGCTGCTCAAGCCCTACCTGGTCAGCAAGCGCACCCGAGTGCCCATGGCGACCACCCTGCCGGCCGTTATCGCCAAGCGTCTGACCGACGGCATCGCCATGGTCATCCTGGCGGCGATCAGCATCGGCGCCTACGCGGCGGACCAGGCCTGGATCCTGTGGACCCTGGCGGGCAGCGTGGCCGTGGGCCTGGCGATCCTGGCCCACGAGGGCCTGTCGCTGGCGATCCTGGGGGTCTTGGCCAAGCTCCCGCTGATCGGCCGCGTCGGCCACAAGCTCGAAGAGCTCTACCGGGCCATGCGGGCCTGCCTGTCCCCGGTGCCCTTCGTGGCGACGACCCTGCTGAGCGTGGTCGCCTGGGGGGCCGAGTGCTGGGGCTACCTGTTGTGCTTCCAGGGCCTGGGCGAGCTCGCCGCCACCCTCGACGCCTGCACGTTCCTCTACGCCTTCGCCACCGTGGCCGGTGGCGCGATGCCAGGCGGCCTCGGGGTCGCCGACGGCGCCCTGGTCGGCGGGGCCACCGCGATCATGGGCGTCGGCGAGTCCGTGGCGGTGGCGGCGGCCCTGCTGGTCCGGGTGGCCACCCTCTGGTTCGGTGTCCTGCTCGGAGCCCTGGCGCTCCTCCGCTTCGAGGACCTCCTTCACGACGGCCTCCCGGATGCGGTCGAGACCGGCTCGTCACAGAGCCAGGAGCAACCCCCGGGATAGATCCCTCGCGTCCGCGCAGCTCCGTCCGAACCCCGCCGGCGAGGGCCTCATGCGCTATTCTTCTCCGCGCTCCCAACACCCGTCAAGAGTGCCGCTTCTCTTCGTTCCAGGCGCCGCAGAGCGCGAGGCCGAGCTCGCCCCAGTCCTCGAGGCGGTGGGGGTCGGTGTCGAGGTCTGCAGCGACATCTCGGCGATCAGCGAACGGATCGACCAGGCGCTGCCGGACACCCTGGTGATCGACGTCGAGCACCTCAACAAGCGTGGCGTGCGCCTGATCCGCCAGGTGCAGACCGCGCACCCGGCCGCCGAGATCCCCATCGTGGCGCTGATCGGCCCCGGCGAGGGCGACCCACGGGCCTCCCGAGCGCTCGACGACCTGGGCGTGTACCGGCGCTTCTCGTCAGACAAGCCCAGCGCCCGCCTGCGGACCCTGCTGGAGAACGCCGTCGCAGACGCCCACCGCGCCGTGGAAGGCCAGCCCGATCGCTATGCCCTGGACGTGCTGTCCAGGGTCTGGGGCCAGGAGAAGACCGGCGCGCTGCGCCTGGCCGACGGCAGCGAGTGCGCGGTGGTGGCGGGCGGCACGGTCGACGGCGACGGCACAGAGCTGGTCCACCGCGCCCTCGCAGAGGGCG
>CAYFPX010000017.1:39431-61970 GCA_964344945.1 uncultured Enterobacterales bacterium
TGGTCTTCGAGCCCGGCGACCAGGAAGGCCTGGCGGACAGCTTCAGCGTCGGCCTGGCGATCTGGGAGGCCGCCATCGCCCTGCAGAGCGACGACTTCTTCAAGCGCATGGGCCCTCGCTCCCTGAATCGGCTGCCCCTGTACGAGCGGGCGTTCCTGCTGCCCGTCGGCGACGAGGTCGCTCGTCTCATCGACGCCTCGACCACGCCCATGCCCCTGGACCGCCGGCTGAGCCTGCTGGCCAGCGACGACGAAGCCCTGCCGGGCGAGCTCGAGGCCCTCTACCTGCTCGGCATGGTCGAATTCAAGAAGCTCAAGGTGCGCAAGTCCGCCGCGCGGGTCGGAGCGAGCGCTGCACGGAGCGGCACGGTGTCCGTGGTCAGCGCAGCCCCGACCAAGGTGGGCGGGAACCAGGGCGGGGTCAGCGAGATGGCCCGGCTCCACCGGGAGATGGTCGCCAAGCGGCTGCGCCAGGACGTGGAGCGGCTGGAGAAGGCCGACGACTGGACCGTGTTGGCGATCTCGCCCTGCTACGACCGGGACCGGATCCAGGAAGCCGGCGCCCGCATGCACGCCCGCTACAGCAAGATGGCCCAGGAGTCCACGGTGCCGGAGCTCAAGGGCCTGGCCACCAAGATGACCGCCCGGGTCGAGCGGGCCACCCAGAGCCTCGAGTCCCTGTGCCTGGCCGCCCAGGAGTATGGACCGGACTGCGTGGGCGACGACCGAGAGGAAGCCGCCTTCACCGCGGGCTTCGGCGCGCTGCACCGGCGGGAGTTCACCAAGGCGGTGCGCTGCTTCACCGCGGCCCGCGAGCTCTCGATGCACAGCCCACGGAACCTGGCCTACCTGGGCTGGGCCATCCTGCACGACAACCGGCTCAGCGACGCCCAGCGCCTGGAAGAGGCCTCCGAGGTCCTCAAGATCTCCGAGTCCCTGGCGCCCAAGATCCCGACCACCCAGCACTTCATCGCCAAGCTGGAGTCGGAGATGGGCTACTACGACGACGCCGAGCGGCGCCTGGCCTACGTGATCAAGCAGGGCGGCGCCTCTCACGAGGCGAAGAACCTCTACATGCAGGTCAAGCAGAAGAAGGCCCGGGGCTGAAGCGGGCGCTCAGCAGTCCGCGCAGGTCCCACGCAGCATCACCACCGCCTGGTCCACCCGGTGTCCGGCGAGGCCCGCCACCCGGACCTCGATCGCGTCGGGCGCTACGTCGACCAGGCGCTGGCAGGCCCCGCAGACGAAGTGGTGGTGGGGCGCGGTGTTGGCGTCGTAGCGGACCTGGCCGCCGGGCCCCAGGACCTCCTGGACCAGTCCCAGGTCGCGCAGCAACGCCAGGGTGTTGTAGACCGTGGCCCGGGAGGCCCCGGGCTGGTCCGCGGCCAGGGCCTCGAGCACGTCGGAGGCGGTCGGGTGGTCCAGGCGCTCGGCGAGCAAGCCGAGGATCGCTCGGCGCTGGGCGGTGACCACGCTGCCGTGGGCGACCAGCCGCGCTTCGGCCTCGGCGATGTCCAGCAGCGGAGGGGCCATCTCGTCACAGTCTAACGGTGCTATGAGGGCTCAGGCCCAAGGAGATGCCGATGTTCCTCGCCGCCTGCGTCCAGCTCCAGGGCTCGTCCGATGTCGCCCGCAACCTGTCCCGGACCGAAGAGCTCGTGCGCCGGGCCGCCGCCGCGGGAGCGTCGCTGGTCGCGACCCCCGAGGCCACGACCTACCTGGGCCCTCACGACCGCAAGGTGACGCTGGCCGAGCCCGTCGACGGGCCCACCCACCGGGGGCTTGGGGCGCTGGCTCGAGAGCTGGGCATCCACCTGCTCATCGGCTCCGGCGCCGAGGTGGCGGCGGGCGAGACCGGCCGCTGCCACAACACCTCGTTGCTCTTCGGGCCCGACGGCGAGCTCATCGAGAGCTACCGGAAGATGCACCTCTTCGACGTCGACGTCGAGGGCGGGGTGCGCTTCCAGGAGTCCGCCACCTGTGCCCCCGGGGACCGGGTCGTGGTGGCCGAGACCCAGCTGGGCCGCGTCGGGCTGACCATCTGCTATGACCTGCGCTTCCCCGAGCTCTACCGCGCCCTGCGGGACGCGGGCGCCGAGATCCTGGCCGTGCCCTCGGCCTTCACGCTGACCACGGGCAAAGATCACTGGCACCCGCTGCTGCGGGCCCGGGCCATCGAGACCCAGTGCTGGGTCCTGGCGCCCGGCCAGTGGGGCGCCCACGACGACGAGGGTCTCCGCCGCTCCTACGGGCACTCCGTGATCATCGACCCCTGGGGCACAGTGGTCGCGGAGTGTGGGGACGGCGAGGGGCTGTGCTTCGCGGAGATCGACCTCTCCCGCTCCGCCCGGATCCGTCAGGGCATTCCGCTGCGAGAGCACCGGCGGCTCTGAGGGTCGGCTCAGAGGGCGCTCGCGTAGATCCCATACCAGGGAAACGTCCGCACGTACCCCGACTCCAGCGGGTCCTCGACCACCGGCTGCGGCACCAGGTACTCGCCATCGACGATCCACTGGTGGTCCTCGTCCAAGGCGAAGGACAGCGCCAGGTTCGTCTCCAGCCCGATCAGCTCGCCGGTGCTGTCGTCCTCGACGCCCACCAGCCCACTGAAGGCGTAGGGGGCGTAGTCGGTCTCCCAGCCCTGCAGGCCTGCGGCCAGCTCGGCGGCGAAGTCGTCGGACAGGGGGGCGAAGCCGAGGCCCAGGCGCGTGTCCTCGAGCCAGGCGGTGGCGTCCTCGGAGCCGTAGACCTCTGGATCCAGGTCGGTGCAGTCGGTGTCGGCCAGGGTCAGCTGGACCTCCCAGCCGATCCAGATGCCGTCGCCGAGCCCCAGATCGTCGACGTCGAGCGCGTCGACCCAGCCCACCCAGGAGCAGGCGTAGCGGTCATCGCCGCTGTCCAGGTACGCCTCTTCGAACAGGTCCACCACCACGTAGGGCGGGTACTCGTCCGTCCCGTAGAAGGTGCTGCCGAGCTCTCCGGTGAAGACCCCGCTCTCCAGGCTCACAGTGGCCAGGAAGGGCTCGAAGAACTCGGGCTCCGGCTCGGGCTCGGTGTCTGGATCGGGGTCGGGCTGGTCGGTGTCGGGGTCGCCAGGCTCGGACTCCGTGGGTCCGAACAGGCCGCAGCCCGTCAGGCTGAACAGGGACAGAGCGAGACCGATCCACAGCACGTGGGCACGCATGGTTCCTCCAGTGGAACGCCGGTTCTCGTGAACGCCCGGCTTCCGAACCAGAGGTGTGTCGGCGGGTCCGGGTGCTAACCCGCATCGGTCACGAGAGTCCGTAGCGAGGCCGTGGAGCCAGAGGTGCTGGTGGTCCGCTCGTGACCGATCCGGGCTAACGGCCGAGGCGCTTCGCGAGCCTCCGACAGCCCTCGGCGACGTGCTCGGGCGGGGCCGAGGTGTAGCAGAGACGCACGTAGGTGTCGTAGACACCGCGCCCGAAGGACGGCCCCGGCGCCAGGACGAGGCCGTCGTCGAGGCAGTCCTCGAGGAAGCCGAAGACCCCGCGCTCGTCGAGGTGAGCCGCGACGTCGACGAAGAAGAAGGTGGAGCCGTCCGGCGGCGGGAGGCCCAGGATGGCGGCGGCCTGGTCGCCAGCGGCCTGGTACACGCGGCGGGACTCCGCGAGCCAGTCCTGGCCGCTCTGCAGCGCGTGGAGCCCCGCGATCTGCCCACTGGTGGGCGCCGAGTAGAAGGCGTGGGTGCTGATCTTGCGGCAGCCGGCGATCGCGGCCGCGGGGCCGACCAGGTAGCCGGTCCGGTTGCCGGCCATGCCGTAGGCCTTGGAGAAGCTGAAGGCGCTCAGCGTGCGCTCCGGCGCGAAGGAGCCGATGGCGGCGTGCCGGCCCCGGTAGGCGTGGTGCTCGTAGACCTCGTCGCTCAGCAGCCACAGGTCGTGCTCCCGGGTGAGCTCGGCCAGGGCCTGGAGCCAGGGCGGTGGCAGGACAACGCCGGTGGGGTTCGACGGGGTCGAGACATAGAGCGCGACGGTGCGCTCGGTGATGCGCTCCCGCACCGCCTCCACAGCGCCCTCGGCACTGTCGACCCGGTCGTAGAAGGGCACCAGCACGGGGGTCGCCCGGAAGGACTCCACGATGCCGCGGATGAGCGGCCAGTGAGGCGCCAGGATCAGGACCTCCTCGCCGGGCGCAGCGAGCATGCCGACCGCGGCCGCCAGGCCTCCGGTGGTGCCGGCGGTCACCAGCACACCCCCGCGCTCCACCGGGATGCCGTTCTGCGCCCGCACCTTGTCGGTGATGGCGTCGATCAGCGCCGGCAGGCCCTGGGGAGAGGTGTACTTGTGGATGCTCGGCCAGTCCGCGTGGCGCAGGTTCTCCATGCGCCCGGCGCCGAAGGGGTCGAGCCAGGTGTCCCCGACGTGGAGGGGGAAGACCGGTCCCTCGATCGAGGCGATCTTGTGGGCCAGCCGGCTGAAGACGGCACCGGCCATCGCGGCGACCTGGGGGGCGGGAGTCAGCGAGCGGGGCACGGGGATCCTCAGGACCGGGCGGCGACGCAGGCCTGGAGGGCCTCGACGAGCGCATCGGTCTGGAAGGGCTTTCGCAGGGTGGCCGAGACCTGGGCCCGGGCGGCCGGGTCCAGCTCCTCGGGGGCATAGCCCGTCGCCATGACCACCGGGATGTCCAGCCCCCGCTGGGCCATCACGTGGAGCACCTCACCGCCGTCCATGCCCGGCATGACCATGTCCAGGATGATCGCGTCGAATTGGCTGTCCTCCTCCAGCAGAGCGAGGGCGGCGCGCCCACCGGACGCCTCGACCACCTCGATGCCACGGGCGCCCAGCAGGATGTCGATCATGGAGCGCAGGTCCTCCTCGTCGTCGACCACCAGCACCCGGCGCACCTCGGCTGGATGCGCCGCCTCGGGCTCGGCCGGCCCAGCCGGTGGCAGAGTGTTCTCCGGCGCGTCGAAGACGCTGATCTCCGCCTCGCGCTGGGGCGGAGGGACCGTGCGGTCCGGCAGGTCCGGTGGCAGGGGCCAGGGGCCGGAGTTCTCGGCCAGGAGCTGGAAGCTCGTGGCCGGCGCGTTCGCCAAGGGCTGCTCGGGCGGGACCTCCTCCTCCTCGATGAGCGGGAACAGCAGGCGCACGGTACTGCCGACCCCTTCCACGGCGTCGATCTCCGCCCAGCCCCCCACGCTGCGCACGGTGGACCACGCGACCGCCAGGCCCAGGCCCGCCTTGCCGTCCTCGAGGGAGCGGTAGGGCTCGAAGGCCTCCTCTCGCAGGGCCGGGTCGACCGCACCGGTGCCGGAGTCGGACACCGAGATCACCACGTAGGTGCCCGCGGGCAGCGGCACCCCCGAGCTCAGGTGCACCTCGCCGACCTCGTCCAGGCCCACCTCGATGCGCAGGTCTCCACCCCCCGGCATGTTGTCCCGGGCGTGGATGGCGAGGTTCAGCAGGATGTCCTGGAGTCGGCCGGCCGGGATGCCGATGGTGGCGGGGCCTTCGCACAGGCGGACCTGGAGGGTCATGCCCAGGGCCACGCCGCGCTCGATGAGCTCCTGGGCATCCGAGGCCACCGCGGTGGCCGAGCAGGTCCCCCGGAGGAACTCCGGTTCCCGAGACAGGGCCCGCAGGCGCTTGGCGATCTCGCTGCCCCGGCGGGCGTAGCGGTGGATGGCCGCCAGGCCGGTGGTCAAGGCCTCTGGGCTGCTGTCCGGCGCCAGGTGACCGGCGTAGCCCAGGATGCCCTGGAGCAGGTTGGAGAAGTCGTGGGACAGGCCGCCCGCGACTCGGCTCACGACCTCGAGCCGCTCGATGCGGATCTGGCGCTCGATGTCCTCGAGCTCCTGGCGGATGTCCTGGAAGGCCACGACCTGGTACTCCCGGTCGCCGACCAGGAGCTTGCTGGTCCGGCCACCCACCGGCAGCGGGTCGAGCCCGGATCGCCGGAGGGTGAACCGGCCCTTGTCGGCCTGCTCCGGCACCTGCTCCAGGAACAGCGACTCCAGCGCCTGGCCCTGCAGGTCCTGGGCCCCAGCGCCGGTGAGCTCCTGGGCCCGCTCGTTGGCGTCGACCACCGCACCGGTGTCCGGGTCTACCAGGAGCAAGGCGGTGGGGTAGTCCTGGAAGAAGCGGCCGTAGCGCTGCTCGGCGCCCTGGAAGAGCCGAGGGCGCGGCTTGCGGACCCGGGGGTGCTCGACCTCGTGGGCCCGCACGTAGTACCCGACCACCGCGCCGCAGGCGGCGCCGATCAGTGGCGGCACGCCGAGCAGCAGCGCCGTCGGCCGCTGGCCGAGGCCGATGCCCACCATGAGCGCGGTCCAGGATGCGATGAAGGTGGACAGGCCCACCACCCCGGCGCCCCAGCCGACCTCCCAGCTCAGGCCGCCGGACTCGTCGACTTCGAACCACGCGGCCCGGGCGGTCACGATGCCCGTGCCCAGGGCCATCAAGCGCACGGTCAGCTCGGCCGATGGCAGGGGCGGCGACAGGCCCACCAGGGACAGCAGCCCGGTGAGCGCGACGACGCCCAGGGTGGCGATGCCCAGGGTCAGGGTGGCTCGACTCGCCGCCAGGGGCCCGTCGACCCTCTGACACATCAGGTTCAGGGCCACCAGTGGCGGCACGGTCAGGGGAATGGCCACCGGCATGCGCCACCCGGCGACGCGGGCCTCGCTGGGGGCGGTCATCAGCAGGAAGCCGCCCACCGCCATCGCCACGTGCCAGGCGGGCTCCCGCACGGTCGGCGCTGCCCGGTGCAGTCCCAGGGAGCTGAGCAGCAGGCTGAAGGGCAGCAGCAGGACCACTCCCATCGTCAGCACCCAGTAGAGCTGCTCCAGGTTCACGCGCGCACCCCTCTCACCACCCGCCACAGCAGCCACAGGGTCACCAGCGGCATCGAGAAGCGGGCGTGCAGGAAGATCGTGACGTGGTGGAAGACCCCCAGCCCCAGCACTGGCTTGGGCTGTCCTGGCCAGAGCACCAGCGCCGGCACCACCCAGAGGGCCAGGTCATAGGGGTGGCCATGGGGGGTCAGGAACAACGCCAGCAGCAGGCTGGCGGCCAGGGCCGGCTCCGTGGGCAGCTTCCGCCAGGTCCAGACGACGGCACCCAGGCCGAGCACCCAGAGGCCGAGCCCGATCCGCGCCAGCTCCGGCCCGCCCGGCACCAGGGCCACCCAGCTGGTCATGACCCGGAAGTCCAGGGCCGGGTGGCCGCCCCCCACCCCGTCGCCGATAGCGTGCAGCCAGGCGACCCACTGCCCGGGGCCGTAGAGCGCTGCGCTGAGTGCGGTCAGCCCAGCCAGCACCCCGGTCGCCACCCCCAGGCCCCGCCAGCGACCCGCCACCAGCAGCCCCAGGGCCGGGTAGGCGCCGTAGTGGGGCTTGAGGCACAGGATCGCCAGGCCCAGGCCGGTCCAGAGCGGGGCATTCCGGCGCACCCCCGCCAGCATCAGCAGGCCCCCGGCGCCCATCAGGATCCCGGTCTGGGTGAGCCAGGCGTTGAAGAAGGTCCAGCCGCCGAGTCCAGCCGCCAGGGCCACCAGGCCGCCGCCCACCAAGGCCGCGGCCCCGACGAAGGCGGCCATCATCGCGGCGGACAGCGCCGCCGCGGCCTGCTGGGCCGTGCCCAGCGCGAACAACCCGAACAGCGGGAGCGCCGGCGGCGGGTAGGCGAAGGGCAGCACGACCTGGGGCGCCTGGCCGGTGGCGGTGACCCACCAGGCCCGCAGGGTCTCCCAGGCGTAGACCCCTTCCCCGCCCCCGGCCAGGGTCTCAGCCACCCCCCGGAAGACCATGCCGTCGCAGCAGTTGTGCTCGCCGCACTCGACGGTGGCGGTGGGCGAGACCCCGGCGACCACCGCGGCAGCCACCACCAGGGCCACGAGGTTGACCCCCTCGAGGACCTGCTGGCGGGTCAGATCAGGGACTCCAGCCAGGCTCTGAGCAGGTTCTGGGCGACCTTGGCCCGGTAGGTCCCGGTGGAGCGGATGTCGTCGATGGGCGTGAGGTCGCGGGTCAGCTCGGCCGCGGCCTTCGGGTCGACGGGCCGCCCGGTGAGGGTCTCCTCGACCGCGGAGCAACGCACCGGGGTCGCGGCCATGGACCCGAAGGCGATCCGGGCTTCCTGCACCACGTGCTCCCGGATGCGCAGGCGCCCGGCAAAGACCACCTTGGAGATGGCCTGGGCGGCGCGGGTCCCCACCTTGCGGTAGCAGGTCTGGTCCTGGTCATGGCGGCCCGGCAGCCAGACCCCGGTGATGAGCTCGTCGTCTTCCAGGCGGATCTTGCGGTAGCCCACGAAGAACTGGTCCACCGGCACGAAGCGGCTGCCACGGTCACGGCTGGCGACCTCGATCACCCCGTCCAGGGTGAGCAGCACCGGCAGGGTGTCGCCGGCGGGCGAGGCGTTGCCGAGGTTGCCTCCCAGGGTCCCTCGGTTCTGGATCTGGAGCGCCCCGACGGTGCGGGCGGCCTCGACCAGGCTGGGGCACTCCGCCTGGGCCTCGGTCGAGCGGATGATGTCGGTGTAGGTGGTGTTGGCGCCGATCCACAGGCGGCTTCCGTGCTTGCGGACACCCCGGATCTCCTCGACCCCGGAGATGTCGAGCAGGTGCTCCGGGGTGCGCAGGCCCAGCTCCAGGTCGACCATCACATCGGTGCCGCCGGCGAGGACCGTGCCGCCCTTGTGGATCGCGCGGAGCTCCAGGGCTTGGGGCAGGCTCGTGGCCCGGGCGCAGCCGAGCTCGGCCCGTCCCAGGTCGGCGCCGGACTCAGCCGCGGACATCGAGCACCTCGGCGACCGCGTCGATGATCTTCTGGTAGCCGGTGCACCGGCACAGGTTGCCGGCCAGGGCTTCGCGGATGTCGGCGCGGGTGTAGCTGCCGCCCCGCTGCTTGAGCTCGGCCGCGGTCACCACGAAGCCCGGGGTGCAGATGCCGCACTGGGCGGCGCCGTGATCCAGGAAGGCCTGCTGGATCGGGTGGAGGGTGAGGTCTTCGCCGAGCAGGCCCTCGACGGTGGTGAGGGTCGCGCCGCTTGCCTGGACCGCCGGCAACAGGCAGCTGCAGACCGAGCGGCCGTCGATGAGCACCGAGCACGCGCCGCACTCGCCCTCGCCGCAGCCCTCCTTGCTCCCCGTCAGGCCCAGGACCTCCCGGAGGACGTCGAGCAGCCGGGCGGCTGGGGGGGCCTCGACCGTGACCTCCTTGCCGTTGCAGGTGAAGGTCAGCTCCACGGCAGGGCCTCCAGGACCCGCTCCGGGGTCATCGGCAGGGCGTCAAGGACGGCGCCGGTGGCGTCTTCGATCGCCTGGGCGACGGCCGCGGCAGGCCCGTCCAGCGGGATCTCCCCGAGGCCCTTGGCGCCGAAGGGGCCGCCTTCGTAGGGGATCTCCACCAGGATGGTCTCCAGCACCGGCGCGTCGAGGGCGGTCGGGATGATGTAGTTGGTGAGCCGGTCGTTCCGCATCCGGTGCTGGTCATCGAGCACGACCTCCTCCTGGGTGGCCCAGCCCAGGCCCTGCAAGGCCCCGCCCTCGATCTGGCCGCTGGCCAGCACCGGGTTCAGGGCCTTGCCGATGTCCGTGGCGGTCACCAGCCGGCGGTAGAGCACCGCACCGGTCTCCAGGTCCACCGTCAGATCCACCACGTTGCAGTTCCAGCCGTAGGTCGGGTAGGCGTCGCCCTGGTAGGTCTCCGGGTCCCAGGTCAGGCTGCCGTCGTCTTCGTAGACGTGCTCGACCCGCAGGGTGGCGGTGCTCTCCCGGGCCGCCAGGAGCTCCCCGAAGGCGGAGTCGTCGTCGCCGAGCTCGACCGCCAGGGCGTCCCGGAGCTTCTTCGCCGCCTGCTGGCAGACCCCGCCCACCACCATCGCCGTGCGGCTGGCGACGGTCGGACCGGAGTCCGGCACGTCGGCGGTGTCGGGCTCGACCACCACGCACCGGGTCAGCTCCAGGCCCAGCTCCTGGGCGACGATCTGCGGAAAGACCGTGCGGGTGCCCTGGCCGATGTCCGTGGACCCGGTCAGGATGCGCACCTGGTCTCGGTGGGGCTCCAGGGCCACCTTGCCCTTGGGCGCGGCCTCGCCGTTGCCCGTGAAGCCGCAGCCATGAAAGACCAGGCTCACGCCGCGACCGCTGAGCTGGCGGGCGTGACCCAGGCCGCCGCCGGGCAGGTCGGGCAGGGCGGGTGCGGGCTTCTCCGCAGCGGCCAGGGCGGCGTCCAGGACCTGGCGGGCTCCGACGTCGAGCATCTCCTGGCCGGTGGCGGAGAGGTCGCCGTCCACCAGCAGGTTTCGCCGGCGCAGGGCGACCGGGTCCAGGCACAGCTCCCGGGCGATGCGGTCCATGTGCCGCTCGGCGGCGAAGTGCGCCTGGGGGGCTCCGAAGCCCCGGAAGGCGCCGTTGGGCGGGGTGTTCGTGGCGACGGCCCTCCCTGAGATGCGCGCGTGGGGTACCCGGTAGGGGCCGGTGGCGTGGATCACCGCTCGGGAGAGCACCGCGGGGGTAAGGGTGTTGTAGGCACCCCCATCCACCGTCAGGTCGCACTCGAAGGACAGCAGGTGCCCGGCGTCGTCGACCCGGGTCTGGATGTGGATGGTGCAGGGGTGCCGCTTGGTCGTGGCCCGCAGGTCTTCGTCGCGCTTGTAGATGAGCTTGACGGGCTTGCCCGTGGCCTGGGCGAGCAGGGCCGCGTGGGCGGCGACCATCGACGGGTACTCCTCCTTGCCGCCGAAGCCCCCGCCGGTGCAGGCCTGGACCACGTTGATCCGGCCCGGCTCCTCGAAGTCCGGACCCAGCAGCGCCTTGATCGCCTTGGTGATGTAGTACGGGCACTGCAGCGAGCCGGTGAGGGTCAGCCCGCCGTCGTCCCGCGGCATGGCCAGCATGCCCTGGCACTCGATGTAGAGCTGCTCGTGCAGACCGGTGGTGTAGGTGCCCTCGATGAGCCGGCCCGCGGTCACCTTGGTCGGGTCACCCTTCTCGATCGTGATGCGCTTGAAGACGTTGTCCGGCGCGAAGATCACGGAATCGTTTCCTTCGGCCTCCAGTGGGTCCAAGATCGGCGTAAGATCTCGATATTCCACGACAATGTTCTTTGCGGCGGCTGCGGCACGCTCCCGTGACGGGGCCGCAACGAGGGCGATCGGCTCCTCCACGTGCCGGACCAGGCCCGGGGCCAGGGCGGGCTGGTCCTCTGTCATGAGGAAAACGCAGTTCTTCCCTGGGATGTCGTCGGCGGTCAGGACCGTGATGTCGGTCCAGTCGAAGGCCTCGTCGCGGGTGATGGAGACCACCTCGGCGTGGGCCCGATCGGACCGCACCGTGGCGCCTTGGAGGCACCCTGGTGGCTGGAGGTCATCGACATAGAGTGCGTGACCCGTGACCTTTGCGCGCCCGTCGGCGCGATGGACTCCCTGCCCGATCGTCATGGCCGGCCGAGGATACCGCATGAACCCTGCCCTTCCCGCTCCCCTGGCGCCTCTGGCGGCGCTCTCCCGCAACCTCTGGTGGTCCTGGCACCCGGCGGCGGTCGCGCTGTTCCGGGACCTGGATCCGGACCACTTCGAGGCCGTGCGGCACAACCCGGTCGCCTTGCTCCAGGATCTGGGGGCGGAGCGGCTGGACGCCCTGGCGGCGGACCCGGACTTCGTCGACCGCGTGGCCATGGTGGCCGAGGCCTTCCGCACCTACCTGGCGGCCGAGGACACCTGGTTCTCACGCCAGTACGGCGCCACGGCGCGCGCGGCCGACCCGGTGGCCTACTTCTCGATGGAATTCGGCCTGCACGAGAGCCTGCGCCTCTACAGCGGAGGCCTGGGGGTGCTCGCAGGCGACCACGTGCGGTCCGCCAGCGACCTGGGCCTGCCCTTTGTCGGCGTCGGGCTGCTCTACCGCCAGGGCTACTTCCGCCAGGTGGTCGACGGCCTCCAGCAGGTCGCCTGCTACCCGAGCGCCGACTACGGCCGGCTGCCCCTCACCCGGCTGACCGGCACCGACGGCGAGCCCCTGGAGATCCCGTTCCCCCTGGGCACCGAGACCCACAAGGCCCACGCCTGGCAGCTCGAAGTGGGCCGCGTGCGCCTCCTGCTGCTCGACACCGATCTGCCGGTGAACCCGGACGCCGTGCGGGCGCTGACCCACCGCCTCTACGGCGGCGACACGCGCACGCGGGTCTCCCAGGAGGTCCTCCTCGGCATCGGCGGCGTGCGCCTGCTGAAGACCCTGGGCGTCGACCCCGCCGTGGTCCACCTCAACGAAGGCCACTGTGCCTTCGCTCCGCTGGAGCGCATGGCGACCCGCCTGGCCGCGGGCGACTCCTGGACCGAGGCCCTGGCCGCGACCCGGGCCGAGGGTGTCTTCACCACCCACACCCCGGTGCCCGCCGGTCACGACCGGTTCTCCTGGTACGAAGCCAACGGCGCACTGGAGGGCTACCGGGAGGCCCAGGGCTGGTCCCCGGGCACCGTGATGGACCTGGGCCGGGTGTGTCCGGGGGACATCGAGGAGCCCCTGTGCATGACCGTGCTGGCGCTGAACACCACCCGCGCGGCCAACGGCGTCTCCAAGCTCCACGGCGAGGTCAGCCGGGAGATGTGGCAGGACCTGTACCCGGACGTGCCGGTCAACGAGGTGCCCATCGGCCACATCACCAACGGTGTGCACCCGGTGTTCTGGATGCACCCGCGCTGGCAGGCGCTCTACGACGAGCACCTGCCGAGCTGGCGGACCCCCGAGCGGCTCTGGGACGCCGAGTTCTGGGAGCAGGGCCTGGCCGGGATCGACGACGCTCTGCTCTGGCGGACCCACGAGGCCTGCCGGGCGGACCTGGTGGCCCACGTCGGGGCCAGGGTCGGGTCGAGCCGTCTCGACGACCGCGCGCTGACCATCGGCTTCGCCCGCCGCTTCGCGCCGTACAAGCGGGCGAACCTGCTCTTCAGCCAGCCGGACCGCCTGGCTCGGCTGGTCCGGGAGCACGGGCTCCAGCTCCTGTTCTCGGGCAAGGCCCACCCCCGCGACGGCCACGGCCAGGCCATCGCCGCCGAGGTCATGCGCTGGTGCGACGACCCCCGCTTCCGGGGCAAGGTGATCTTCCTCGAGGACTACGACATCACCACCGGTCGGCTGCTCACCAGCGGCGTGGACGTGTGGTTGAACAACCCGCGCCGACCGCGAGAGGCGTCGGGCACCTCGGGCCAGAAGGTCCCCCTGAACGGGGGCCTGAACCTCAGCGTGCTCGACGGGTGGTGGCCCGAGGCCTACGACGGCACCAACGGCTGGGCCATCGGAGCGCCGAAGGACTACGCCGACACCGCCGAGCAGGACCGCGACGACGCCGAGGACCTGTTCCGGCTGCTCGAGCAGGAGGTCCTGCCGGCCTTCATGGCTCGGGACTGCGGCACCCCCGCCGGCTGGGTCGCCAAGATGCGCCGGTCCATCGCCACCTGCGTGCCGCTCTTCAACACCCACCGCATGGTCCGGGACTACGCCGAGGGGCTCTACTTCCCGGTCAGCGCCGCAGCGCCGACGGCCTCGGCGGGGTCGACGAGCGCGTCCAAGCTGCCCAGAGCGGCGAGCAGGGGGGCTTCGGGATCCAGCGCACGGCCCTCGGTGAGCTGACGGCTGACGGGAGATCCCCCGGTTCCGCAGAGCGAACCCGCCGTTAGGGACTCCCCATGCTCGCCGTGCTCGTCGGCCCCCGCCCCGGGCTGCCTCCAGCGCCGGAGACCACGCCCATCGGCCGCGCCGCCCTGGCGCTCTCGGCCGAAGGCATCGGCGTGGTGTTCACCTCGGATGGGCGGGAGTTCCTGCGGGCGAGGCCCGGGGGCTGGGAAGGCGCGGAGCCGGGCACGATCCGGGCGGTCCAGGATCGCTTCCCCTCCCAGACCTGGCCCCAGGCCTACCGGCGGGCCATGCACGCCCTGGGACATCCGCCTGCGGCGAACCCGGAGAGCCTCACCCTCCTGTGTCGAGACAAGCTGCGGACCCAGGAGTGGCTCGCAGAGCGGGTGCCGATGCCCGAGATCGTCGGGTCACCCCGGGCCTTCGAGGCCACGGTCCAGGCGTGGGGGCAGGCCTTCCTCAAGCCCCGGTACGGGGCGATGGGGCGCGGGATCCGGCGAGTGAGGCCCGGGGACGCCCTGCCTCGCCGGGTCGAGGGTGCGGTGCGCGGGGTGCTCGAGCCCACGTTCCTGCAGCGGGCTGTGCCAGCGCCGGAGACGGGCGCGATCGCCGTGCGCCAGCTGATCCAGCGCCTGCCTGACGGCGCCTGGGTCCAGCTGCCCGCGGTGGCCCGGGTCGCTCCGCCGGGGGAACCGGTGGCGAACGTGAGCAAGGGCGCGACCGCCGCGGTGGGCACCGAGGTGCTCGACGTGGACTGCCTCGCGGCCATCCGCGTCCAGACCTCGCTGGTGGCCCGGGCCCTGGGCGATCACCCCGACGGCGACTGGGCGATCGAGGCCGGCGTGGACTTCGCCATCGACCCCGAGGGAGCGCCGCACCTGCTCGAGGTCAACAGCCGGCCCCGCGGTCGGCTGGAGGCCCTGGCCCTCGAAGACCCCGACCGCTGGCACGACGCCCACGTCGAGGCGTGCGCCCGGCCCCTGAGGCGGCTGGCGGCCCTCGTCGGCTGAGTGTCCGAATTGCGGTCACTCGGGGCCCGCAGACCACCCTGAAGGCGCTGAGTGTCCGGACTCCGGTCAGTCACACCAGCGGCAGGCGCCAGCGGGTCTCCAGGCAGGGGTGCCCGTCGCGGGCGTCGAATTCCACGAGCTCCAGCGCCTGGGGGCGCCAGGCCAGGGCCGGCAGGTCGCGGAAGGGGGCCAGCGCCTCGACCAGCGGGCCGACGGGCACGGTCTTCGGGAAGGTCCCCAGGGTCAGGTGGGGCCGGTAGCGGTCGAAGCGCACCTCCCTCGCCCAGCGGCCCAGCCGCCCCCGGAGGGCCGCGAGCTGGCCTCGCGGCTCGCCGACCTCGAGCACCGCGCAGGTCCGGAAGGCCGTCACCCCGCCGATCACCAGCTCCGGCGCCACCGGTGGGCGGGCCTGGAGCTCGATCCAGGTCCGCGCCAGCAGAGCGTCGTCGACGTCGTCGCCCCGGCTCGCCACCGGCGCGGGGAAGCCCGCCACGAAGGCCGTCACGTGCAGCTCGTCGGCCCGGGTCGGTCGGATCCTGCCGGCCAGCGCCCCCTGGAGCTCCGCCACCCGTTCGGCCGCCGCCCCACCCTCGAGCCGCAAGAGCCACACCGCGTAGCGCCTGCGCCCCTGGTGCCAGGCCTCCCGCGCACCCGGGGTGTGGCCCAGGGTCGTGCCGGCGTCGCAGAACGCCTCCCAGACCCCTTCGAACCCCGCCGTGCCCACGAGGCCAGCCTACCCCGGGCCGGGCCGGTGCTCCCGCCGCCAGCTCGCGGGGGTCTGCCCCAGCACGCGCTTGAAGGCCCGAGAGAAGGCGTCCTCCGACGAGTAGCCGACCTGCTCGGCGATCTCGATCAGGGCGAGGCCCTCGTCGCGCAGCAGCTCCATGGCCTGCTTCATGCGCCAGCGGGTGAGGTAGCGGGTCGGCGTCTCACCCACGAGCTCGGTGAAGCGGGCGAAGAAGGCCGACCGGGACAGGCCGACCTTGCGGCCCAGGTCCGCGGCGGTCCAAGCCGCGCCCGGGTCCTCGTGGATCAGGGCCAGGGCCTGGGCGATGCGGGGGTCGTGCGCCGCCCCGAGCCAGCCCCCCTCCCCCGGCGACAGGGACAGGGCGTGGGTCCGCAGCACCTGGACGAAGAGGATGTCCGTCAGCCGGGTCAGGATCTCCTCGGAGCCCTGGCGGTAGGTGTCCAGCTCGTGGGTGATGAGTCCCAGGGTCGACGAGAGCCACTCCACCACCCCTGACTGCCGCCGGCGGATGACGATCACCGGGGGCAGCAGGTCCTCGAGGGTCGCCGCCGCGTGGTCCAGGTCGAAGCGGCCACACAGCACCCGGCTCGACTGGCCGCCGCCCCCGTGGCTCACCACCGCCAGCCCGGCCTCCCGGGTCACCGGCAGGTCCCGGATCTCCGCCGGCCGCACACCGCTGCCGTCGCTGACGGTGTGCGCGTCCCCCCGCGTGAAGCAGACCAGCTCCCCCGGGCCCAGCGTCACCCCCTGCAGGTCCGCGTCGCGCTTGGCGACACAGGTCCCGCTGACCACCGCGTGGAACACCGCGCCCCGTTCCAGCCCTCCGGTGTGCACCGCCCAGGGCGCCGTGAAGCGCCCCCGGCTGATGAGCCCGCTCTCCAGTCGGAGGCTGCGCAGGATGCGGCTCAGGGCGTCGACGGTCTCCACGGGCACCCCCTGGGAAGCGACCGGTCAGACCGAGACCGCGGGCCGCACCAGGATGCTACCGCCGGCTCCGGCCCAGGTCAGCAGCCGGTCGTCCGGGCGATCCGACCGCCCGTCCAGCGCCCTCACACGATGGTGATCGACTCCTTCATGAACCCCACCTCCCCGCGCACCCCGCGCAGGTAGATGTCCTGGATCCGGGACGTGATCGGCCCCTTCGACCCGGCGCCCACCGTCCGGTGGTCGACCTCTCGCACCGGGGTCACCTCGGCGGCGGTGCCGGTCATGAAGATCTCGTCGGCGACGTACAGCGCGTCCCGCCCGAACTGGGTCTCGACGACCTCGAAGCCCTCTTCCCGCAGGATGCGGATGGCGGTCTTGCGGGTGATGCCGCCCAGGATGTTCGTGATGCTCGGGGTCTTGACCAGCCGGTGGCGCATCACGAACAGGTTCTCGCCCGTGCCCTCGGCCACCAGCCCGTTCTGGTCGAGCATGATCGCCTCGTCGAAGCCGTTGTCGTTGGCCTCGTACTTGGCCATGATCGAGTTCACGTAGTGGCCCACGACCTTGGCCCGCTGCATGTTCGCGTTGACGTGGTGACGGGTGAAGCTGCTGGTGGCGCAGCGGATGCCGTTGTTCAGCCCCTCTTCGCCCAGGTACGCCCCCCAGTTCCACACCGCGATGGTCACGTGCACCGCGTTGCCCCGGGCGCCCAGCCCCATGGCGCCGTGGCCCAGGTGGACCAGGGGCCGGATGTAGGCGGACTTCATGCCGTTGCGACGCAGGGTCTCCAGGCAGGCGCTCTTCACCTGGTCCTGGGTGAACGGCATGGTGATCCGGCACATCTTCGCGGAGTCGAAGAGCCGCTCCAGGTGCTCGTCGAGGCACCACACCCCGCTCTCGCTGGTGCCGGTCTGCTCGTAGGCGCGGATGCCCTCGAACACGCCGAGGCCGTAGTGCAGGGTGTGGCTGAGGACGTGGACCTGGGCCTGGTCGTAGGGGACGAACTCGCCGTCCATCCAGATGACCTCGGAGCGAATCGACATGGGGACTACTCCTCCTCGAGGGGGTTGCCGTCGGTGTCGAGCAGGACCACGGGGTAGCCCAGGCCCTCCACACCTTCGCGAACGCTGGCGACGTCTCCGACGACCAGGATCTGGAAGGGCTGGGAGGCGACGCGCTCGGCGAAGACAGCCTGGGCCTGTGCCGGATCCACGGCTGCGACCCGATCCAGGTAGCCGTCCAGCCAGCCCTCGGGCAACTTGTACCGCCACACGGTCTCGATCTCCCGGAGCAGGGCCTCGGCCTGCTCGAAGCGCCCGGGGTAGCCGTTGATCAGGCCGCCGCGCACGTACTCGATCTCGTCGGCGGTCAGGGGCCGCTCGGCGTTGATGTCGGCCAGCTCCCTGAAGAACTCGTCCAGGGACTCCCGGGTGACCTCGGCCTGGACCGACGCGCTCGCGACCCACCGGGTCGGCGCGTAGCTGTGTCCGAAGCCGGACCGTGCGCCGTAGGTGTAGCCCTTGTCCTCGCGCAGGTTCATGTTGAGCCGAGAGGTGAACTGGCCCCCCCAGGCCCGGTTCGCGAGCTCCAGGGCCGAGAACTCCGGGTCCGTCCACTCGCCGACGAAGCGCTGGAAGTACAGCACCGACTGGGCGGCCTGGGGCTTGTCGACCAGGTAGACCGTGGTGCTCTCGGGCTGGACCATGGGCCGGGTGGGGGCCAGGCGCGGGGTCTCGCCGGCCCAGCCGCCGAAGCGCGCTTCGAGCAGGGGCAGGACCTCCTCCAGGGTCACGTCGCCGCCGATGAGCAGCACCGCCCGGCCGGGCACCAGGAACTGCTCCTTCCAGGCCTTCATCTGGTCCACGGTGAGCGCCCCCACGCTCTCCTCGGTGGCCGGCGCCCCCAGGTACACCGGGCCATAGGCCAGGGTGCGGGCGATCTGCCGCGCCAGGTTCTGGGGATTGGCCTTGTCCGCCGCGAGCTCCTGGACCCGCTGCTTCTGCACGCGCTCCCACTCGCTCTCGGGCCAGGTCGGCTCGAGCAGGACCGTGGCCATCAGGTCCAGGGTGGGCGCCAGGTTCTTCTTGAGGGTGTTGGCGTGCACGCTGGCGGAGTTCATGCCCGCCGACGTGGTCATCCGGGAGGCCAGGGACTTGAGCGCGGCCGACAGCCCCAGCGCGTCGTACTCGCCGGCGCCCTCGTTGAGCATGTCCATCGCCGACTCGGCCAGACCCTCCTGGCCTGCGGGGTCGGTCCAGCCGCCCACGTCGAAGGCCAGCCGGAGGTCGACCAGGGGCAGCTCGTGGTTCTCGACCACGTAGACCGGCAGCCCGTTGGACAGGGCCCCCTGGTGGATCTCGGGCATCGAGAAGCCACGCTCCGCCAGGGGCTCGGGCTTGACCGTGCGGTCGACCGCGGCGACCGGCTCGGCGGCCGGAGCCGGCTCGGCCTTGGGGGCGCAGCCGGCGAGTCCCAGCAGGATCAGGGCCAGCAGCGACTTGGGGATGGGGGCGTTCACGGGGCGTCCTCCTCGGGGGCGGTCTCGTCGACCGTGGCCGGGTGGATGTGCAGCTGCAGGCGCTGGTCCGCGGGCAGCCAGGTCGAGACCGCCGCCTGGACGTCGCCCTGGGACAGCCCCAGGTAGCGGTCCAGGTCCCTCTGGATGAAGCCGGGGTCGCCCACGAACTGGTTGTAGGAGTTGAGCTGGTTGGCCTTGGCGGACACGCTCGCCATGCGGCGGATGAAGCTCGCCTCGTAGTTCACCAGGGCGTCGGTCAGCTCCTGCTCGCTGGGGCCCTCGGCGGCCAGCTCGGCGAGGATGGCGTCGATCTCGGCCACCAGCTCTTCGGTGGTGTGGCCCTTCGCGGCGGTGGCCTGGATGATGTACATCGAGCCCTTGTCGAAGCTGGCCTGGGAGGCTCGCACGTCCCGGGCGATCTGCTTCTCGTGGACCAGGACCTTGTCGAGCCGGGCGTCCTTGCCGCCTGTGAGCACGCTGCTCACGACATCGAGCGCTGCATCGCCGTCGGCGTAGAGCGCGGGGGTCGGCCAGGCGAGCCAGACCTTGTCGTCGGGGGCGCCGACCTCGTCCTGGTGGAGCACCACCTCGGCGGCCATGGTCGCTGCGGGCACCTCCGGGCGGATCGGCTGCTCGATCTTCGGCAGCTCGCCGAAGTACCGCTCGACCAGGGCCTTGGCCTCGTCGGGGTCGAAGTCCCCGCAGATCACCAGGCTGGCGTTGCTCGGCACGTACCACTTCTCGAAGAACGCGCTCACGTCGCTCAGCTGCGCGTGCTCGATGTCCTCGTGCTTGCCGATGGTCGCGTGGTTGTAGGGGTGACCCGCCGGGAAGACGTTCCCCAGCATGGTGATCCAGCTGGTGCCATAGGGCCGGTTCTCGTACCGCTGGCGGCGCTCGTTGCGCACCACCTCCTGCTGGTTGGCGAGCTTGGTCTCGTCGAGCACGGGCAACAGGAAGCCCATGCGGTCGCTCTCCAGCCACAGGGCCAGGGGCAGGTACTCGCTGGGCACCTGCTCGAAGTAGTTGGTCCGGTCCAGGTTCGTGGTGCCGTTGATGCGGCCGCCCACCTCCTGCAGCGGCTCGAAGTACTCGGAGTTCCAGTTCTGGGAGCCGTTGAACATCAGGTGCTCGAAGAGGTGGGCGAAGCCGGTCAGGCCCTCCTCTTCGTCCCGGCTGCCGACGCCATACCACAGGTTCACCTGGACGATCGGGACGCTGTGGTCCTCGGCCAGGATGACGTCGAGACCGTTGTCGAGCTCGTACTTCTCGTAGGGGATGACCAGGTCCTGGGCCGCGGCGAGGCCCACGAGAGCAAGCCAGGTCACAGGCGCTCCGGGTGCGGGGGGCACCGGGTCTAACCCGCGGCCGGCCGGACCCCTACTCCCCGCTGTGCTCCACGTCGCTGGGCAGCACCCCCGTGGGTCCATGGACCCCTCCAGCTCGATGTCGGTGCCGGGGGGCTGGCCTTGGTCGATGGCGCGGTCAGGGTCCCTGGGATCGCCCGGCCGCCGACCTTGACGTAGTGGTGGCCTTGTTCCTGGACCCAGCCGGCGTGGGCGACGGTGACGAGGGCGAGCAGCATCGGGTCCTCCTCCGGGCCGGCCGCTCTGCGCCAGACCGCCATCTCGTTCGACGAGGGAGTCTGGCGGACAGAGTCTCAGTTCGTGAGAGGACGCAGGTCCGAGGGTGTACGAGAAAAACGTACGCTTCGTGGTCGCCGCCCCCTGGTCCGGAGCGGCCCGAGCGGCGACTCTGGGGCCGGGCACGACGCCCGCCCCGGAGGCTCCGATGGCCCTCTTCTCCGCCCTCCTCCCGACCGCCATGGCCGCCGGACTCACCGCAGGCGACGTGCTCGAAGCCTCTGACGCCGCCGTCGACGACTGGTTCGGCTACCGGGTCGCCGCAGCTGGCGACGTGGACTGCGACGGCACCCCCGATCTGCTGGTCGGGGCCCCGGACGACGACTCCAACAGCAGCGACGGCGGGAGCGTCTACGTCTGCCTGGGGGCCCCGACCGGCTTCGACCCGGCCAGCTGCGACGAGCTGCTCCACAGCGACCCTCACGCCAGCGACCACTTCGGCTGGGGCCTGGCGGGGGTCGGCGATGTCGACGGGGACGGCTGCGACGACATCGTCGTCGGCAGCAAGGACGACGACGACAACGGCACCTCCTCGGGCGCGGCCTACGTGTACTTCGGCAGCACCAGCGGACTGGACACGTCCAGCGAGCACAAGCTCGTGCCGTCGGAGGTGGGTGCCGGCGACGAGTTCGGCGAGGCGCTGGGTGCCGCCGGCGATCTCGACGCCGACGGCTACGCGGACTTCGTCGTCGGCGCCCACAAGCACGACGGGGTGGACAGCGGCTCCGGGGGTTTCTGGGTCTACTACGGCAGCAGCGGCGGCGTGGACGAGAGCCGCACCCGCTACGTGACCCAGTCCGCCGCCGACCCGGGCGACAGCCTCGGAGCCAGCTTCGCCCACGGCGACTTCGACGGCGACGGCTACACCGACCTGCTGGTCGGGGCCTGGGGCATCACCAATGGCGAGGGCGCGGTCTACGCCTGGTTCGGCTCGGCGAGCGGGCTGGACACCTCGATCGAGTCGGTGATCCAGGCCGGCGACGCCGACAAGCGCACCTACTTCGGCCTCCGGGCGGCGGCGGCGGGGGACCTGGACGGCGACGGCTACGACGACGCCCTGGTCGGCGCACCGGGGGACGACGACGTCGAGACCAACCAGGGCTCGGTCTACGTGCTCTACGGCGGCGCCAGCGGGTTCAGCGGTGAACAGGAGCTGCACGCCAGCGACGGCGAGAAGAGCGACGAGCTGGGCTACGCGGTGGCCTCGGCCGGCGACGTGGACGGCGACGGCTTCGACGACCTGATCGCCGGCGCCTGGGCCCACAGCGCCACGGACCACTCCCAGGGCGCGGCCTATGTCTGGTACGGGTCGGCCACCGGGGTCGACAGCAGCAGCGAGGAGAAGCTCGAGCCCGCCGACACCGGCTCCACCTACGACTTCGGCATGAGCGTGGCGGGGGTGGGCGATCTGGATGGCGACGGCGCGGACGAGCTGGTGGTGGGCGCGCCGGCCCGGGACAGCTGGACCGGCGCGGCCTACCCCTGGTGGGGGGCCTGTCCCGATGCCGACGGGGACGGGGTCTGCACCGTGGACGACTGTGACGACGCCGACCCGACGGTCGACTGCGTCCCGGCGCTGGCGGGGCCGAGTCCGGGCACCGCGGGCAGCTACAACGCCTTCGTCGTCACCGACGCGACCCCCGGCGCCACGGTGGTGCTGGTGGCGGGACCGAGCGGGTCCACCACCACGACCTGTGGGGCCGAGCTGGCCGTCAGCACGGTGACTCGTCGGGCCAGCCGTGTTGCCACCAGCGCCGGCCTGGCGATCTTCGTCGAGTGGGTGCCTACCGCCGCGTCCGGCGTGACCCGGACCTGGCAGGTCCTGGTGCCCGCGGACTGTGTGGTGAGCGAGGGTGTCGAGGTGACCTGGCCCTGAGAGGGTCCAGGGGGCGGTGACGGGGCCATGGGTGAGGACAAGGGGTCAGGACAAGGGGTCAGACCCCGCCGTCCAACACCTTGAGGACAAGGGGTCAAGGGGTCAGACCCCGCCGTCCAACACCTTGAGGACAAGGGGTCAAGGAGGACAAGGGGTCAGACCCCGCCGTCCAACACCTTGTGAGGACAAGGGGTCAGACCCCGCCGAGGACAAGGGGTCAGA
>CAYFPX010000018.1:0-14386 GCA_964344945.1 uncultured Enterobacterales bacterium
CGTCCCCGACCACCTCCCGGACGTGGATCGGCCCCGGCGCGGGCTCGCCAACCCGCGCCCGCAGCTCGGCCAGGCTCGGCACCGCCAGCCGACCGCAGCGGACCCGCCGCCCGTTGACCCGGGAGATCAGGTGTTCCCCGCGGTGCTCGATGTTCGCGCGGACCTGCTCCAGCGAGACCTCCGGGAAGCCCATCAGGCGCTCGAACCACGTCAATAGAGCCCCGCCTCCTCCAGCCGCTCGATCAGCCACTCCGTCCGGTACGGAAAGTACTCCGTCCGCAGCCGCTCCCGCTCCGTCAACCACTCCACGTCCCGGGTGTACGGCGTCGCCCGGTCCGTGTCCCCCCACCGGGCGGACTCGGCCACGATCGCGTCCCAGATCTCCTCGGCCCGAGCGTCCCAGCGGGCCAGGCCGGCCTCGGGGGTCAGCGCCCCGTCGCCGGTCAGGTGCAGCCTCGCCCGCTCGGCGTAGCCCGCCCGGAAGTCCTCCGAGGTGCGCAGCCGGGCGTACATGTGCGACGCGCTGCCCGAGACATCCACGTCCACGTTCACGTCCCGATCGAACTCCCAGAGGCTGTACTCCATGTCCCACACGAAGAAGTGGAACTGCCCGCCGTCCCGGTGCCGCACCCCGCGCATGTTGTTGTGGGAGAACTCCTCGGGCCCGTCCCGGTTCGACGTGTACTGGTGGATGAGCATGTAGTCGATGAGGTCGTCGAGGTTGAGCATGGCCTCGACGGCGGCGTAGTTCTCCGCGACCGTCAGGTCCTCGTCGACCAGGGCGAGCAGGGTGTTGTAGGCCTCCAGGTCGCCGTTGATCGCCTCGTTGGTCGAGGTCCGGCGGTTGATGGCGTCGTAGTCGGCGTCCGACCCGCCGAAGCGCTCCTCGGCGAAGCCGGCGTCGGGCCGCTCCACCGGGTTGTAGAGGCCCCAGTAGAGCCCGTTGAGGTACAGGTGTACGAAGGTCGCGTGGCCGTCGACCTTGCCCATCGCCGCAGCGGTGTCCCGGGCGAAGGCGTCGCGCAGGTACTGGGCCTGCTCCGGGTCCCGGAAGTCCTGCCAGCCCCGGCTGCCCTGGCTGCGCAGGACGATGCTGTCGAAGCGGTCCACCGGCGCGTCGGCGAACAGCGGGTAGTCCAGCTTGGAGTCGCCGTACTCCGGCCGGAACTCCAGGCGCAGAGCGTGCTTCAGCGTGCTGGAGTGGTATCTCCAGCCATAGCCGTGCAGGCGCACCCCACACTCCTCCGCGAACCCGGTGGTGTTGTCGGGCAGGATGAGCTCGGCCGACGCCGGCCGCTCCCACTCGGTGCCCCGCTGCAGCGAGTGCACGTAGAGGCCATCGTCGGCCCCGAAGAGGTCGTCGGGGTCGAGCACCAGGGACAGGGTCGGGATGGCCCGCAGCCCCGCCAGCAGGTCGTCGGTGTAGGCCGGATCCAGCGCTACCTCGGGGTCCATCTCGTAGTCCGCGGTGACCGCGGACTGCTCCAGGCCGTCCCAGGTGGCCGGGAAGCCCTCGGGGTCGGCGGGCTGGCGGATGACGTCGTCGAGGTCCAGGTAGGTGTGGGTCGCGATCGACGAGGGCTCCAGGTCGTCGTGGAGCGCGACGACCCGCAGGACCGCGGTGGTGGCGAGCTCCAGAGTGGCCTCGCTCGATGGGACCACCGTGCCGTGGACCGCGCTCGGTGCCGAGCCGTCGAGGGTGTAGACCAGCACAGCGCCGGTGGTCTCGGTGGCGAGGGTGACCGTGAGGGGCGCGTCGTAGAAGCCCCGGGGAGGGTCGACCTGGACCTCGTCCACCCAGCCGCCGAAGCCCAGGCCGTTGGGGGCCCCGGGGGTCGGGGTGCGGAAGTGCGCCAGCTCACCGTCGGTGAGGGTCCAGGCGGTCAGGGTGGCGGAGAGGAAGAGGTCGTCGTCGTCGGTGCTCGTGAGGTGAGCGGCGAGCGAGCCGGGCGCGGCCGGCGCCAGCCAGCCGGCCTCGACGGACTCGCCGTCGAGCCACCAGGAGACCGCGTCGTCGACTTCGGCGAGCAGGGAGAGGGCGTCGGGAGCGGTGTCCCCCGCGACGGGGATCCGGAGCCAGACCTCGGGGCCCTCGAGCAGCCCGGCCAGGTCCGTGCCCAGGCGCTCCTGGTAGGGCGAGGGCTCCGCCGCGTGCACCTGGACCTCGGCCAGGCTCATCCACTCGGAGCTGCCGGCGCCGTTCACCGCGGTCTTGGAGACCCGGACGAAGCGGGCGTCGACGCCGCCGGGGGTGACGCTGAGCTGCTCGCCCGGGTCCACCGGGGTGGTGCCCTCGCTGGTCGGGTTCAGCGGCTCCGAGGACCAGACCACCGCCCCGTCGGCGTCGCGCAGGTCGACGGTGATGTTGTAGAGCCGCTCGGGGCAACAGTCGACACGGTTGAACAGGTCGACCGTGACCACCGGGAAGACCTCGCCCAGGTCCACCTGCCACCAGGGGGCCAGGTCGGCGTCGCCGGTGTGGCTGAAGGTGGAGAGCTCGCCGTCGGTGGCCTCGGCGCCGGTGCGGCCGTAGCCGTGGCTGGACTGGGTGGTGGTCCGGAACAGCGCCACCTCGGTGGTGGGCTCGTCGCCGGAGACGCCCGCCAGATCGAAGCCCACGGGCAGCTCGCCCGGGGACCAGGCGCTGTCGTCGAACTCGGGATCCGCCCAGCCTGCGGCGGGCGACGAGCCGGTCCAGCGCACCGCCGAGCCATCCGCGACCCAGGTGGCCTCCTCCGTCTCCTGCTCCACCCCGAAGGACACATCGGGCCGCTGCAGGCCGAAGTCCAGGCGGTCCGCCTCCACCCCGTCCGGCCGGACCAGCCGCAGCACCTCTCCGTCCCCGCTCAGCCGGAAGTCGGTGTGCCACTGCCCCTCGACCCGGTCCTTGCCCGACGCGAACACCACGAGGAAGCCCCCGGCGACCAGCTCCCCCGCCGGCAGGACCCAGCCGTCGCCGTCGTCGTCGGAGAGCGCCCAGCCGGCCAGGTCCACGGTCTCGGGCCCTGGATTGAACAGCTCGATCCAGTCGCTGGTGTCGCCGTCGGTGTCTTCCAGCCCGCCGTCGTTCACGGCCAGGACCTCGTTGATCCGCAGGTCCCCGCCGGTCCACGGCGCGGAGTCCACGGCGGAGTCCGAGTCGGTCGGTTCCCCCCCGGTCTCCAGACCGACCGTCCCGGTGTCCTGGCACGACGCCAACAGCAACAGGGCGATCACGGGGCCCAGCCTACCGTCTCTGGATAGAGGCGCGCCCATGATCAACACCCTGCTGACCCACCCCGGCTCCGCCCACAAGGACGACGTGCTCGCGATCTGCGTGCTCGCCGCCCGCACCGGCGCCCCGGTGGTCCGCCGCATGCCCACCGCCGAAGACCTGGCTGACCCGGGAGTCGCCATCGTCGACGTGGGCGGCGAGCACGCCCCGGCGCGTCGCAACTACGACCACCACCACTTCCCCCGGGAGCACCCCCCCACCTGTGCCCTGAGCCTGGTGCTCGAGGACCTGGGGCTGTACCAGGACGCCCTGGCCTTCTTCCCCTGGCTGGAGACCGCCGAGTGGTTCGACGCCCGGGGCCCCAACGCCACCGCCGAGCACCTGGGCGTGCCCCGCCGGGCGGTGGATCAGCTCAGCTCCCCGGTCGACGGCACCCTGCGCCGGCGGTTCTCCCAGCTGAGCGAGCTGGCACCGACCGAGCCGCTCTACCAGTTCATGGTGATGGTCGGCGAGGACATGCTCGGCGCCATCGACGCCATCCGCGCCCGGATCGCCCGGGTGGAGCGCGAGGGCGTGCGCTGGTCGATCCCCGTGGGCCACGAGACCATCGAGGCGATGTTCCTGCCCCGGGTCGAAGGCGACCTGGCCGAGAGCGGCAGCCTGGAGGACTACATCGCCCACAAGGGCCTGGGCGACACCATCCACGCCATGGCCTACCCGGACCGCCGAGGCTCCGGCTACGGGCTCATGCGGTACGAGGACCACCCCCAGCTGGACTCCGCCCGCCTCGCTCGGGCCCAGCAGCACATGCCCCTGGGCGTCGCCGAGAACTACCGGTTCTGGGGCCCCGACGAGACCGTGTTCATCGAGAGCATGAAGGGCTGCACCCTCACCGACTTCGACGGCCACTCCTGGGTCGACTTCCGGCTCGGCTACGGCCCGATCATCCTGGGCTACCGGGACCAGCGGATCGACGACGCGGTCATCGAGACCCTGCAGACCCGGGGCACCACCTGCGGCTTCTCCAGCGACCTGGAGTGCGACGTGGTGGAGCGGATCAAGGCCCTCTGCCCCTGGATCGAGAAGGTGCGCTTCGCCAACTCCGGCACCGAGGCGGTCATCGGCGCGGTGCGGGTGGCCAGGGGCTACACAGGTCGGGAGCGCATCATCCAGGTCGAAGGCGGCTTCCACGGGCTGTTCGACGAGATGATGTGGAAGTCCGACCTGGACGGCTGGGACGACACCGGCGAGCCGCCGGTCATCCCCTTCGGCAAGGGCATCCCCCCGGCGAGCCGCTCGCTGTCCGAGTTCGTGCCGCTGAACGACACCGCCGCGCTGGACGCCGCCTTCGCTCGCCACGACGGCCAGATCGCCGCGGTGATCCTGGAGCCGATCCAGGGCAACGCCGGCTCGATCGCCTCGACCGACGCCTACCTCCAGCACCTGCGCACGACCTGTGATGCGCACGGCGCCCTCCTGATCATGGACGAGGTCAAGACCGGCTTCCGGGTCGCTCGCGGGGGCGCCCAGGCGCTCTACGGCATCCACGGCGACCTCACGACCTACGCCAAGGCCCTGGGCAACGGCTACCCCATCGCCTGCTTCGGCGGCCGGGCCGAGGTGATGGACGTGATCGACCTCTCCGGCGGGGTGGTGCACGGCGGCACCTACACCGGCAACCTCATCGGCCTGAGCGCCGCCAGAGCCACCCTCGACGTGCTCGCGAACACCGACGCCCTGGCCACCGTCGACCGGCTGGGCGAGGAGGTCATGGACGTGCTGGGCCACGCCTTCGCCTCCTACGACCTGGAGCACCGCTTCGCGGGTCCGCCGTCGATGTTCGGCGTGCACCTCGGCGACCACGTGCCCCAGAACTACCGGGACTGGAAGAAGACCTGGTCCAAGCTCTACGAGCGCTTCGCGTGGGGGCTCATCCACCGGGGGCTGATGCTGGAGCCCGACTCCCGGGAGCCGTGGTTCGTGTGCGAGGCCCACCGGGACCTGGACCTGCGCTGGCTGGACCGGGTCGTGCGAGAGTCCCTGGAGGAAGCCCTGGAGGCGGAGTGACCGACGAGCCCCTGACCACGCCGGCCGAGCTCCCGCCAGCGGAGATGCCCCTGGAGCTGCAGCGGTTCATGGAGCGCTGCGGCCGCCATCGGCTGATCGTGACCTGGGGGCTCTTGCCGGTCCTGATCGCCGTGTTCGGGCTCCAGCTGTTGTGGGGCGCCACCAACGACCTCACGACTCTGGTGCGCGCCGGCGCCCTGGTCACCGAGCTCGTGGAGCAGGGGGAGTGGTACCGGCTCGGATCCGCCACGCTCCTGCACGGCGACTTCATGCACCTGGCCTTCAACGCCTACGTGCTCTTCGCCCTGGGCAGCTTCCTGGAGAAGGTGCTCGGCAGCTGGCGCACGCTGGCGCTCTACTGCGGCGCCGCCCTGGGCGGGTCGCTGGTCTCGATGGTGGCGATGGACGGCATCAGCGTCGGGGCGTCGGGGGCGCTCTTCGGCTTCCTGGGCGGCCACGCCGTGCTCGCCTTCGGCCGGACCGGCCTGGTGCCCGAGGCCGCGCTGCCCGGGGTGCGCAAGGCGGCGGTGATCAACCTCGGGCTGAACGTCGCCAACAGCCTGCGGCCGAACATCGACTGGGCGGCGCACCTGGGCGGGCTGATCCTCGGTGTGCTGCTGGTGGGCCTGGTCCTGCGCCGGGGCCTGCCGACCCTGGACGAGCCGGATCGGCCGGCGCGCAAGCCCTGGGGGTCCATCGTCTTCGGCAGCGTGGGCCTGCTCTGGCTGGCGGCGAGCCTGGCGACCTGCTGGGCGACCCAGCGGCCCTTCGCCGCCGGCGACGGGCCCGCCTGGGTGCCCGCGTCCCACGAGGGCCTGCCGTTCACCTTCGCGCTGCCCGAGCAGCTGTCCTCGGTGGAGGGCGCGCAGCCGCCCACCTGGGGCCGGTTCCCGATGGAGCCGGCGGTGATCAGCATCGGCATGGCGAGCTTCGACCCGGTGGAGCCCGCCGGGGTCGAAGGGGTGCTGGCGGACATCCGCGCCCAGCTCGGCCAGGCCGAGGTCCTGCCCGACGGGATCTCCCGCAAGGGGAGTCCCGAGATCATCCAGACCGCCGCCGGACCGGCCTTGATGTCCATGCTGGACCTGGGCGACGGGGTCGGTCAGCAGGTCTTCCTGCCCACGCCCATCGGCACGATCATGGTCGAGAGCGCCTGGATGCGGGCGCGCAACGACTGGGGCGGGCTCTCGGAGAAGGTGGTCGACTCGATCGAGATCCCCGCGCAGCAGTGACCGGACCCGACGCCGCTATCCTGTCGGTCTCACCCGGAGCGCACGCTGTCCCTGCTGCTGCTCGCCTCGCTCGGACTCGCAGCGGCCGAGCCCGTCGATCCCTGGGTCTGGCGGGGTGTGCGCGGCACCCACGGCTGGGCCTCCCACCGAGAGCCACAGCCCATCGCCGTGCTGCTCGACAGCCAGTGGCCCAGCCAGGCCCACCTCTTCGCCTGGGAGTGGGGCACCTCCCAGCACCGGCTCTGGGCCTCGGCCCACCACGCGCCCCTGCACGTGTGGGCGGGAGACCGCTGGGTCGGGTTCCACTGGTTCGTCGGCTCGATCGGCTGGTTGGTGGGCAACGACCTGCTGCGAGCCGGGCCGCACCTGACCTTCGGGCTGCTGGGCACGTTCGGGGTCGGCGGACGGGTCGTGTGGGAGCCCCTGCGCATCGGCAGCATTCGCCTGGGGCCCGAAGTGCAGCTGACCCTGTACGCGCCCGGCTTCGCGGAGGTGATGTGGCTCTGGGGGGCGACCCTGGAGCCGGCGGGGGTCGGGGACCCCGACGCCGTGCTGCCCTGCGAGCGGGTGACGGTCGGGCTCGGGGGGGCCGGCACCGTGTTCTCGACCGAAGGCGCCTGGCAGTACGTGGGCACCTCGGTCACCACCTCCTGGCGGGCCGGGCCGGCGCTGGCGGGGACCTGTGAGCTGCGGGATGCCTGGCTGCGGCCCTTCGTGGGCTTCGACACAGCGCCGTGGACGGGCTTTCTGGCCAAGGGGGTGCCGGGGTACGGGCACCTGGGGGCGTTCACGGGCGGGGTGGTGGTGGGCAACGACACGGTGCGAGGCGGGGTGCACACCACGGCCGGGGCGCTCTTGATGGGCGCCGGGGGCAGGCTGGTGGTGACGCCCTGGGAGGACCGCCGCGGGCTGCGCTGGGGCGGAGAGCTGCGGGCGAACGTGCTGGTGCCGGGGTTTCCGGTGTGGGAGGGGCACGCGCTGGCGACGGTGAGCTGGGCGCCGGGCTGAGGCGCCGCCCCCACGCACCACCACGCATCACCACCACCACCACGCACCACCACGCACCACCACGCGGACGAAGGTCCGTACTCCGGACGTTCGTCCGCGTAGACGGCGTCTGGGCGGTCGAAGGTCCGGAGTACGGACGTTCGCTAGCGGAACAGCCCGTCGTAGAAGTGCACCGCGCCGTCCGTCACGAACGCCACCACGCTCCCGTCCAGGCTCACGTCCACCGCCCGCGCCGCGCTCGGGGTGTCGACCACGCCCCGCAGCTCGCCGCTCGCGGCATCCAACAGCACCAGGGCACCACCCTCGGCCGTCGCCACGGACACGCCCGCCGCGCGGGCTTCGCCGCCGTCGGTCAGGGCCACCACCTCGCCCGGCAGCTCGGCCGTCCAGACCACGTGGCCGCTCACGTCCACGGCCTCGACCAGCTCGGAGCCCTCGTCCGCCGTGTAGAGCAGCGCCGAGACCGGGTCCCAGGCGAGCAGCGCAGCGCCCGTGGCCGACACCACGTCGCCGTCGGCGGAGACCACGGCCACGCCGCTGTCCAGGCCGACGAAGGCCAGCCCGGTGGGCGGGTCCACGTCGAAGGCGCCGGTGCAGGTGCCGTCGACCTCGACCTCGGCCAGGTTCTCCCAGGTCACGACACAGCGCTCGGCACTCAGCGCCACCACGCCGTCGTCGCTCAGCCGGGCCTGGTCGATGTCCTCGAGCTCGGTGTACCGGGTCTCGTACTGGCCGGTGCTCTTCTCCACGAGCACCACGCTCTCCTCGAGCACCATCGCCACGGTCTCGGGGCCCAGCTCGGACTGGCCCACGTCCTGGACCTCTTCGTCCTCGCCTTCGAGATCCACGTCGCCGGTCACCGACCCGTCGGTGGTCTCGAAGGGGCAGTTGGTGCCAGACATGCCGGCGTGTCCCACCGTGCCGTCGGCGTGCAGGGCCAGGCCGTGGGTCTGGACGTCGAGGGTGCTGCGGAAGGCCAGCACGCCGTCGGACTCCGCGTTGGGGGCGCAGGCGACGAGACCGGCAGCGGCGAACAGGACGGTCCAGCGGGTCATGGCTTCCTCCCCGGGCGGAGCGACCCAGGTCGCCCAGCCCATGGACTATAGCCGCCACATCGGCCGCGGCGAGGCCCGATTCAAGGGGATCTGCAGCCGCTCAGAGCGCCGCCCGGATCAGGTCCGCCGCCTTCTCGCCGATCATGATGCTCGGCGCGTTGGTGTTGCCGCCGGTCACGGTGGGCATGATGCTGGCGTCGGCCACGCGCAGGCCCTCCAGCCCGCGGACCCGCAGCTCCGGGTCCACCACCGCCCGGTCGTCGCTGCCCATCCGGCAGGTCCCGACCGGGTGGTACACGGTCGCGATGCGGTTCGGCAGCTCCCGGGCCATCGCCTGGCGATCCGGGAACCTCGGCCCCGGCTCGAGCTCCCCGTCCAGGGTCGGCGCGATGCCCTGGGAGCCCATGATCTCCCGGCACAGGTCGATGCCGTCGAGCAGGTGCTCGACATCGGCCGGGTCCTCCAGGAAGTGCGGATCGATGTGCGGCCTGTCCGCCGGATCCGACGACCGCAGCAGGACCTCGCCCCGGCTCTTCGGGTAGATCAGCGTCGGCTCGACCGTGAGCGCTCCCCGCAGGTCCACCTTGGGGATCACCTCGTCGTTGTCCCGGTTCGGGGCCGGGTAGCTCCACGGCAGGGTGTGGATCTGCAGGTTGGGGATGCGCTCGCTCGGCGAGGTCTTCAGCCAGGCCATGGTCTCGAAGACCGTGCGGGAGAACCAGGTGCTGCCGGGCTTCCATGTCTCCCGGAGGATGGCCTTGAGGAAGTGCCAGCCCGTGCCCGTGTGCCCGCTGTTCGGGGCCAGGAAGACCAGGGGCGCGAAGAGGTGGTCGTGCAGGTTCTGCCCCACCGGCAGGTCCCGGACCACGTCGATGCCGTGCTCACCCAGGTGGTCCGCGGGACCGACACCGCTGAGCATCAGCAGCTGGGGCGAGCCGATGGCGCCGCCGCTGAGCACGACCTCGCGACCTGCACGGAAGGTCTGGTGCTCGCCGCCCACCAGGGCCTCGACCCCCACCGCGCGGGTGCCCTCGAAGAGCACCCGGCGGGCGTGGGCCCCCGACACCACGGTCAGGTTGGGCCGGTCCAGGTGGGGGTGCACGTAGGCCTCGGAGGTCGAGTAGCGGAGACCGTCCTTGGCGTTGACCTGGACCCGGCCGACGCCCTCCTGCTCAGGTCCGTTGTAGTCGTCGGTCCAGGGCACCCCGGTGACGGCCTGGCAGGCCTCGCCGAAGGCCACCGAAGCGGGGCTGATCTCCACCTCGGTGCGCACCACCTGGATCGGGCCGGAGCCGCCCCGGTGCTCGCTCTCGCCGTCCTCGAAGGTCTCGAGCTTCTTGAAGTAGGGCAGCACGTCGGCGTAGGACCAGCCGGGGCAGCCGTCCGCCGCCCAGTCGTCGAAGTTCTGCCGGTGACCGCGCACGAAGACCATGCCGTTGACCGCGCTGGAGCCGCCCAGGACCTTGCCCCGCACGTAGGGGATCCGGCGGTCGTTGGCGTGCTTGCTCGCCGCGGTCTTGTAGCCCCAGTCGAGCCTCTTCTTGAGCTGGGGCACCACGTGCAGGATCGACATCATGCCGGGGGTCCGGCACAGCATCGTGCGATCGGACCCGCCGGCTTCGAGGAGCAGGACGGAGAGGTCGGGGTCCTCGCTCAGGCGGCTGGCGATGACGCAGCCGGCCGAGCCAGCCCCGACGATGACGACGTCATAGGAGGTGTGCACGACGAAAGTAGAACATGTTCTAGTTCGTCGCGCATCCTCCCAGCCACCCCGACCGGCGAGGCCCGCGAAGTGGTGAGTGTGGGCTCGGCTCAGTCCCTCGCCGGGGGCGGGCGCGACGCCCTGCTCCTCCAGCCACCGCGACTGGCCGGCCCCTACAGCGAGAGCACTCCTGGTCGCACCCCGAACAGAACGGGAAAACCCCGTCAGGCCACCATTCACAGCCCGAACGAAGGGAGAGCAAGGCCATGCTAGAGTCTCCCCGCAGGTCCCGTCGCACCTCCGACGTCCGTCGGCAGGCGCGGGGGGCCCGGTGCACGGCCGATGCCCTCCTCCTCTCCTCCTCCGCGTCCACGGTGGCGAGCGTTGCTCGCCTGGACCCTGCTCTGCGCCACGGCGCTCCTCACCACCATCCCGGCCGAAGCCGACCCAGCCCGACCCCATCGCGTCGCCATCCTCGTCGACAAGGACTGTCCGGCATCGGGCTGCGAGCCCGGCGAGCACTCGGAGCGCGGGGGAGCCAATGAAGCGAGCGTCCGAGTCTTGTATCGGGAAGGCCAACGCTGGACCGTGCGCAGGGTCTGGCAGGCCTTCTACGGTGCGGCTGAGGGCGACAAGGCCTTCCTGGGTGACCAGCGAACGCCCGAAGGGCTCTACTTTCTCACCCATGTCTGGCAGTCGGACAAGCCCTGGGAGAGCGTTGGGGGCTGGTTCCTGAAGCTCGACTACCCGACGGCGGCCGACACCGCACACGCCCGGAGTCTCGGGCGGCGCGCGGGCGACGGCATCGGCTTTCATGGCGGCGCCCCAGGGGCAACCCACGGGTGCATCCGGGTCGTGGCGTCTCGCAGCCAGCGATCCGGGTACGGCGACGCCGTGTTGGAACTGAAGACACTGGTCGCCACGCTGTGGCGAGAGACCCAGGATCAACGGGAGTCCCTGGCCGTCCCCGTCCTGGTGGTCCCGGACGTGGATGCCCGCTGCAGCGCGGAGCAAGGGTCGGGGCTCACCATCGAGTGCAGCTGGGCGCTCGACCGGCTGCTGACAGGTGCCACCCGGGACCATCGGCCCGAGCCGCAGGAGCTCGTCCAGGTCCTGGCGAACATCGACCGCCTGGCTGGGATCTCGTGGCAGCCAGCCGCAAGCCCCCCCGAGCTCGGCGACGACCCGGACCTCGCCGAGCCGCCGAGCTCACTCAGGAGGACCGCGGCGGTCGCCGAGGCTTCGTCGGTCCTCGCAGGGGGCTGCAGGGTGCCGGGAAGCTCCGACCTGGTCGACTGCTCCGCCAGCCTCCTCTTCGACCGCAGCGACAAGACGGCCTGGTGCGAGGGCGAGGTCGGACACGGCTTGGGGGCGCAACTGGTCATGCTGCCCATCGCACAGGGCCCCGTGGAGGGCCTGCTCGTGCAGAACGGCTACGCCAAGTCCAGCAAGACCTTCACCCGGAACGGTCGAGTGGCCGCGTTCCGCATCTCCGATGCCGAGCGCCACTATCGCTACACGCTCGATGCAGCGGACTCGGACCCCGTCGAGATCCTGTTCCCCGAGGCCCTGTCCGGAGAGATCACGCTGGAGATCCTCGGGGTCCATCCCGGCTCGCACTACCAGGACACCTGCATCTCCGAGCTGGAGTTCCTGGTGCAGGCACCCGCAGTCGCCGAGTCGCCCCCCCAGCGGCGGCGGCGCTGACATGCGGCAGCACGCCAAGGCGCGCCGTTGGCTCGGACTGGCCCTGATCGTGGTCGGCCTGGTGACCACCGAGCCGGTGAGTGGCAGCCGACTGGAGCCCGGGGGGCTCTCCTGGCCCGTCCACCTGCCCCTGCGCGTGCTGAAGGACCTGGGTGGCCAGGTGGTGGAGGTGGCACTCCTCGTGGACAAGGACTGCCCAGAGGACGGGTGCAGGGCGGACACAGACTCCGAGACCGATCGACCCAATGGCGGCCCGCGCGTCTTCTACCTCGCGCGTTCGGCCGACGGCGCCTGGGAGGTGAAGAAGAGCTGGCCTGCGCTGTACGGCGCGGTGGAGGGACCCAAGGTCAAGGAGGGGGACAGGAAGACCCCCGAGGGGCTCTACCGCCTCCTGCTCCTGCGCAGGAAGTCCTCCAACGGCGAGGAGTACCGCTCCTTCGGCACAGCCTTCCTCCAGCTGGACCACCCCAACGGCGAAGACCGAACGATCGCCCGGGAGCGGGGAGTCAATCCTGGCGGCTACATCGGGTTCCACGGAGGCCAGGGTCGCCCGACCCTCGGGTGCATCCGGCTGCTCCCAAGGCGGGGCCAGCTGTCCTGGCACGAGTTCGACGACGCCATCGTGGAGCTGAGCGGACTGCTCCGGACCTGGGCCAGCATGTCCTGGGGAAAGCTCGAGCGCACGGTCCCGGTGATCATCGTGCCGAACATCGCCCCCGAGTGCGGCCCAGAGGAGGGCCAGGAGCTCAGCCAGGCCTGTGGCGGTGCCCTGGACAGCCTGTTCTCCCGGCTGGCCAGGAGCACACGGCCCAGCAGGGCCCAGGTCATCGCAGCCCTGGCGGATCCGGGGGCGTTCGAGGACCCGGTCGCGGCGACTGACGAGGCCGAGACCGAGGAACAAGCGGCCGCTGCAAGGCCCTCCGACACCGCCCAGAGCCCCCGCCCGGCGACCTCCAGCGAGCCGAAGCCGGAACCCCCCGTCACCACACTGGTCATCGGTGCCGACAGCGCGTTCGCGTCGTCGACACTCTCCGCGGACTCCGAGCTCGGTCAGGGGTGCCTCGATCCGCTGCTGGGCCGCACCTTCGTCGACTGCAGCGCGGACCGACTGCTCGACGGGCGGAGAGCCACAGCCTGGTGTGAGGGGACCCCGGGACTCGGAGAGTGCACGACGCTGGACTTCGAGCTGGAGGACGCCCCCGTGGTTCGAGCGGTCCGTGTCCACAACGGCTACCTCAAGACACGCGAGACCTTCCAGCGCAATGGCCGGGTGCGCACCCTCCGCGTCACAGCGGCAGGCAATTCCTACGACTACCGCCTCGACGCGCACGAGGTCGACCCCCAGGACCTGGAGCTCCCGGAGCCCGTTGCGGCAGCTTCCGTCCGATTGCAGATGCTGGACGTGGAAGAGGGCACGGTCTACGACGACACCTGCCTCACCGAAGTCGAGTTTCTGACCCAGGCGACCGGTGGCGCCATCCGGCCCTTCGAGACCCACGGGGGCACCGGACCGACCTGCCACAATTCGGAGCCGTCCGACCCTGACCCTGTCCCCGGACCGAAGCCGCCGGAAGTGCAGGACACAGACCAGCCGGAGGAGGCCAACGTGACCCCTGTGCCGTTCGTACCGCCGTCGGTGTCCCTCACGCCCAGCTCCACCCTGCTCACCGGCTGCAAGGTCGACGGCAGGAACGGCCCCTGTCGTGCCCGCTACCTGGCGGACAACAGGCCCGAGACCGCCTGGTGCGAGGGTGTGGACGGCGCAGGCCAGGGCCAGTGGATCGACCTCGTGCTCGACCAGCGCGCTCGGTTGGAGGGCTTGTCGGTCCTGCCCGGCTACACCAAGGACCACGCGACCTGGCAAGCCAACGGCAGGCCAAGGGCGCTGGAGGTCCGCGTAGACGATGCCGACCCGTTCACGGTTCCGCTCGCGACCGACTACCGAGTCCCCACCCTGATCCCGATTCCCTCGGCGACGCCCGTTCTCCGGGTGCGCCTGACGATGTCCTCGGTGATCCCAGGGAGCCGGTGGCAAGACACCTGCATCAGCACAGTCGACCCCTTGTTCACGAGCGACCAGTGACCGCCTCATACGAGCTCGAGCTCACCGGCTACCTTGGCCCGGACGGCCTCGGGGAGCTCTTCGACACCCGCCCGGCGACCCGCCCGACCCACACCGTCGAGTGGATCCGGTGGATTCCCCCGAGTCGCACCCACCAGCTCCGCCACTGCGATCGGGTCCTGCGGATCGTCCAGACCCTCGCCGCGCTGGACCACCCCGCCTGGCCTGGCCTCACGGCCACCGGCGCGCTGGATGGCGGACTGGTCGTGGCTTGCGAGCCCCCCATCGGCCACCGGCTGAACGTCCTGCTTACCGCTACGTCGACCCCCGAGACTCGCT
>CAYFPX010000018.1:14452-18866 GCA_964344945.1 uncultured Enterobacterales bacterium
ACCCCTGCGCCTGCGGCACCGGCACGTGGAGGCCCGAAGCCTGATCCTGAGGACAGACGGCTCGCTGCTCTGCTGGCAGATCGACACCATCGCCGGCGAGTGGCGTGACGGCCCGGAAGCTCCCTCGGAGCGTCTGGGTCTACGGTTGGCCCCGGAGCAGAGGCGAGGAGAAGACTTGCAGGCCACCGACATCTTCCTGGCAGCGACCCTGGTCCGGGAGCTGGGTGGCGACGGCTCTCCCCCGCTGACCGCAGACCTCCGGGCGCTGCTGGCCACCGCGACGGCCGATGACCCGGAACGGCGGCCGACCGCTGCCGCGCTCTGGCGCCTGGCCCGGGACAAGATCACGCAGCCGCGACTCGCGGAGCTCGCGAGGGGGCGAGATGTGCCGTGGCGACGCCCAGACGAACTTCACGGATTGATCGGGGAGCGCGTGGCACTCACCTCCCTGGGCGATCCTCCCCCTTCCGATCGACCGGCCGAGACACCGGTCGGAGGCGAGAGGGACCTCCGCACGGCCCTGCCCCATGACCTCGAGCGCTTCCGGAGCTTGCTCTCCGGAAGCGACGGCGAAGCGTGATGGAATCGGATATTTCCACCTCGGCCACCCGCACGGGTGGCTGGCTCCGGCGCGGGTGAGAGGATGGATCGGGGCGACCGCCTGAAGGACTGGATCCTCACTCGACGCCTGGGGCGGGGAGCGCAGGGCGAAGTCTGGCTGGCCACCGACGCCGACGGCGAGACCCAGGTCGCCTTGAAGGTGCTCGACCCGGTCTCCGGAGCCGCAGGCGAAGACTGGCTCGGGCGGCTGCGCGGAGAGGCGGAAGCCCTCGCTCGGGTGGACCACCCCGCCATCGTGCGTCTGTTCGAGGCCCACCTCGAGCACACCCCCCCCTTCCTGGCGATGGAGTGGGTGGGGGGAGAGTCACTCCGGGAGCGGGTCAAGAGGTTGGGAGCGCTGGGTGTCGGAGATGCGCTGGCCCTGGCCACCCAGGTGGCGTCCGCCCTGGCCCACCTCCACGAGCACGGCGTCGCCCACCGGGACATCAAGCCAGAGAACCTGATGGTGGTGACCGATGGTCCCGGTGAGTCGGTGAAGCTCGTCGACTTCGGCATCTCCCTGCAGGAAGGCGCAGCCCGCCTGACCCGACCGGGCAAGGTCCTGGGCTCGCTGCCCTACCTACCCCCGGAGGCCCTGAAGTCGGGCGCATCCGTCGTCGGAGAACAACAGGACCTCTACGGACTCGGGGTCGTGCTCTACGAAGCGCTCACTGGCTCCGATGCCTTCCCACTGCCGGCGGGAGCGTCGCTCGATCAACAGAGCCTCAGTGTCCTCCAGCGCAAGCAGGAGCTCGAGTCACTCGTGCTCGACCCCGTGTGTTTCGGGGCGCCCCTGAGAGCCCTGGTGTCCGATCTGACCGCCCGATCCCCGCACCAGAGACCCAGCACCGCACGCGAGCTGCTGGAGCGGATCGAGCAGCTCGGAAGCGAGCCCCGCTCG
This sequence comes from uncultured Enterobacterales bacterium, assembly GCA_964344945.1. Lineage (GTDB taxonomy): Bacteria > Myxococcota_A > UBA796 > UBA796 > CAJQPC01 > CAYFPX01. The sequence continues at coordinate 15,954 of CAYFPX010000018.1, forward strand.
AGCGGTCCGGTCGACGTCGAGGCCGTCTTCACCGACCTGGACGGCGTGACCGAGGAACTGGACCTCCTCCCTCCTCCTCCTGCTCCTCCGCCGCCGCCCCCGGCCACGCCCGGACCGGGACCCGCCGTGGCACCCGGCCTGGGGGCCACCCCGCTCCCGGAGGCGCCGCCCCCACGACGCACCCTGGCCGTCACGGGCAGCCTCCTCGTCGCGGCCTCGATCACCGCCGTCGTTTTCCTGGCCTCATCCCGATCCCCGGAGGAGGGCGGGCAGTCGGAAGCGACCCGCGCTGAGGAGCTGGCAGCCCAGGCCGACGCCGGGAAGTCCAGCGCCGGAGGAGACCCGCCCGGCTCCGCTGAGGAACTCGAAGACCCAGCGCCCGAGCCCGACGCGATCGATCCCCCGCCACCGCCGGTGGAGAAGCCGCCTCCGCCAGCCAGGCCCCGGGTCCGTCGACAGGACCGGCCGCCCCCCCAAGACCATCACCGCCAGCACTGTCCTCCAGAGCGGATGCAGTGTCGACGGACACCGCCAGGACTGCTCGCCGACCTTCCTCGCTGACGGTCGAGGCGACACGGCGTGGTGCGAAGGCGTCGAAGGGTCCGGGGTCGGGAATTGGCTGGAGCTGGAGCTGGCCCTCACCCGCAAGCTGCACGGACTGGAGATCGACAACGGCTACTGGAAGGACTCTCGCACCTTTGGCACCAACGGACGCGTGACCGAGGTCGAGATCACCGGCGACGACGGTGAGAGCATCGGGACCTTCGACGTCGGGGGAGACTTCGGCGAACCCAGCCGGATCCTCTTTCCCCAGCCGGTACGAAGCGCGAGCCTGGTCGTGACCCTGACCGGTGCGAGTCCCGGCAGCCGGTACGATGACATCTGCATCTCCGACCTGCGGGTCCTGCTGAGCTCAGACTGAACATGCGTGTCCCTCGTCGCATCGCCATGGCCACGGGAATTGCCGCGCTGATCGTCGCGGCCAGCGTCTTCACAGCCAAGACGACGGCCCAGACCCCGCGGGAGTCATCGAGGTCTCGGACCTATGCCTTGCACCCTGTCTACGAGGATCCAGGGCTGGCCCTTCGAGGGACCGTGCTCCTCCCCGAGGGTGCTCCGGCGGTCTGGGAGCCCCTTCTCAAGACCGTCGTCGCCGGCAGCCTCGGCTACGGGCTGAACGTCCGGGTGGACAGCGAGAACCTGAACCTGAACGACTCGGTCCGCATGTCCGGGAAGACCCAGCCCGGTGGCAAGCTGGCGGTGCCCATCGAATTCCGCAAGCTGCGCCTCGATGACTGCTTCCAGGGCACCGAGACGCGCCACGAAGACCTGCAGACCGTGGTCTGGTATCCACCGACGGAGCTCCCGAAGGGCCGACAACTGGAGTGCTTGTTGGCGCTGACCGACCGCATCCTCTCCCACGAAGTCGCGGACACCGAGCCACAGTTCTGGGGTCCGTGGGGGGCAGAGACCGGTGTGGTCAGCTGGGGCACGAGGGCCTGGGCCTTCGATGACGCGGGGGTCCACCACGCCGTCCCGCTGCACACGGTGATTCGGGGTCAGACCATCGTCGACGAGACCTGGCACACCCCGCTGGGTCCCGGTGTCGCCATCTTCGGCGAGGTCGACAGCGACGTGCCGGCCTGGCGCGTCTTCAAGCCCGGTCCCGACACGACCGCCTCGATGTTCGAGCTCCAGGAGGTCCCCACAGGTCGCCGCCAGAAAGCGGGCGTCGTCATCGCCGTGGGCGACGCGGTCCAGAAGAGCTGGGGTCGACCGCTGGAGCTGGTGCTCAGCCATCGCAACGGGGAGCCGGTCCTGGTGTCGGACGCGGTGAATCCCCGGCGGCAGCTCGAGGCATCCGAAGACTCCCTGCTCATCCGCCTGGTCATCGACGACAAGCTCGCGCAACCGACCGTCGAGCTCCATGCCAACGGCTGGCAGCTCGAAGCCGTCAAGGGCGCCCTCGAAGGCTCGACCCGGAACCTCGGCGGCATCGCCGTGGTCGACAGCACCGATCTGGACGCCCCCCTCAAGAACGGCCGCACCGCGGTCGTCCGGCTGCCCAAGGCCAAGGGAGCCACCCAGCTGGTCCGCGTCCTCTCCGTGGCCTGGGCTCTGCTCAAGCGGCGTCCTGCGCCGGAGCTCTCCTGGGTGGGCACGGACCACGGGGACGAGGGCATCTTGGAGTGGGGCGGTGCCATCGGCTGGGCATTCCACGACGGAAGAGGCTTCCGAGCCAATCCGGTCCAGGGAGCCTTCGGCGTCCATCCTGGTGCCACCATCGACGCCGAGCCCCAAGGGGACTGGCGCCAAGGCGAGGACCGCATCATCGTGGCGGCGGGCAAGGTGCGCCGGGCTCACCGCGCGTGGCGCATCCACACGCGGGACTCCCTCGAAGACGACGGCCTCGTTCGCCTCGACGGGGTGCTGGGGACCTCGGTGGTGGATCTCCGCTACAGCACCGTCGACAACTTCCTGGGCGAGGCGGTCTACCCGCCCTCGGCCACCTGCTACCTGACGCCAGGCAGCGCGGCGGCCCTGCTCGAGGCGAACGCAGCGATCCAGGCCCGAGGACTCGGGTTCATCATCTACGACTGCTACCGACCGCTCTCCGTCCAGGCACGGATGTTCGAGCTGGTGCCCATCCCGGGATTCGTGGCGAAGCCCCAGGGGCGCGGCAGCAGCCACAACCGGGCCACAGCCATCGACCTGGGCCTCGTGGACGCCCAGGGGCGCCGCCTGCTCATGCCCACCGAACACGACTCCTTCAGCGAGATGGCGGCTTCCAGTGCCTCGCAGGGCATCCCGGTCGAGGCCCTCGCCAACCGACAGCTCCTGCGCGAGACCATGGCAGCGGCGGGGTTCAAGGGCATCCGATCCGAGTGGTGGCACTTCAATGGTCCGGACGCG
>CAYFPX010000018.1:18876-30998 GCA_964344945.1 uncultured Enterobacterales bacterium
GCGGGCAAGGGCAGGCCCCTCGACCTGGACTTTCCGACGCAGTAGGTCGGGCCCCTTCCACTGTTCTCGCCGCCGTCACCCCACGAGCGCGATCACCAGGCCCAGGGACAGCGCCAGGGCCCCGACCCAGAGCCACCAGGCCCATGCTGGCGGCCCGGCCGGTGGGGGAGAGACCCGTGTCAAGGGATCGGGTCTCCTCGGTGCCACTGGGTCGGGCAGGGGCTGTTGTCGCTCCACCGCCACCCCACCTCCACCCCCCGGGCCGGCGCGGGCGAGTGCCTCCAGGAGCTCCCTCGGGAGGACCGCCGAAGTCCCCAGTTCCTGAACCAGTGACAGTGCGTCGACCCGACCAGCATGGGTTCCCAGCATCACGTTCGCGAGTCCGGCCAGGTGAGCCACGACGTGGCTGTCCCAGTCGGCAGGATCCCCAGCCAACGCTCCCGGGGGGATGTCCTCTCGCCGCGGGTCTCGGATCCTGAGCACACGGAGGCGACCCTCGTCGAGGAGCAGGCTGACTTCATCGAGGCTCACCGTCGGGCGCCCCCGGGCGCCCCACGCCCCCCTCATGGACCGCACGGAGTGCCTGCGCCAGCGCCGCGACGTAGTCGTAGACCAGCGTGGGTCCGATCTCGATCCCCTGGGGGGCGACACCCCAGCTGGCGCCGTCCTCCAGGGGCATCACCGCATACCACCGGTCGTGGTCGAGGATCACCCGATCCACGTGGAGCACGATGCTGGGCGGTCCCAGCTTGTTCACCTCGGCGTGCAGCTCCGCGGACTCCCGGGTGGCATGAGCGACCAGGATGGCCCGCATGGAAGCACTCGCCTCGTGACGGCTCTGCAGCCATCCCCGCTCGTGGCGCGTGACCTCCCACACGCCAACGCGTCGCAGCTGGTCCTTCAGCCCTGCCTCCTGGCGGCATGATAGCCTGCGGCCCCCGGCGAGCAGGCCCAGGGTCGGGGGGCAGTGGCACGGGGTCGCGGTGAGGCACCAGCGGATGGCTGCGACTGGCGTCAAGTGGAATTGGTTGCACGGTGGCCCGAGCTCGGAGCTGGTCGGGCACTACGACTACGTACACCTCGATGACGCCGAGGCCCACGTGGAGCTGCTGGCGGAGTACACGCCTCGCGGTGGAGCCGCCATGGTCCCGCTCGCGGCCATCGAGGACGACGACGTCGGCGCTCACCACCGCGTTCGCGTCGAGCTCCGAGCGCCCCTCGAGCTGCCCTTCACCGAGGCCAAGACCTTGGAGGATGCCCGGTCCTTCTCGGTCGACGAGAAGCTGGAGCTGGTGCAGAGCGTCGGTTCGTTCCTGGAGAATGTGTACCTCGGCAACGAGGACATCCACCCCCTGCTCGACCCGTCCGACGTCCTCGTGTTTCCGGGCGGCGGCGTGCTGGTCCTGCGGGTGTACGACGGCATGAGCGGCAGCCCCACCCGACCCCGTGGCTTCGACATCCGCCATGCACCCATCGAGTACCGCAAGCTCCTGGGCCGGGGCCAGCGAGGAAGACGCGAGAACCTCGTGTGGACGGTCGGTCGCGTTGCCGCCGCCTTGGGCCTGGACCAGGCCGCGGTCACACGAGCGACAGACAGCGACCCCCGAACGCGCTTCAACGATGTCGAGCTCTTCATGATCGCCCTGCGCGAGGAGATCGGCCGACAGAGAGGGCCAGGGCGGATCGTCGGACCTCAGGTGGAGCCGACCCCCAAGAAGTCCGAAGAGAGAGAGCCGGAACCGCAGCCCGAGAAGAAGCAGGACACCCACACCGACACCCACACCGACACCGGGCCACCCCCGGACAACCTGAAGTGGGCGATCTTCTTGATCGGGCTGGTGTTGGCCGCAGGCCTCTTGATCGTTGTCTGGGCGAAGTACTGGAACACAGACGATCCCAAGCCCGAACCCAAGCCCGATCCGGGCAAGGACCCCACACCGAAGGTCGACAGCGGACTCAGCCGGCCCTTCGAGATCGCCCCGGCCGGTGCCAGGGCGAACGTCCTCTCCCGACAGGCGTGCCGGGTCGACGGGGTCACGATGGACTGCCTCTCGTCGCTGGTGCTCGACGGGCGCCACGACACTGCCTGGTGCTTCCCCGCAGACACCGAGGGCCAACCCGTCCTTGAGCTCCAGGTGCCGACTGGTGTCGAGGTCGTCGGGCTCTATCTGACCAACGGCTACCAGAAGAGCCGAGACACCTGGTCGAGAAACGGCCGACTCAAGGAGGTCGAGGTCCGGGGCGCGTCGGGGAGCCTCCGGAAGGTGCTGGACCACGGCGCCCTCTCGGGCCGTGAGCTGGTCTCTCTGGAGGAGCTGGACCTCGGCCGGAGTGTCGGGATCGCCGTGCTCGACACCGCAGTTCCCCAAGGGGCAGAAGACGTCTGCCTCACCGAGATCAAGCTGAGGGTGAAGCGGCGCAACTGACGCCAGACCTGACCGCGTGCGACCGACTCACCGCCGCCCGATCCACCCCACATAGGGACAGTCCTCCCCACACCCGTGCGCGCCCACCAGGCGCAGCGCACGGCGCAGGGCCAGCTCCAGTCCGGCCCACCACTCGTCGTCCTCGCGGTTGGGGAAGACGTTCTCCGGCCCCAGCTCCGCCAACACCCCGGTCCGCTCCAGGTACCCGACCGCGCTGGCGCTCATGCCGACCAGCAGCAGCTCGCCCCCCCGCTGACGCAGGGTCGCGGCGATGCTCACCAGCTCCCGCACGCTGGTCACGTCGAGGTTGCGCGCCCGCTTGAGCCGCAGGACCAGCACCTGGATCTCGTCGAGGCGCAGGATGTCCTCGGTCGCCAGCTGGAGCTCGCCGGTCGCCGCGAAGAACAGGCTGCCCTCCACGTTCAGCACGTGCACGCCCCGGCAGTAGCGCACGCCTTCGGGCACCGGCGCGGACACGCCGCGCACTCGCCGCGCGACCTCGCGGATCCGGCCCTGGGCATCGATGACCAGATCTCGGAAGCGCAGGAGCCGGGCCCGGCGCAAGACCAGCACCAGGGAGATCCCGACGCCGAGGTAGATCGCCTGGTCCAGGTGCAGCACGAAGCAGCCGATCAGGGTGGCCAGGAAGGCGAGGCGATCGCCGCTGTGGCTGCGCAGGGTGCTGCGGATCTCGTCGACGTGGATCAGCCGGACGGCGATCACCAGCAGCAGCCCCGCCAGTGCTGCGATGGGGATGTGGCCCAGGGCCGCGCCGAGCACCACCGGGGACACCAGCACCAGCACGCCGCTGAGCACGCCCGCCAGCCGGGTGCGAGCGCCCTCGCGCTCGTTGAGTGCAGACCGCGACAGGCTCCCGGTGATCGGGTACCCGCCGAAGAAGGCCGCTGCGAGGTTTCCGAGCCCCTCCCCGGTGAACTCGACGCTGATCTCGAGCCGCTGGCCCGAACGGGTCGCGATGTCCCGGGCCACGCTGGTGCTCTCCACCATCGCCAGCACGACCACCGCCACCGCCAGCGGGATCAGGGTCGGGACCAGCGCCAGGGACGGCAAGGTCAGCGGGGGGAGCGAGGCCGGGATGGGCGCCAGGTCGGCCACCGTGCGCAGGCTCTCCGCCCCGAGGGCCATGGTGACCCCGGTGGCGGCCCCCAGGGCCAGGATCGCAGCCGGAGCGCGAGGGGCGAGCTTCTTGACCAGGACGATGAGCCCGGCCGTGCCCGCCGCGATGGCCACGGAGAACGGGTCGGCCCCTCCCAGGTCCCCCACCCAGTCCCAGAGCCGCGCCGGCAGCGGCCCCGTGGTCTGGGGCGTGGCGGTGGCGTTCGCCAGCTGGCCGACCCCGATCAGGATCGCCGCGCCGGTGATGAAGCCCTGGACCACCGCGCCCGAGATGTAGTCGACCAGCCCCCCCAGCCGGGCCAGGCCCGCGGCGAGCTGGAGCACGCCCACCATGGCCGCCAGGGTCACGGCGACGGTGGCCGGGTCGTGGCTCAGGCCCGCCGCGAAGGCCGAGCCGACCAGCAACGAGACCGCATTGGTCGGGCCGGCCACCACGTGGCGGCTGCTCCGGAAGAGCGACGCGAACACCGCAGGGATCGCCGCGGCATAGAGCCCCATCGCCGGCGGCAGGCCCGCGATCAGCGCGTAGGCGACCCCCTGGGGGATGCAGAGGAAGGTGACCGCCAGGGCGGCGCGGACATCGGCCCCCAGCTGCTCCCGGCCGTAGCCGCGGAGGTCCAGGAGCGGCAGGTAGAGTCGAAGGAGCGACACGGCGCAGGGACCCTATCGCGGCGGGACAACACCGGATGACCCCCGATGACCCCCCGTGACAGGTGGGGGGCGTACCTTGGGATCGGAAGGACGGGCAACACGCTCAGGAGCCCGGGACACCCACGAAGAGGTGTCCCGGGCTCCACTCCTTCGGACAGGTGATCCCCGTCGGGCCTGTCCTGCGTTGGACAGGTTGGCTCTCCCCGGCCCCTGCCTTCCGAGCGATCCCATGAACAAGCACACCCCGCCCAGCTGGGGCCAGACCAACCTGCTGGCCACACGCCCCAGGGAGATCAAGGCGGTCTTCCACCGCCTGCGCGAGCTGCTCGACGGGCTGCCTTCGGCCACGGTCGTGGTCCGCGGCCACCGCCTGACCGCGGTGGCCGGTGATCGCTTCGCGCTGGCCGAGGCCGGGGAGCGCTGGGTGAGGCTGGACCTGTGGAGCTCGGAGACCGTGGAGCACGGGGCCGTGCGCAGCTTCGCCTGTGTGGTGCCCTCGGGCGCGCGGCCTCGCTACCGGTACCAGCTGCGCCTGCGCAGCCCGACCGAGATCGACGAAGCCCTCAGCAGCGTCCTCGCCCAGGCGGCCGCGGAGGCCACGCTCCGCTGATCGCCACGGTGGACGGCTCCGGGGGCGATCCGTACGATCCAGGGGTGGACGATGCGTCGATGAGGCTGGACCTGGCCCGGCACCGCCGGGCCAACGCGATCTTCGACATGCTCGTCGAGCTTCCGGCGGCGGATCGGGCCGAGGCGCTGGAGCGGTCCTGTGGAGACGACCCCGCGCTGCGGGCCCTGGTCGAGGACCTGCTGAGCCACGACACCCGGGACCACGCCCTGGACCGGCTCGGGGAGTCCCTGGAGCGCCCGGCCTGGCTCGGGGACGGCGACCCGGTGGAGCGGCTGGTGCCCGGCCGGGCCATCGGGCCCTGGGTGGTCCAGCGCCTGCTGGGGGCTGGCGGCACCGCCCAGGTCTGGGAGATCCGCCACCAGGAGGAGGGGGTGCGTCGGGCGCTCAAGGTGCTGGTCTGGGCGGACCCTGGCCTCCAGCGACGGCTGCTGCGCGAAGCGCGGGCCCAGGCCGGGCTGGTGCACCCCAACGTGGTCCAGGTCCTGGAGGTGGTCGACGTGCTCGGCAGTCCAGGGCTCCTGATGCCCCTGGTCGAAGGGCCCTCCCTGCGCGAGCTCGTGCGGGAGTTCAAGCCGGACTTCGACACCGCGATCGCGCTCTTCCGAGGCATCCTGGCCGGGGTGGGCCACGTGCACGGGCTGGGCCTGACCCACCGCGACGTGAAGCCCGGCAATGTCCTGCTCGACCCGGCCTCGGGCCAGGTGGTGCCCCGGGTCGCGGACTTCGGGCTGGTCAAGGAGCACGACGCGACCCAGCACACCCGCACCGGCGAGATCCTGGGCACCGTCGGCTACGCCTCGCCCGAGCAGCTGCGAGACACCGGGCGGGCGGGCCCGGAGGCCGACCTCTGGGCCCTGGGCGTGGTGCTCTACGAGCTGCTCACCGGGCGGCGGTGCTTCCCGGGGCGGAACCTGGAGCAGGTGGTGGCCCAGCACCTGGCGGGTCCGGACCTCGATGCCCTCACCGGCCCAGCGGAGGCCCTGAGGCCCCTGGTAGCAGCGCTGCTGGACGAGGACCCGCGCCGGAGACCCGCCTCCTGCGAGGCCATCGCCGAGCGGCTGCCCCCGGGGGGCGAGCTGGGTCCGGGGTCGCGGATCCTGCCGGTGGTCCAGCGCTTGGGGGGTCGCCCCGGCGGCGGGCGTCCGACCAGCCTGGGGAGCACCTCACCGGCGGCGGTGCCGCTGCCGTCGGCGCCCTCGCGCCTCGGCCTCTGGGGCGCGGGAGCCACACTGGTCGGGATCGGGCTGCTGGTCTGGGCGGCGCTGCCGGGGGAGCCCCCGACACCCGGGCCCGCCCCGGCGAGCCAGGAGCCGGCCGGGTCCGCCGGGCGAGAGACCCCGGAGCCGGAGCCGGAGCCGGAGCCGGAGCCGGTGCCCATCCCGGCGCCCGCGCCGAAGCCAGAGTCCGAGCCCGTGCCGGCGGCGGCCTCGACCCCCGAGCCGGCCCAAGACCCCGAGCCCGACCCTCCGCCGCCCGACCCCATCGCCGAAGCAGCGGTCCCCGCCCAGGAGCCTGCGACGGTCCGCGTCGACGGTGAGACCCGCGCCGTGCGGCTGGTCTCCGACGACGGCCGGCTGCACACCCCGGGCCCCGTGCCGCCGGGGCGCTACACCCTCGAGGCGCGCCTCCAGGACCTGGGCAACTGGGTGCACCTGGACCTGGGCGAGCTGGCCGCGGGCCAGGCGGTCACCGTGGTGTGCGACAACCAGTTCGGCGTCTGCAGGCAGGAGTGACGTGATCCGCGACCGGCTCCGACTGCGTGGGGACAGGGCGAGGACCCTCCTCGCGATGACCCTGCCCCCCTCGTCGGCCCTGTGGGCCCTGACCGCCTGCTTCGTCGGCGCCGACGAACAGGCGGCGGCGACAGACCGCGACGGCGACGGCTGGATCGCCACCGGCGCTGGCGGCGACGACTGCGACGACAGCGAAGCCGCGGTCTTCCCGGGTGCCGAGGAGAACTGCATCGACGGCGTCGACAGCGACTGCGACGGCCTGGACTGCCCGGTGAGGCAGGAGTGGTCGAGCACCGGCGAGTCGGCCTGGATCGTCGGCGGGAGCGTTGGCGGCGAGCTCCAGCTCACCGGGGCTCCCCTGGACCTGGACGGCGACGGCGAGCTGGAGCTCCTGGTGAGCATGCCGATGGCCGAGGAGAGCCGCGGCCGGGTCGTTCAGCTCCCCCTGAGCGACGCCGCCCTGTCGACCGAGACCGACGCGCTGGGCGAGGTCGAGGGCGGCAAGGAAGAAGGCCTGTGGGCCCACGGTGTCGGGGACCTGGACCTGGACGGTGACGACGAGGCCATCGTGACCCCCTTGTCCGGCACCGGCGTGGTCTGGCTGGTGGACGAGGCTCTGCCCGCCGCGTCGGACAGGGCCGTGCACGAGGTGCTGCCCCTCGGCATCAGCGCCTTCGAGGAGGGCGAGACCGGCAGCTTCGGCCAGGCGATCCCGCTGGGCCGCTACTTCGACGACGACCACGGCGCCTTTGCCCTGCTCTCCGCCGGAGACAGCACGCTGCACGAGGGCGGCGGGGCCGTCTACCTCTTCAACGGCGCCTGGCCCGAAGACCCGTCCAGCGACGTCGCCTCGGTGGCCCACCTGGCCATCTACGGCGGCGAAGCCGGCGACGCCCTCGGCCGTGGCGTGGGGGGGCCGACGGACTTCGACGGCGACGGCAACCAGGACCTGCTGCTCATCGCGCCCGGGGCCGACTTCGTGCCCGGCGGACACGGGACCGACGACGACGACAACACCATCGCCGACGTCGGCCGGGTCTACGTCCTGATCCAGCCCCCCGTCGACGACACCACCGAGCTCACCGACGAGTCCCCCTACGGCTTCACCATCCGCGGCAACGTCGAGGTCGAGGGCCTGCGCTCGGTGCATGGCCTGGGCGACGTCGACGGCGACGGCTACGGCGACCTGGGCATCCACGTGCAGACCGGCGCGGGGGACCTGGCGGTGTTCTTCGGCGGCTCGGACCCGCGGCCGCCTCAGCTCCCGGTCTCCGACGCCGAGGTGCGCCTGTTCGGAGACTTCGACGAGGACCCCAGCGGCGGCTTCGGCGAGCGGGTCCTGGGGGTCGACGTAGACGACGACGGTCGGCACGACCTGCTCGTGAGCGCGCAACGCGAGTTCAGCAACGAGGTCGACGGCGGGCCGATCCCCGAGGCCGGGGCGGCCTACCTCTTCACCGGGCCTCTGCTCGGCGTGCTCGGCCCCGAGCACGCCCGGGCCCGCTGGCACAGCGAGCAGGAGGGCGCCCGCTTCGGCAACCACCCGGTGGTGAGCGACGTCGACGGCGACGGCCTGCTCGACCTGATCGTGGACGCACCCGGCGCCCCGAGCACCGACACCAGCCAGCCCGGCTGGGGGGCGATCTTCCTGATTCCGGCAGCCTTCGCTGGGATCGGGGGGTGAGCGTGCTCTCCCTGCTCGTCGCCGCCGCCTGGGCCTGTGAGGAGCCCGTCGACCCTCACTCCCTCCAGGTTGCCGCTGGGGAGGCCCGCGCCGCCTTCGTCCAGGCGGACCGCGAGGCCTTCGCCACCGCGGTGGCCGTGCAGCGGGCAGGCGCGCCCTGCCTGCGGGAGCCCGCCTCACCGGTGCTGGTGTCTGACTTCCACTCGACCTGGGGCCTGGTCGCGTTCCTGGAGCGAGACGAAGCCGGCACCCTCGGCGCCTTCCAGGCCGCCCTGTCCGCCGACCCGGACCTGGAGGTCGAGTCCTGGCTGCCGGAGATGCACCCCCTGCACCTCCAGGTCGAGCTGGCCCGCCGGCTCGAGGCCGAGGGGCTGCAGACCCTGGCGCCGGCGCGAGGAGAGGTGATCTGGGTCGACGGCGCTGCCGCGGTGCCGCTGGTCCCCAGCCGGCCGGCCCTGCTCCAGCTCGAGCTGGAGGGCGCCATCGTCGACGGCGCGCTGTACCAGCCCGGCAGCAGCCTGCCGGCCTGGGCCCCACCGGCCCGGGAGCGACTGGCCCCTCACCTCCGGCGCCGCCTGGCGCTGGGCCTGGGCACTGGCGCCGCCCTGGTCGGCGCCGCCGCGATGACCGGCCTCTCTGCCGCCAGCTACGTGCGCTACACCTCGCTGACCACCGACTACAGCGAGCTGCCGGAGCTGAAGCGCCGCGCCAACCTCTCCGGGGCGGCGGCCTATGGGCTCGGCGGCGCCGGGCTCGTGCTCGGCACGGTGCTCGTGATCACCTGGTGATCAGTCGCCCTCCAGCTGGCTCGCCACGAACGCCCGACCGTAGCGCCACGCCCGCTTGATCGTGCCCGTCGAGAGGTCGAGGGCCTGGGCGACCTCTTCCACGGTCATGCCGCCGAAGGTCCGCAGCATCACCACGTGGGCCGCCCGCTCGTTGATCCTCTCCAGCAGGTCCAGGGCTTGATCGAGGGCCAGGATGTCCAGCTGCTCGGCCGGGTCGTCCCCCACCCCGGACAGGGTCAGGTGGGCGGCGCCACCCCCACGACGGAGGGCGTTGCGCCGCCGGGCGCGGTCCACGGTGATCTGACGCATGGCCCGGGCCGCCACGGCCAGGAAGTGCACCCGGTCGTTGAAGCCACTGGGGGAGCGGGCCACCTTCATCCAGGCCTCGTGCAGCAGCCCGGTGGGCTGGAGCGTGTCCTGGCGGCCCACGCGCTCGGCGTGGATGCGCCCGGCCAGCGCACGCAGGTGCGCGTAGATCTCCGAGTCGATCTCCGGGACATAGGCGGACAGGCAGGACCCCGGGGCCGGCGTCAACAGCATAGCCAGGGTCCGGTGGGTGGGGCCGGCGGGCGACCTCTCCGGTCCCGGCATCCCTGACGACCGCCTGACCTCCCGGGTTGGCGATCCCGGCGAAAAATGGAAATACTCCAAGCGCCGACGAGGATTCCCCCCTTGCTCTCGCTCGTCTTCCTGCTCGCGTGCACCCCCAAGCTCGATGGGACCCCGGACACCGGTCCGTCCCAGACCACCGGGGTGATCGACTCCCAGGACACAGCCGCCTCGGACAGCGGCGACAGCGCGGTGCTGTGCGAGCGCTACCGCGACGAAGACGGCGACGGCTGGGGCGACGCCGACCAGGTCACCACCGACTGCGACCTGAGCGGGTATGTCGACGTCGCGGGGGACTGCGACGACCAGGACGTCGCCATCCACCCGGACGCGATCGAGACCTGCAACACCTTCGACGACGACTGCGACAGCGTCGTGGACGAGGGCGACGTCGCGCCCGCCACCTGGTTCCAGGACCTGGACCTCGTCGGCTACGGGACCACCTCGGCCACGCAGGACAGCTGCGAGCAGCCCGAGGGCTTCGCCAAGAGCGACGACGACTGCAACGACGCCGACGCCACGGTCCACCCCTACGCCCACGAGACCTGCGACGGGGTCGACCAGGACTGCGACGCGGCCGTGGACGAGGAGGCCCTGGACGCCACCACCTGGCACGCCGACCTGGACGCCGACGGCTTCGGCGACGCCGCGGCGCCGACGGTCAGCTGCGAGGCGCCGAGCAGCCACGTCGAGGACGCCACGGACTGCGACGACACGGAGGCGACCGTGCACCCGGGCGCCGCGGAGACCTGCGACGACCGGGACGAAGACTGCGACAGCGCCGTCGACGAAGACGCGGTGGACCCCGCGACCTGGTACACCGACGAGGACCTCGACGGCTACGGCGATCCCGGCCGGACGGCCGAGGCCTGCGACGCGCCTTCGGGCACGGTCGAGGACGCCTCCGACTGCGACGACGGCGAGGCCTCGGTCCACCCGGGAGCCGAGGAGACCTGCGACGGGGTCGACCAGGACTGCGACGGCACCGTCGACGAAGACGCCACCGACTTCGAGACCTTCTACGCCGACGGCGACAGCGATGGCTACGGCGACGCGGGCAGCGCGACGGCGGCCTGCGAGGCGCCGAGCGGCCACGTGGCCGACGACACCGACTGCGACGACGGCGCCGCCACGGTGTTCCCCGGAGCGCCGGAGACCTGCGACGGGGCAGACGAGGACTGCGACGGCTCCGTCGACGAGGACCCGACGGACCCGGACACCTTCTACGCCGACACCGACAGCGACGGCTACGGCGACGCCGGGACCTCCACCGAGGCCTGCAGCCTGCCTTCGGGCCACGTGGCCGACCACACCGACTGCGACGACGGCACCGCCTCGGTCCACCCCGGCGCCAGCGAGACCTGCGACGGGGAGGACGAGGACTGCGACGGCACCGTCGACGAGGATCCCACGGATCCGACCACCTTCTACGCGGACAGCGACAGCGACGGCTACGGCGACCCAGCCACCACCACCGCCGCCTGCAGCCTGCCGTCCGGCCACGTGAGCGACGCCACCGACTGCGACGACGGCGACAGCGGCGTCTACCCCGGGGCGCTCGAGAGCTGCGACGACGTCGACCAGGACTGCGACGGCACCGTCGACGAGTCCGCCATCGACGTCACGCTCTACTACGCCGACACTGACGGCGACGGCTACGGCGACGCCAGCAACACCACCCGCGCCTGCGAGCTGCCGTCGAACCACGCCACCACCGGGACGGACTGCGACGACGGCGACAGCGGCGTGTTCCCCGGGGCTGGCGAGACCTGCGACGGCGTGGACCAGGACTGCGACGGCACGGTGGACGAGGACGCGTCCGACGCCACCCACTGGTACACCGACAGCGACGGCGACGGGTACGGAGATCCCGCCAGCACCACCCTGTCCTGCTCCGATCCCGGCGGCGCCAGCACGGCGAGCACGGACTGCGACGACGGCGACGCCACCGTGCACCCCGGCGCCACCGAGGTCTGCGACAGCGTGGACCAGGACTGTGACACCCTCATCGACGAGGGCTTCACCACCGACTGGTACGACGACGACGACGGCGACGGCTACGGCGATCCGAGCACCGGGGTCTCGTCCTGCTCAGCGCCATCGAGCGCCCACGTGAGCAACGGCGACGACTGCTACGACAGCAACGCCGACGCGTTCCCTGGGCAGACCAGCTTCTTCGACGCCGACCGGGGCGACGGTCACTACGACTACGACTGCGACGGCACCGAGGAGCAGGAGGAGCCGGACTTCTCCAGCTGTGACTACGACAGTGACGGGGAGTGCTCGGGCAACGACGGCTGGTACGAGTACTACGGCTGGGCGGACATCCCCGACTGCGGCGACGGCTGGTACTGGGAGTACAGCTGCGAGGAGGAGGAGTGGTACGGCTGGGAGTGGTGCGACCTGGTGGACTACGACTACCGCTACCAGCACTGCCGCTGAGCCGGTGACGACGCCCTACAC
>CAYFPX010000018.1:31008-53188 GCA_964344945.1 uncultured Enterobacterales bacterium
CCCCGATGACAGGCCGGGGGCCTACCTTGTCACTGGAAGGACGGGCGAGAGCCCACGAGCCCCCGCCGCTCACGGACGAGCAGGCGGGGGCTCTCTCCTTCGGGGCACAGGGGGGCACCTGCCGTAGACTGCCGGCGTGCCCGTCACCGATCGCCTGCCCGCCGACCTGGATCGCACCTGGGAGGCCCTGACCCACCCCACCCCCCTGGCCCGGGTCAGCGGCTGGGACTCACCGCTGGCCGGGGTGCGCGGGGGCTTTCGCCAGCCGGTGGTCGAGGAGCGGGTCGATCGGGAGCGCCTGGTGGTGCGCTGGCCCACCTCGACCGGCGCCATCACGGACACGGTCACCGTGGCGGCCGACGGGGAGGCCACGGCCCTGACCTCGAAGGCGATCTCCCGGCCCGGGACTATGACCTGGGGGACGTCGCCTATGTGCGGGCGTGGAAGCTGCACGACCTGCTGGCCGGGCGGCCCTGGGCCGACCCTCAGGACTACGCCAGCCCCGTGCGGCGGCGGGTCACGCGGTCCGTGCACATCCAGGCGCCTGGGTCCCGGGTCTGGGACGTGCTGACCACCGCCGAGCACGTCGCGGCCTGGCTCAGCGGCAGCCGGGGGGACCTGGAGCTGGTCGCGGGCGGCAACTTCGACTCCGGCTGGCGCTCCCAGGCGGGGCAGCAGACCGGTCCAGGCACCGTGCTCAAGCTCGAGCCCGGTCGGCTCCTGGAGACCACCTGGCTGCTGCACGACCACGACCCCACCGACTCCGTGCTCTCCCTGCTGCTCGACGACCGGGGCGCCGGCACCCGCCTGACCCTGCACCACGGCCCCTGGCCCGACGACTGGGACGCCTGCGGCTACGCCCTGGGCTGGCTGTGCTGCCTGCTGAGCGTGCGCGGTCTGGCCGAGGGGGCCTGGACGGTGAGGCCGTAGGCGAGCCCGAGGCGACAGAGTCCAGCGCGATGGTCCGCCGCGCGCTCTCCCGGGGCTCAGGTCCGGCCTGAACGCAACACCCCCGCCTCAGGTCCGGCCTGGACGCAACAAACAGGCCCCAGGGGAGGGCCGACCGGGCATGATCGAGCCAATTCGGGCCTGACGGGGGCCAGACCAGGCCAATTTGTTGCGCCCAGCCCGGACCTGTCGCGCTCGTGTTGCGTTCAGGGGGGACCTGAGCCCCGGGAGAGTGCGCGGCCAAGTCCTACGCCTTCACCCGATCCGCGCCTCCAGCGCTCGCGCCTCCTCGTCCCGGTCCAGCTGCCGCAGCACGATGGCCGCCAGCCGCCAGAGCTGCCGGGCCCGGTCGGCTCGACCGGCGGCGACCGCCGCCTCCGCCCCGGCCAGCATGCAGTCGGCGTAGTCGCTCTCCGACGCATTGCCCGCGCGGGCGGCCTCCGTCAGCTCCCGCAGCACCTCGCGGTAGGCCCGCTCGTCGCTCTCGCCGGCCCGGTGGCGCACAGCCAGTGCGGCGGCCGGAGGCAGCACGCCGGTCAGCCCCAGCTGCACCGCCGTGGTCCAGCACTGCTCCGCCTGGGCCCGGGCTTCGGCGTGCTCGCCGCGGGCGATCAGCACGAGCACCCGGTTCAGCCGCGGCAGCCAGGCCATCGCCGCGCCGGAGTCCGACAGCATCGCTTCGGCCCGGTCGTAGGCCTGCAGGGCCTGATCCAGGTCCCCGCGCAGGCGGTGGACCTCGCCCAGGGCCAGCCAGGCCTGGGCCTCGAAGCGCGGATTGCCCTGGGCGAAGGGCACGGCGAGCAGGGACTGGTACTGCAGCACCACCTCGGCGTAGTCCGCCAGGTGGAGCGCCAGGCGGGCCAGGGTGGTGTGGAGCAGGCAGCGGGCCCAGGGGTGGCCCTCGGCCGGCAGCACCCGGCCGGCCTCGCCCAGCAGGGCCTGGCACTCGTCGAGGCGCCCGTCGATGCTCATGCGCTCGAAGAGCTGGGCGGCCGCCTCGACGTGCACGTCGACCAGGCCGTGCTGGCGGGCCAGGACCAGGGCGATCCGGGCGTGGCGCTCACCGGCGTGGGGATCCCGGTCGCCGTGCTCCAGCCGCGCCAGCAAGACCTGGGCGTGGGCCGCCCGCGCCGGGTCCAGCGCCGGGTCCAGCGCGTCCACCAGGCGCCGCCCCCGGATCAGCCCGCGCTGGAAGTCCCCGCTGCCCAGAGACTGCCGGATCTCGACCAGCGCCAGGTCCAGGAGCGCCGGGGCCTCGGGCCCCAGCCCGGCCTCCTGGGCCGCCTGGCGGGCCAGGCGAAGCCAGCGGGCGCCGGCGACCAGCTCCGCCGACCTCACGGCGGTGTCGGCGGCATCGACGAGCAGCGGGAGCGCGTGGGCGGACTGGCCGCCGCCCAGGCGATGGACGCCCTCTCGCCCGGGCTCGCCGGATCCGCGCAGCACCTGGGCCCAGCCCAGGTGGTGTCGACCCAGTCGACCCGCGGTCCGGGCCCGGGCGAGCAGCAGCTCCCGGGTGGCCACCGGCAGGCGCAGCCAGGACCCCTGGCGGGTCGCGAGCCCCCGGCGCACCAGCAGGCCAGCGGCGGCTTCCAGCCGACCCCGCGCCCGCTCCAGGGGCACCGGGCCGTCCCAGCAGGCCAGCACCTCCAGGGCCTGCCAGGTGGACTCGTCCACGCTGCCGAGCCGCCGCCGCACGGCGGCCGCCCAGGCACCCTCCGGGTCCAGCGCCACCCCCGCGAGCAGGTCGCCGTCGAAGTCGTAGCCGTCGGGGCCGGGGACCAGGTGCCCGGCCTGGACATGGTGACGCACCAGCGCCACGGCCCGGGCTGGACTGCCCTGGGCGGCCTCGGCCACCCGCTGCTGGAGCGCCGGCGCCAGGGGCGCGAAGCCCGCCAGGGCCCGCACCAGCGCCGCCTGAGGCAGTGGCTCCAGCGCCAGGGTGGCGGCGTCGAGGTGCGCCAGGAGCTCGGCGAGTGCCGGCTCCACCGCGCCGTCCAGGGCCGTCACCACCAGGAGCAGCGGCCGCCCCACGATCACCGGGAGCCACCGGGTGAGGGCCGCCACCCAGGCCGGCGAGCGGTGCAGGTCGTCGAGCACCCAGACCACCGGCCCGGCGTCCAGGCGGTCTCTCAGCGCCGACGTGGCCTGGGCCCAGGACCAGTCCTCGCTCGGCACGAGCCGTGGACCGTGACCGGCTTCGACCAGGGCCGCCCGAAGGCCCCAGGGTCCGGCACCTCCCGCGCCCTGGACCAGTGCCTCGGCCACACCCAGCTCCCGCAGGCGCCAGACCAGAGCCCGCCCCAGGGCTGAGCGGCCGCAGCCCGGCGGACCGGTGAGGCAGACCGCGGACGCCCGTCCGCTCTCGCGCACCCGGGCCAGGGCCGCCCAGAGGGTGTCGAGCACCCCGGCTCGACCCTCCAAGGGCGGCGTGCGGTGCTCGATCAGCGCCAGCCCGGCGAAGACCCGGGCCTCGCCCGCCGCGACCCGCGGCAGCCGCCAGTCCGGCAGTGCCTCCCCCGGGTCCCCGGCGTCCAAGGCTCGCAGGACCGCCAAGGCCTCGGCGGCGCTGGCCGGGCGAGCGGTCGGGTCCTTGGCCAGCAACCACTGGCGCCAGGCCTCGAAGCCCCGGGGCCAGTCGCTGCCCAGGTGCAGGGCCGGAGGCAGCTCCCGCAGGTGGGCGTCGAAGAGGGCCCGGACCTCGGCGTACAGGAACGGCGGGCGGCCGGCGGCCAGGACCGTCGCCAGGCCGCCCACGGCGTAGAGGTCCGTGGCGGGGCTCAGGGGTGCCCGGTCCCGTTGGATCTGCTCCGGAGCCATGTAGGCGGGGCTGCCCGAGACGCCCCGACGGGAGCGGCCGCCGAGGGCGTGGGCCAGGCCGAAGTCGGTGATCAGCGCCTGGCCGCCCGCGTCCACGAGCAGGTTCTCGGGCTTCACGTCCAGGTGGAGCAGTCCCCGCGCGTGGGCGTGACCCAGGCCCTGGAGCACGTCGGTCAGCACGGCCCGGGCCTCGGGCCAGCGCCCGACCCGGGCCTGGAGGTCCAGGGTGCCCCGAGCCAGGGACATCACCACGTAGGGCGAGCCAGCGACGAGCGCTCCCCCGCTGGTCCAGGCCGCCACCGCATCGACCGTGCCCACGTCGAGGACCTGGACGATGCGCGGGTGGCGCAGCCGCGCCAGGGCCCGGCCCTCGGAGCGCAGCGCCGAGACGATGCCCGCATGTCCCGCCCCCTGCCCGGTCAGGACCTTGATCGCGACCTCCCGGTCCTCGAGCACGTGGCGCCCTCGCCAGACCACTCCCATCGCTCCGGCCCCCAGGCGCCCGACGAGCCGGTGGTCCCCGAGCAGCACCCGACCGCCCCGCTCCCCCAGCCGCTCCGCCGCGTCCCGGACCCGGGTGAGCAGGGCCTGGTCATCGAGCCCCTCGGCCTGCCCGTGCAGCAACCGCCAGCAGCGCAGCGCCAGCCCGGTCCAGCCCGCGGCCTCGCAGCGCTCCGCCGCCACGGTCAGCGCCCCCACCAGGTCCACATCGGCCAGGGGCTGGACCTCGAGCAGGCGCTCCGCCCGGTACAGGTGGCGGGCGACATCGGACCGGCGCTGGCGGGCCGCCGCGAGCGCCAGCAACACCAGCACCGGGAAGGCCTCTCGCCAGGGCACGTCCAGGTCCCCGGGATCCGCCTCGTGGAAGCGGCCGGCCTGGAGGGCCAGCAGCGCCCGGTTGAAGCGGACCACGATGCCGCGGCCGGGCGCGTGGGTCTCGGCCACCGCCAGCGCCTCTTCGTAGGCTGCGGCGGCGCCGACGTGGTCTCCGGCCCGCCTCCGCACGTCGCCGGCGGTGTTCTGCACCCAGACCAGGTCGTCCTGCCGCCCGGTGGCGCGGACCAGGGCCACCGCCCGCTCCATGTCCGCCAGGGCTTCGTCGATCCGCCCCAGCCGGCCCTTCACGTCGGCCAGGTGGGCCAGCACGTTGGCCTCCAGCGCCGTGGCGCCGTCGCGCAGGATCGGTCCGTGCCAGGCCTGCTCCAAGAGCGCCAGCGAAGCGTCGTGCTGGCCCCGGTGCACCACGGACAGGCTCCGCTGGCACAGGGTCCGGGCCAGCTGCTCGGGGTCCCCGGCCTGCTCCTGGGCCGCCTGGGCCTGGGTCCACGCGATGTCGGACTCCCGGAAGCGCCCCAGCCGCTCCAGGCTGCGGGCCAGCTCCAGCCAGGCGACCCCCAGCTCCCGCTGTTCGTCCTCCCCCAGCTCGCGCACGGCCCTGGCCAGCAGCGTGGCCGCGTCGTGGTGCTGCAGCCCCTTGGCCAGCATCCGGCCCAGGGTCAACGCCGGTAGCCCCAGGCCTGCGCCCGCGCTCTCGGCCTCCTGGAGCCAGGCTCGGGCCAGGGCCGTGGCCTCGTCGATGCGCCCCTCGTGGAAGAGCGCCCAGCAGCGCTCCGCCCTCACCCCGCGAGCCCGAACATCTGCACGAAGGCCGCGCGGATGTCCGCCAGGTCCGGGCCGATGGTGTGGGTCTTGTCGTAGGTCCGGAAGTCCAGCGGGAGCCCGGCGGCCTTCAGGATCTCCACCTGGGCGACCGTGTCCGCGTAGGGCAGGACCTCGTCCTGGCGGCCGTGGGTGATGAGCCACGGGCGGCCCTTCGCCGCCTCGCTCAGCTCCCCCGCCAGCACCGCGGCGTCGGGGCAGTAGCCGCTGATGCCGATGCAGCCCGCGAGCGTCCGGTCCGTGCGCCCGCCCCACTCCAAGGACATCAGGCAGCCCTGGCTGAAGCCGAAGAGCACGATCTGCTCGGGCGGGTAGCCCTGGCCGGCGAGCTCGTCGAAGAGGTGGTCCAGCAGCAGGCGGCTGCGCTGGACGCCCTCGCCGTGGTGGGGCGGCATGCCGTACCAGGAGTAGCCGCCGTACCAGGGGTCCGGGGCGTTGGCGAGCAGCCAGGACACCCCGGGAAGCGCCAGGGTCCCGGGCATCCAGTGGAAGCCCTGGGAGCTGTCGCCGCGCCCGTGCAGCACGACCGCGAGCTGGCCGGTGGCGTCGTCGGGGGCGCCGAAGTCGCAGCGGAGGGTCTGGATGCGCATGGGGATCCGCTAACGCCTTGCCCAATAGTCAATGATTGACTAATGTCCCCAGGTCCCGCCCCGGAGATCCCGTGTCCCCTGCCCTGTTGCTGATGCTCGCCTGCGCCCCCGAGTCCGAGCCCGTCGAGGTCGCGGCCGAGCCGCCTCCGCCCCCGCCGGTCCCGGAGGACGGCACCTGGACCGTGCAGTCCCGCACCGTCCTGCTCGACGAGTGCGGTGGGCTGCTGGGCGACGACGTGACCGAGCCCGGCGACGACCCGGACACCTTCGAGCTGTGGAAGGACGAGACCGAGGCGCTCTTCACGCTCCAGATCACCTTCGACGACGGCGAGTCCTACACCATGGACTGCGAGCTCGACGGCGAGGGTGGCTTCACCTGTGTCGGCGGAGGCCCGCTCTACGAGGTGAGCGACACCACCCTGTCCCTGCACTGGGACGGCGGCGGCGAGCTGGCCAGCGACACGGCCCTGACCGCCTGGCTCGACGCCACCGCCAGCTGCGAAGGCTCCCTGTGCGACGTGGCCGAGGCCTGGCTGGAGACCGAGCTGCCCTGCGACGGGGCGATCGAGATGGTGGCCGACCTCCAGCCGGACGACACGGGCGGTCTCTGAGAGGCCCTCTGGGACCCAAGGAAGTCGGCACTCGCCGGGCCACCTCCCCCGCGGAGTACGCTCCCTCCGTGGCCCCTGACGCGCTGGTCTTGAGCGACCGCACCGTGGACCTCGTGCGCTACGAGGTCCAGGGTGCGGGCGGCACCACTTCGCTGACCCCCTTGGAGGTCCAGCTGCTGACCTACCTGGCCGAGCGCTCGGGCCAGCCGGTGTCTCGCTCGGAGCTGCTGACCGAGGTCTGGGGCTACGCCGAGTCCGTGCGCTCCCGAGCGGTGGACCACACGATGGCCCGGCTGCGGGGCAAGCTCGAGGCCGACCCGGCTGCACCCGTCCACCTCGTGGGCGTGAGGGGCCTGGGCTACCGCTTCGACCCCCCGGTCGACCCGGCGGAAGCGGCGGTGGTCGACGGAGCGCCGGCGGCCCCGCCACCCCTGGGTCGCGAGGCGGAGGTGGCGGTGTTGGCGGCTCGCCTCGGCGACCCCGGGGCCGGGGTCCTGGTGAAGGGGCCGCCGGGCATCGGCAAGACCCGGCTCGCACTGGCGGTCGCCACCCGACCCGGGGGCCTGCCGGGCTGGTGGTGCGACCTGGAGGGCGCCGCCGAAGCCGAGGCGCTGGTCCGGGCTGTCGGCGCCCGACTGGGCCTCCCGAGCCCCACCAGCGCCGAGGCCGTCGGCCTGGCCCTGGCCGCCCGCGGCCCCACCCTCGGCGTGCTGGATGGCTGCGACGGCCTGGGCGAGGACGCCGCCCGGGTCCTCGCGGACTGGCGCGGAGAGGCGACCGACTGGCGGGTGCTGGCGACGTCGAGTCGCCCGCTCGGGGACCTGCCGGTCCTGGCGCTGGGGGGCCTGGACACCGCGGCAGGTGTGGACCTTGTGCGGGCCCGGGCCGAGCAGCGGGGAGCCCCGCTGCCCGGTGACCCCGGCACCACCCAGGCCCTCGAAGACCTGGTCGAGCGCCTCGAAGGGCTGCCCCTGGCCCTGGAGCTGGCCGCGGCCCGCTGTGCCGTGCTCGGCCCCCGAGAGCTGCTGGCCCGGCTGGAGGGCTCCGGGGCGGTGCTCGGTGGCCTCGCAGCCGCCCTCGAGGACGCCTGGGCGCCCCTGGACCCCGAAGAGCAACGGGCCCTGGCGGCCTGCGCCGTCTTCGAGCGCCCCTTCACCCTCGACGCCTTCCAGGCCGTCGTGGCCCGGTCGGCGGTCGGCGCCGCCCTGGATCGGCTGGAGCAGCTGCGGGCGAGCTCGTGGCTCACGGTGGAGCGGCACCCGGGAGCACCCTCGCGCTTCCGCCTGCCGGGCCCCCTCCGGGCGGCCGTCCGGGCGCGGCGAGGCCCCGGAGAGGCCCAGGCGCGACACGCCCGCTGGTTCGTCGGGCTGGCGTCCGCACCCGAGACCCCGACGGCCGCCCTCGCCGCCGCCCTGCCCGAGCTCCGAGCGGCCTGGAGCTGGCTCTGCGACCACGACGAGTCCGCCGCGGTGACCCTGGCCCTGGTCGTGGCTCGGCACCTGCGCGCAGCGGGGCCCCTGGCGCCGCTGGTGCCGGTGCTCGATCGGACCCTGTCCCTGGCCGTCTCCCAGGGACCGCGGCGGGCGGAGCTGCTGCTGGAGAGGGGCAAGGCCCGGCGCATCCTGGGCGATGTGGGCCGAGCCGAGGCAGACCTGGAGGCAGCCGCCGAGTCCGGGGACCCGGCGACCCAGGCTGCCGCCTGGCGGGCACTGGGCAACCTGCGACGCCACCAGGGGCGGCTCGATGAGGCCGAGACCTGCTGCGAGCGCGCCCTGTCGCTCAGCGCGGCGCCCGGCGCGGAGGGCCAGCGGGGACCGGCCCTGAGAGACCTGGGCAGCCTGAGGCTGCGCCAGGAGCGATCTGTCGACGCCCTCCCCCTCTACGAGCAGGCCCTGCGCTGCTTCCGGCGTCACGGCGATGCAGAGGCCGAGGGCTGGATCCTCGGCAACCTCGGCAACCTCCACCTGGAGGCCGGACGGGCCCCCGAGTGCCGCCGGGCCTACGACCAGGCCCTGAGGGTGCATCGGACTCGGGGTGACCGCCGCTTCGAGGGCATCGTGCTGTCGAACCTGGCGATGCTCGACCTGGAGCAGGGCGCCCTGGCGCGAGCCCAGGAGCGCCTGGCGCAGGCCTTGCGCCTCCACCGGGAGACGGGGAACGTACGCTTCGAGGGCCACGCGCTCTCGGCGCTGGGGGTGCTGGCCCACGAGCAGGGAGACCTGGGCCGCGCCCGCGCACACCAGGAGGACGCTCTGGAGGTCTTCCTGGCGGTGCGGGACAACCGCTTCGAAGGCGTCGCCCGGGCCCGACTCGCCGTGCTGGACGCCGCCGAGGGCCAGCACCAGGCCGCAACTGACGGCTTCGAGACCGCTCGGGTCGCCCTGGCCGGCCGGGACCGCATGCTCCAGGGCATCGGGATCCTCGAGGCCGTCGCCGCTGGGGAACCGGTCACCGTGCCCCAGGGGGCGACCTCCTTCGCCCGGATCTGCGCCCGCCTCGCGGCGACAGGCCTGCGACCGACCTGAGACGGACAGGCGGCCCGGCCGCGCACAGGCTGATGAGGCACCGACGGACGCGCCATGTCTCGCCTCTTCTCCCTCGTGATCGTGATCGTCATCGTGGGCATGGCCCACGCCGGCGCGGCCCTGGCCGGGCCCTGTGGGGGCGATCCGGCCCAGGAGGGTCTGATCGAGGCCCTGGAGGCCGCCCTGGCCCTCGACCCCGACCGGGAGCCCGAGCTGGCCGCGCTCGAGGCGGCCGCCGAAGCCTTCGTAGAGGACCTCGCGGGGGACGACGTCATCACCATCGACCTCTCCGCCTACGACAACGGCGAGGTCGGGGGCGGCGCGGCCATCCCGGTGGACCGCTTCCTGGCCCAGGCCGCGGCCCAGCGAGAGAACAAGTACCTGGACTGCAGGGGCCGAGACAAGCTGCACCAGCAGGGTGTCCAGTGGGGCCTGACCCTGAAGTCGAACCTGGCGACCCTGCTGGGTCAGGGCGCCGGCACCACCGATCCGCGGGTGCGGTGGCTGAAGCGCCAGTACCGGAACTTCCTGACCGGCACGACCTTCCCGGCGAGCGCCAAGGCCCAGGTCATCGACTACCGCGCCGGAAGTGCCGACCTGCTGGCCCTGCTCCAGCGCACGGATCCCAGGCGGGCCGCCGCCCTGAAGAAGCACCTGGACGAGGTGGCCCACAAGACCCGCCTGCCCGGCGGCGCCACCACCGCGGACCTGCGGCGCCTGGAGGCCGAGCTCCCGAAGCTCCAGGCCCTGGCCGCCAAGGAGCTGATCGCCGACAAGCGGCCCGGCACCCACACCGACCCGCGCCTGAAGGGCCAGCTCTTCATCGCCCCCGACGGCTCCCTGCACCACGCCCGCTACGGCCACCTGCTCGGGGCGGGTCAAGTGATGGCGGGCCAGCCCGACCGCCTCTCCGCCTACGGCCTGGACCCCCGCTGGACCAAGGCCCGGTGGGACGCCGACCACGCCTTCTTCCGCAACCACACGACCGGCCTGTGGTCCGAGGGCGTGGAGAAGGTCATCCGCGGGTACCGCGGCTACGAGCACAAGAAGCTCACGTGGCGCTGGGAGGAGGCCCAGGCCAACGTCAAGTCCCGGCCCCAGTACCTGGCCCGCTGGATCAACCGCTGCCAGGCCCTGCAGCCCTCACGGCTCCAGGAGATGAACCAGGAGGCGGCCGACGCCCTCAAGCCCCTGTACCGAGCGATGGGCAAGCACTACCGAGGCCAGGCCGAGCTGGCGGCTGCAGGCGCGGTCGCCGCCAAGGCCGTGAAGGACGGCGCCCTGGAGGCCGCCCGCAAGCTCGACAAGACCGGCACCACCCAGACGATCATGGCCGGCGCCTACGAGCTCATCGACGGCATCGCGAATCGCGAGTCTCCGGAGTGGGTCGCGGCCCGGATCGGCATCGCGGCGATCCTGGAGCAGGTCCACCTGACCGACGCCAAGGGCGCCAGCCAGAAGCTGCTGAAGACGCTCTACATGGCCACCGGCAAGGCCCTGCAGAAGGCGTCGAGCGAGGTCGGCCAGCACGGCGACACCCACCGGGCTGTCGATGAAGCCGGGGCCGAGTTCGTCAACGAGATGGTCAAGGCCGCGACCGAGCAGCTGGCGCTGCCCGAAGACGCACAGTTCCTGGCGAAGCAGGTCTTCAGCCAGCTCTACGACCACCTCGTCGCCGACCACGTGCTCAAGGCCTCCGGCTCCCACAAGAAGTGAGCCTCGTTCTGTCGCAGCTGTGTCGCAGCAACCCCGAACGCCGAATCCCGACGAACCGCGCCCGTCCCCAGCCCGCACCCCAACCGTGGAGTCCCCCATGTCCCTCATCGCCCTGCTCTTCATCGCCTGTGACACCGGGCCCCTGTCCGCCGACGACGTGCGCGAGCACCTGGACAACCCCACCGCCATCGTCGATGCCGACACCATGGCCCTCATCAACGACGACGTGGCCGACGCCTCCGCCTCCTTCGACGCCGAGGCCATGGCCGGTGCCGTGAAGTCCTCCCAGTCCGCCCGGGTCTCGGCACCGCGGGCCTTCGATCCCCTGCTGGATCCCGAGGTGCTGGACCAGGCCATCTCCGGGGCCGTCGGCAGCACGGCGCTCGACATCCTGTGCGTCACGGGCCTGCTGGTGGAGATCTCCGAGTTCGACGAGTGCGAGCAGGGCATGACCTGCGAGGTCGAGCTGACCATCGACTCCTGCGTGCTGCGGGTCGGCGACGACGGCGACGAGCACGCCGACGGCAAGATCGTCTTCACCCTCACCGAGACCGCGGGTCCGGAGTTCGACCAGGGCACCCTGAGCATCGACTGGCAGGGCTGGCAGGTCACCGACGGCGACCACATCGCCTGGCTGGACGGGCTGCTGGAGCTCCAGGTCACGACCTGGCACCACGAGGTCCGGGAGGAGATCATCTACAGCGCGGATCTGACCGCCCGCCTGCTCGATCCCAACGCCGGGCGCTTCGAGGACGACGTGCTCGACGAAGATCACGTGCGGGCCGCCATGCGCATCACGTCGCTGGAGGAGGGTGCCACCGAGACCGTGACCCTCGAGGTGCTCGCCTGGGTCGACGCCGACGGCGACGGTCGCGAGGAGGAGACCCTGGTGATCGCCTTCGACGTGAGCACCACCACCCTGAGCGACCAGGTCACCTCGACCGAGGCGTCCCTGACCGTGCGCGGCACCAACGGCGCCTGGACCTGCACCTGGGAGGCCCTGGAGATCGACGGCGAGGACCAGACGGCGACCCGGTCCAGCGGCGAGTGCGTGGACCACGCCACGGGCGAGACCTTCTCGTGGGAGGGGCGGACGACGACGGCGAGCTGAGAGCGCCGCGCAGGTCCGGCGCTCAGCGCTGGGCGCCGGTGTCCGTCGGGTCGGTCTCGGGATCCGCTATCGTCCTCGCCATGCCTCCCCGCCTGCTGCTGCTCCAGATCCGCGACCAGGGCGGCGTGCGGGTGGAGGAGGTCGAGAGCTTCGCCCGGCACGCCGGGGTGCCGGTGTCTGCGATCGCCGTGCACAACGTCTTCGACCAGCCGGCCTTCGGGCCCGAGGTCCTGGCCGGGTGCGACGCACTGCTGGTCGGCGGTGCCAGCGAGGCGTCGGCGATGGCGCCCGAGCGCTTCCCCTTCGTCGCCGCCATCGCCGCGGTGCTGCACGAGGCGATCGACCGTCAGCTTCCGACCTTCGCCTCCTGCTTCGGCTTCCAGGTGGCGGTGGTCGGCCTCGGCGGGGAGCTGATCCGGGACGATGAAGGCTTCGAGATGGGCACGATCCCGTTGCGCCTGACACCGGCAGCAGCCAGCGACCCCCTGTTCGCCGGCCTGCCGAACCCCCTGGTCGCGGTCTCCTGCCACCGGGAGCGCACCCAGGACACCCCGCGGGGCACCACCGCGCTCGCGGAGACCGACGCCTGCCTGCACGCCTTCCGCGTCGACGGGGCGCCGTTCTGGGCCTTCCAATTCCACCCGGAGCTGGACCGGCAGCGCTTCGTGGAACGGCTCGGGGTCTTCCGGTCTGGCTACACCGACGACGACGGCCACTACGAGCGTACGATCGCGCGGTTCCAGGAGACCCCGGACAGCAATGCGCTGGTTCGACGCTTCGTCGAGCGGCTCTGACCGGGCAGGATCCGGGGCAGCCCCGGGTCGAACATTCGCCTGGTCCGGCAGCCCTCGGGTGAACGTTCACATTGGGGCCCGATCGGCCCGGAATCCGGTCCTGAGGGGTCCGGAGGGCCTCCTGAGGGCCAATTCCGGGGCCAAGACGAACGTTGACCCCGGGGCTGCCGGACCAGGCGAACGTTCAGTCCAGGGCTGCCGGTCAGCGGGCCGGGCCCGAGCTCCTAGTGTCCACGAACTTCTGAGACAGGACACTAGCTGGCCTTCTCACTGACCGGGTCACCTGGGTTGATCCGATGATCGCGCAGGCATCCGCCGCACCGCTGTCGCGACCGAGCCGAAGTCGTGGCCGAGTCACTTCGAGGCGAGGGCGCGGCAGTGGTGCGGCGGATGCCAAGGGTCAACCCAGGTGATCCGGTCAGTCAGTCAACCCCTCCGCCAGGTCATCCACCAGCCGCCCGAGCTGCTCCCGGGTCACCTCGAAGGACTCGCGCTCGCGGCCGCCGCCGTCCTTGGCCTTCCAGCGCTCCAGGGTCGCGCCCTGGCCGTCCAGGCCGACCTCGAAGTAGCGCTTGCCGCGCATGTCGCCGGGGTCTGAGCGCAGCACGCCGCCGCCCAGGCGGTCGTCGACCTCGACCGGGACCAGCCGCTCACCGAGGCCCCGGACCCGCTCGCAGATCCCGCTGGCCTGCTGCTGCAGCGGCGCCGGGTCCCGGCTCTCCACCCGCACCCGGTGCACCTTGGCGCCGATGGGGCCCTTGGCGGACAGGTCGACCTCGACGGTGCCGGCGTCGCCGTCGACGATCACGCGGCCGCCGCCCACGCCGGGGAGCTCGAGCTTGTCCTTGAGGGCTTCGGAGAGCTTGCTCACTTCTTGGTCTTCCGGGCTTCCTTGCTG
Source organism: uncultured Enterobacterales bacterium (assembly GCA_964344945.1). Taxonomy (GTDB): domain Bacteria; phylum Myxococcota_A; class UBA796; order UBA796; family CAJQPC01; genus CAYFPX01. The sequence goes on from CAYFPX010000018.1 coordinate 44,678, forward strand.
AATTCCTCTCCATCATGGTGCAGCACGATGGGCTTGCCGTCGACGGTCGTCTCCAGGTGCACGGGCCGGCCCCAGAGCAGCGCCAGGTTGGCCATGGTGCGCTGGGCCCAGTCGAGCTGGATGTCGATGCCCTCCCACACGTGCTGGACGCAGAGCTCGCCCCGGTTGCCGTGGTTGCCGTCGATGACCTGCATGCGCGGCTGGCCCCGGTTGGTGAGCATGAACAGCAGCTTCTGCTTCACGGCCTTGAAGTCGGTGCTGGAGATGACGTACTCGTTCCGCCGCTTGTCGTAGTCCCAGGTGAAGATGCCGTGCTGCCGCACGAAGTCCTCGGTGAGGAATTCGTCGATGAAGGTGACGTCGTTGTGGGTCCGGCGGACCTCGAAGATCTTCTTGCGACCGAGCATCACGCCGGTGTCCCAGTTCTTCTTGCGGGTGTGGTCCTCGCACTCCAGCCAGTCCTTGCCGAACTGACCGCGGTTCCAGCGCTGCTCGATGTCCCGCCACAGCTCCACCCCGATCTTGTAGGGGTTGAACTGGCCCGGCCGGGTGGCGACCGTGCCGGAGTGGTGGTCGGCGTACTCGATGACCTCGCTGCTCTTCAGGATGTCGTGGGTCATCATGTGGGTGTGCCAGTAGGTGGCCCAGCCCTCGTTCATGACCTTGGTCTGGGCCTGGGGCGCGAAGTAGTACGACTCTTCACGAATGATGTGCAGGATGTCCGCCTGCCAGGCCTTCATCCGGCCGTGCTCGAGCAGGAAGAGCAGCACGTCCTTCTGGGGGTCCTCGGGGAAGCGGGCGGCCTTGGCCTGCTCCTCGGCGTGCTTCTGACGCTGCTGCTCCAGGAACTCCGGCGGGTTGATGTACTTGTCCATGTACCCCCGGGCCGGCAGCTTGTGCACGCCGTCCGGGTGGTCCAGGGGCACCTCGGCCCGCTGCCGCTCCCGCACGATGTGCAGTCGGTGGGGGTCGATCAGGTTGTCCACGCTCAGGCAGATGTCGATCCAGGACTCGACCTCGTCGTGGCCCACCCGGTCGATGTAGCGACGCACACGACTGCCGTGGTTGGCCATCTGGTCGAGCATCTTGCGGTTCGTGGGGGCGAACCACAGGTTGTTCTTGAAGAAGTCCACGTGGCCCAGCACGTGGGCCATGACCAGCTTCTGGTCCACGAAGGTGTTGTTGTCCAGCAGGTAGGCGTACGAGGGGTCGGTGTTGATGACCATCTCGTAGATCTTCTGGAGTCCCCACTCGTACCCCTTGGACATCTCGAGGTACTCCATGCCGAACTTCCAGTGGGGGTAGCGCACCGGGAAGCCGCCGTAGCTGGCGAGCATGTTGATCTCGTCGTAGCGACACATCACGAACACGGTGTCGAAGAAGTCCAGGCCGTAGGAGGCGCCGATCTGGACGATCTCCGCCCGGGCCTCTTCCAGCTCCGGCGGCAGCTTGCGCCGGTCGCCCTTCATGAAGTCCATGCCGGCCGACATCAGTTGCCCGCTCCCAGGAAGCCCTTGATGCTGTCCATGATCGCGTCCCGATCCGGGATGCGAGTCAACACCACCGACTCCTCCTCCTTGAAGTGCTCCTCCAGGTCCTTGATGAACTGACCCGAGCCGTACTCGCTCTCCACCTGGCCGTAGCTGAACTGGTTGGCGACCGGCAGCATGCGAGTCTTCAGCAACTCCATGCACGAGCGCGTGTCCGCCGCCGACCAGTTGTCGCCATCGGAGAAGTGGAAGGGGTAGATGTTCCACTCCTGGACCGGGTAGTCCTCGTCCAGCATCTTCATGGCCAGGTTGTAGGCGCTGGAGATGAGCGTTCCGCCCGACTCGCGTGTGCGGAAGAACGTGTCCCGGTCGACCTCGCGGGCGACCGCGTCGTGGATGATGAATCGGGTGACGACGTTCTTGTACTGGTGGCGCAGCCAGGTGTCGATCCAGAAGGTCTCGAGTCGCACGATCTCCTTCTGTTCCTGGCCCATCGAGCCCGACACGTCCATCATGTAGATGACGACCGCGGCGGACTGGGGGTTGGTCTGGGCCTTCCAGGTGCGGTAGCGGCGGTCCTCCTTGTAGGGGATGACGATGGGGTTGCCCTTGTCGTAGGTGCCGCTGGCGATCTGGCGCTTGAGCGCGGTCTTGTAGGTCCGCCGGCCGTGCCGCAGGGCCTCGGGCCCCTGCTTGGAGATGCCGATGTAGCGGTCCTTGGCGCTGGTGATCTCCTTCTGGCCCCGGGGCTCGATGTTCGGCAGCTGGAGCTCCTCGCCCAGGATCTCGGCCAGCTCCTCCAGGGTGATGTCCACCTCGAGCAGGTGCTCACCGGCCTGGTCCCCGGCCTCGCCCTGGCCGCTGCCTTCGCCTTCGCCCTCGCCCTGGCCCACCCCGCCCATGTTCTTGCCGTAGCGGAACCGGGGGATCTGGATCTGGGGGAGCGGGATGCTCACGACCTTGTCGCCCTGCTTGCCCAGGAGCTCGCCGCTGCCCATGTAGCGGCGCAGATCCTTGCGCATCCGGCCCTTCACGATGGACCGGAAGCGGTGCAGGTCGTTCTCGATCGGGAGGGGCATACCGCGCTACTCGCTGTCCTTGGCGTCTCCGCGAGCGAAGATGCTCGCCACGTAGTTCAGCACGTCGGTCGCGCTGTGTTCGTCGTAGCCGTAGCGGTCGATGAGCCGCTGCTTGACCACGTCGATCTTGGCCTGGGTGTCCTTGTCCACGACCTGGGACACGAGACTGGTGAGCTTGATGCTGTCCTTCTGGTCCTCGAAGAGCTTGAGCTCCAGGGCCTTGTGCAGCCGCTCGTTGGTCTTGTAGTCGAAGGTCTTGCCGTCGACGGCCAGCGCACCGATGAAGTTCATGATCTCCCGACGGAAGTCGTCCTTCCGCGAGTCGGCGATCTCGATCTTCTCCTCGATGGAGCGCATCAGGCGCTCGTCCGGGTCCTCGTAGGCGCCGGTGAAGGGGTTCTTGACCTTCTCCTTCTGGGTGTAGGCCTTCACGTTGTCGATGTAGTTGGCGCAGAGTCGGGCGATCGCGCCCTCGTCGGCGGTGATGGCCTTCTGGACCTCGTTCTTGACGATGGCGTCGTACTCCTGCTTCACCACCGTGAGCAGGTCCTTGTACCGCTTGCGGGTCTCGTCGTCGGAGATGAGCGAGTGGTGGTTCAGGCCGCTCTCCAGCTCGTTGAGCACCATGAACGGGTTGATGCTCGGGACGTCGACCTCGCGCACCAGGGCGTTGGAGAGCTTGTCCTGGACGAAGCGCGGGGAGATGCCCTCGAGGCCCTCGCGGCGAGCGCCCTTGCGCAGCTCCTTGACGTTGTCCTCGGTGAACCCGGGGAGCATCTTGCCGTCGTAGAGCTTGGCCTTCTGGGCGATGGACAGGTTGTGCTTCTTGGGCTCCTCGAGCCGGGTCAGCACGGCCCACATCGCGGCCATCTCCAGGGTGTGGGGCGCCACGTGCTTGTGCACCCGCTCGCTGGAGAAGTCCCGCTCGTAGATGCGGGCTTCCTCGTGCCACTTGGTGATGTACGGGACGTCGATCTTGATGGTCCGGTCCCGCAGGGCCTCCATGAACTCGTTGGAGGTGAGCTTGCGGTACTCCGGCTCGTTGGTGTGCCCGATGATCACCTCGTCGATGGTGGTCTGGGCGAACTTCTTCGGCTTGATCACGTGCTCCTGACTTGCACCCAGCAGGTCGTAGAGGAACGCCACGTCGAGCTTCAGGACCTCGACGAACTCGATGAGGCCGCGGTTGGCCACGCAGAACTCGCCGTCGAAGTTGAACGCCCGCGGATCGGAGTCCGAGCCGAACTCGGCGAGCTTGCGGTAGTTGACGTCGCCGGTGAGCTCGGTGGAGTCCTGGTTCTTCTCGTCCTTGGGCTGGAAGGTCCCGATGCCGATGCGGTCCTTCTCGCTCAGGATGAGCCGGCGGACACGGACGCGCTCGATGAGCCTCATCCAGTCGCCGTCGACCTCCTTCATCGTCTCCTTGAACAGGAAGCGGCTGACGGGGTCGAGGTCGCCTTCGAGCTTGATCTCGTAGCGGCTGTTGACCTCGCTGTTCAGCGCCCGCAGGAAGTCGTCGCGCATGTCCAGGGGCACGAGCTTCAGGGGCCGCTCGTTGAGGGGGCTGGCGACCTCGGTGCCGTCGGGCAGCTGCCAGGAGAACGTGTAGAGCGCGCCCTCGGGCTGGCGGCTGTACCACTCCAGGCCCTTCTTGAGCAGGCGCACGATGGTGCTCTTGGCGGAGCCGACCGGGCCGTGCAGCAGGATCACGCGCTTCTCGGAGCCGTAGCCCAGAGCGGCGGACTTGAGCACGTGCACCAGCTTCATGAGCTGGACGTCGATGCCGTAGACCGCGTCCTTGCCCCCGTCGAAGGGGTCGTCGAAGAACTTGTAGCGGACGATGAGCTTCTTGTACTCGGTGTACTCGTGGCTGCCGAAGTGGCAGATCAGGTCGTAGAGCCGCTGGTAGGCGTTCCGGGTGATGTCCGGGTTGCCGCGTACCAGGTTCAGGTAGTCGCCAAAGCTGCCCTCCCAGTTCTCGGCTCGGAACTGCTCGACGTCCTGGAGCTCGGCGATCATGCCGAGGAGGCGGTCCTGCGATGCTGGCTGGGTGGTGCTCATGGGGTCTCCTGCGGATCGGTCCCGCCCCGTCGCCGCGGAGTGACAGGCCCGGTGGCCGATCCGGCCGGTCGTGGGGGCTCTCTCCAGCAGATGGGTCCTGCTCGGAGGGCGCCGCGATTCGAGAACGATGGGTCGAGGTGTTCAGCGTCTCGGGGGCCGCGCACGGGCAGCCCCTGACGCACTCTGCACGAGGAACAGCAAGGATGCAGGGCTTCTTCCAGGCCCTCAGGTCGGACTGCTGCCGCAAGTCTTGAGGAAGACTGCCTTTTTCGGGGCGTGTCACGGAATGTCCGCCAGGGCTGCCTCTGGTGGCGGCAATTCCCTCCGGCGCGCGGGATCGCTAGACTGTGGGCAGTGGCCTGGATCCTCCTGATCGCCTGCTCCACGGGCTCTCCGACCCGGATGCTCGCCGTCGACGCCGGCATGAGTCACCACTCTTGCGGCCTGGACGGCGACGGCGACGTGCTCTGCTGGGGTCAGGCCCCCGCCGGCGCCCCCGATGGTCCCTTCACCGGGATCACCGCCGGCCAGTCCCACAGCTGTGCGCTCCGGGCCGACGGCACCGTGGCCTGCTGGGGCGACCTGGACGAGATCACCGGGGCCCCACCCGAGGTTCCCTTCACCCAGGTCGACGCCGGCTACAAGTTCAGCTGTGGCGTGGGCCGGGACACGCGCCTGCGCTGCTGGGGCTACAACGACCAGGGGCAGCGCAGGCCGCCGAAGGGCGCTTTCTCCCAGGTCGCCACGGGCACCACCCACGCCTGCGGGCTGGCGACCGACGGCAGCGCGACCTGCTGGGGCGAGCCCGAGGACGGCCGCACCGGGCACCTGCCCGGGATCGTGCCCTGGCCCGCGCGCCCCGCGTCCCGTCTCGGCCCCTTCACCCAGGTCACGGCGGGCTTCAAGCACAGCTGTGGCCTGCGCCCGGACGGCACGGCCGAGTGCTGGGGCAGCGACCACGCCGGCCGGGCGACCGCCCCTGAAGGCGCCCGATTCAGCCAGCTGGCGGCGGGCTACCGCTTCACCTGCGGCATCCGCACCTCGGATCGCGGGCTGAGCTGCTGGGGGGCCGGCGACAAGGGCGAGCTGGAGCCGCCAGAGGGGCAGTTCAGCTCGGTGAGCGCTGGCGACTACCACGCGTGTGCCCTGAGACTCGACGGGGTGCCGGAGTGCTGGGGGTGGGACCTGGTGGGGCAGTCTTCGCCGCCATGAGCGAAGCAGACCCTCAGGTCCTGGCGCCGTGGATCCGGTCACCCCAGAGCACAGCCTAGGAGATTCACCGTGCACTTCACCATGCCCTTCATCGCCCTCTTCGCCCTGGCCGCTTGCGCACCGGCCGACTCCGCCCGCGAGGCCGCCGCCTGTCCCGAGGCCCTCGGCCTGGAGCAGGCGGAGCCGGTCTCGCACACGGCCTTCGCCTGGCGGGAGCTGGGTGAGCAGCTCCGCGACACGGTCGGGACCGGGCTGGAGACGAACTTCGATCTGGTGGTGCCGGATCGGGAGGGCTGGGAGCGCCAGGTCGAGGCCTGGGGGGTCCCGGACCCCATCCCCCAGGTGGACTTCGACAGCTGGGACGTGGTGGTGATCGCCCAGGTGGACAGCGGCTGCGCGGAGGCGGACTGGTCGGTGGCCTCGGTCCACAGCGACGGACCCGAGCGCCTGGTCGTCGCCCACCGCACGCGCCTCGCGGCCGGCGATGAGGAGGCCTGCGCGCAGGCCTGGGTCGACGTCCTGCTCATCGGAGTGCCGGAACAGGACGCGCCAGCCCGAGACTGCACGGTGTGCGTCGAGGCACTCTGACCGCGCCTGGACGGCGCGCACTCAGGTCGGCGCCGCTCACGTCTACTCCGGACACTTCCAGTGCTGCCGCAGGAACTCGAAGTGCCGCGGATACAGCTTCGCGTCGTCCCAGTTGATCCGCATCAGCGAGTCCTCCTCGCCGATCAGTCGGTCCGGGTCGTCCCCGTCCTCGTACTCGTCGTTCAGCCCCAGGTGGTGGCCGATCTCGTGGGCGATCACCAGGTCCTCTTCGGCGGTGTAGAAGGTCCCGGAGTCGCTGTGGCCCTCGCCGTCGATGACCGTGACCTGGGTGTGGCCGCCCTCGGAGACGAAGTCGATGTCCAGAGCGAAGGCCTCTTCCTCGGAGGTCCAGGTCTCCTCGACGAACCTCTCCCACCGCCGCTCCATCTCCGGGTCGCGGTGCCCTGAGATCTCGACCTTGAGGTGCACGTTGAGGGTCCCGTCCGGGTCCATGCGCATGTCGAAGGCGACGTCTTGCCAGTACACGCCGTCGCTGGACTCATAGGCGACGCTCGCGGTCTTCTCTCCGCCGTCGAAGGCCTCGTCCTCGTTGTCCCCCACCCCATCGCAGTCGGAGTCGCGCCACTCGTCCGGGTCGTCCGGGAAGGCGTCGAGCTGGTCCCCCACCCCGTCGCCGTCGGTGTCGTCCCAGGTGCGCTCGTCGTTGGGGAAGGCGTCGTCCTCGTTGGCGTAGCCGTCGCCGTCGTTGTCGCCCTCGGGGTCGTCGTAGGCGTTGCCATCGACCTCGTCCTCGGCGTCGCCACGGGGCGGAGCGGGCTTGGCCAGGGCGCTGCGCAGCTCGGGCGAGACCCCAGCGGCACCGGGCACGCAGCCGGTGGGGCTGTGGGCCTGGGCGGTGGAGAGGGCCAGGAGGGTCAGGAGCACGGGCACCCGCCGCCACAGCAAGACCCGGGCCAGCCGGAGGGCGACCGCGCCAGGCGGATCCACGACCCGCTGCGACGCCGACTGCGGGGGGCGGATCCCTCAGTGCGACGCCGCGGTCCCAGTGATCGCCCGGTTCGCCCGAGTGGACCGGATGATCGCGACGCAAGCCGCCCGCCTGCTGTCGTGGTCGGGACGACAACGTGGCCGGAGTCACTTCGAGTCCCGGGTGCGGCGGCAGGCGGGCGGAGGGCGAGCGAGGGCCGGTCAACTCTCGCGAACCGGGCGATCACATGGCCTCGTCCATGGCCGCGGTCATCATCAGCCGGATCTGCGGACACGGCGGCGTGTCCGGGAAGGTGTCGAGGATCAGGGCCTCCAGCAGCGGCGTGGCCCCCGCACAGGCGCCCACCGCCGCCAGCAGAGCCGGGTCGGGGTCGCCCTCTACCGGGAGGTCCTCGGCGTGCTGGTCGATGCACATCCGCACGTCCCGCTCGATGCGGGCCTGGCAGGCCGCCGGGTCCTGGAGCACACAGGTCGCCACGGGGGTCCCGGGCGCACAGTGCTGGGCCGCCATGTCCGGAGCCAGCGCGTCCTGCCACTTCGCCACGACCGCCGGGTCGATGGCGGGCGCCGCGGCCTGCTCCGCTGGCTCCGGCTGGGCCGGCGGCACGAAGCCCGAGGGGGCGCCGCGCAAGGCTGTGACCGCGTAGCCCTGGTCCTCCAGGTGCTGGATCAGGCCGGACGGGCCGAACATGTGGCCGACGCCGACGGCGACCACCACGCCGCCCTCGGCGAGCTCCGGGTCGAGGACCTGGACCCAGGCAGCGTTGCGATCGTCGAGCAGGGCGCGGTCCAGCTCGTCGCCACGCGACTGCGTCGTGACCGCGGCGATCCCCTCGGCGTCGAGGTCGTAGCACGCCTGGAGCATCTGTGCGGTCGCGGCGGCCTCCTCGGCGACGTGGTCGTCGGGGGCATCCAGGCTCGCGAGGAAGGTGGCGTCGTGGGCCGCCATCATCGCGATCTGCTGCTCGAGGGTCTCCAGGTGGCGGGACGGCACGCCGGCGTCGACCGCCGCCTGCTGAATCCCCACGTCGAGGATGGGCACGCCGCCGCCGATGCCCGCAAAGAGCTCGGCCGTCGCCTGGTCCCTGAAGAGCGAAGCCGTGACCGCGGCGACCCAGGCCGGCATGTGGTCG